>JBBQQW010000165.1:0-5665 GCA_038215455.1 Armatimonadota bacterium
CTTTTACAGTCGTTGCCATAAAAAGATGGCTCCCTTGGTATTAAATATTTCCGGCACATTGTGTGATTTGTGTACCACTATTATGGCAGCATTTATGCCACCACACCAACTCATAGTATAAGAATTGTCAGTGCTGGTGTCAAGAAAAATGCGTGCGGCTAATATGATTCATCATTATGCAGGCATGTGGTGATGTGTTTCGCGCTTTTTGAGGGATAGAGCGACTATAAATGAAAGCACTCCTACTATGAGAGCAACCATGAATGCGCCTGAATATCCCGAAGGCCCGGAGATAATGAAGGCCAGTAACATGGGGCCGAATGCGGTTCCTGGGAAACCAAGCATGTAGGCAATGGCGACGAAACTACTCTTATCCCCGGGCGGTGAAAGCTCCAGCAATGATGGCCCGCCGACTGCCCAGAGCGCATTCTGCACCCCCATCAGCAAGCTGCAGAGGAGGAAAATGGGCATATATCCGGCGTGGGGGAAGAGGAGCACGATTATCGGCACCAGCAAAGCGAAGCATGCCCAGGGGACGCGGGGGCCATAGTGATCTACAAACCAGCCCATGGTCAAAGCACCTAACCCCGCGCCCAACGCCTGAAAGAGGGTCATCATCGAAAAGATTGATTCGGGCAGGTGTAATCCCTTGTTTGACGTTGCGTATCCGATGAGAAACGGAGATACCGTCATCGCGGTGCTGGTGAGCATAAAGCTTAGCACGAAACGGCCGAAGTTATCGCGCGGGTTACATGCGCGGATGCTGGCAGATACCTGATGGCGTAATGATGGGTAATTGCTCGAGGAATCAAAGGCTGCGTGTGGCATCGGGCAAATGGCAAATGACACCATGGAGGCGAGGAAGAAAACCCCGGCGGCGATAAATGCACCCCGGTAGACCAGTGGCCCGAGGAGATACTGTAGCCCAATGAGCATACCGCTGCCAATAATACCGCCGAAAGCCAGGCAGAACCCGGAAATGCCGAAGTAGCGCCCGCGCAGGTGTGTGGGGAATACCTGTGCGATCATGTCCATCCAGACCGGATTGATAAGCCCGAGTAGCAGCTGTGAAGTAGCGAAGAGGCAGATTGTTATAACCAATGACGCAAGTGGATTCCATGGTGAAAGGAATATATCGGTAATGGGAATGAGAAAATACGGGATAATGACAGCGATATGCAGGCCGATCAGCGCTTTTTTGCGCCGGCGAAAGCGCTGCAAGAGCGGACGACCGAAGAGCTGCGGCAATAATGGCAGTGCCATTGCTGCCATCGCCATCGTCCCGATTAAGATAGGAGTGGCTCCCAGCGTGCGCAGATACGACATCACCGTGGTGTTGACGAGCACAAAATAAGCACCCAGCCCCCAGAGGAACTCGGTGAGAAGCATCAACATCCAGCGTCGGCGATTCAGCTTGTCAGATAAATATGTCCGCATTTTCAGCTACATTCTAGCATGAACCAGTGGAGATGAGCAAGTTAATATGACAAAGATTAATCGGCAAGGTGTCTAAATGCGCAGGAGTTCCCGCCTGCGTTCCCAGAGGGCTGCATCATGGTTTGCCGGCTGGCGCTGCTGCTGGCGGGGCGCTCTCCGGCTGTAGCGTCAGCTTACGCGCTTCGTGCATGGACATGATGAAAAAGAAAAGGCCTGATAGCCAGGGGATGGCGATGGCGAGAACAGGGATGGCAGGGTGGAGATAATCTGTCGCATCTATCAGCAATTCTGTAATGCTGGATAAGGGTGATATCGCCAGGATATATGCTCCAGGATTGCTACTAGAATTCGTCACTATCGATACTACGAAAGCTATGAGGATCGGAAGAATCCAAAGCAGGAAGAGCAACATGCCGAAGAGGGTGGCGCCTTGCTTGCGGAATTTGAGCTGGCAATACTGGAGCGCCGCGCCGAAAAATAGAGTTGCTCCGATGACAACTAGCAGCCCCAATGCCATTTGCTCAAACTTAAGGCTATGCCTCACGGTTGCATAGATAACATTGATGGGAAGTATTTGTTGGCTAATAGAGTTCTCTCTGTTCAATAAGAAGTCGATAATTGCTATGCCAATCGCACAGAAGAGCGCAGTAAGGGCAGTGATGCTTATCAGAAAGATGGTGTTGGGCGCTCGGTCGTCCCAAACGGGAATGATATGGCGGCCCAGCTTCCGCACGTGGCGGATACCCTTGATGATTTCGCTGCGGGCGGGCGTACAGATGGCAAGGAGTATTAAGCCAATAACGAGTAATCCGTAGAGGCAGAAAAGCGCCATGCCGGAATAATCATAGCTGTAGCTATCGCTGTACCTGGACATAGTTGGATTGATAATAACGCCAAGTAATAGCGCGGCAAAGACTGTGAAGAAGAGCAGCGCCACCGGACGGGAGAAGGGATAGGCCAGCTCATTAGTGAGTTTACGCTTTGCGGCATATAGGCAGAATGCCCCGAGGATGAGCTGGTGTATGACCCCCAGGATCACATAAGGAATTGGGATAGTGAAGAAAAACGACATGATGTTGCGCAGGAGATCATTATCCATCGAAGCTGTATGATATGAATATGAAAAAGATATTGTGGATTGCATAGTGGCAATTATGGTGAAGTGTTGCATAAACGGTATTGTATACAGCAGGTGGGCACCGCCGATGACGATAGCGACCAGCACTGCTACGTTGCGTGGCTTGGGCAACATCACGCCGAGAAGCAACGCGAAGCAGTACCAGAAGAAGGCCGCGGGCAGCATGGCGAGGAACAGTACAGGCAAGCCGAAGCCCAGCCAGAAGGGGTTGCCCATGATGATGAAGGGCAACATGAAGGGGAGGGTGCAGGCGAAAAGGACTAACTCCCTGATAGGTGCCCCGAGCAGGTAACCAACGGCTATAGCGAGGGGACGTTGCGGGGAGATACGGTGAAAATCGAGCTGCCCGCCCTCGCGCGCCGTTGCCACTGACCCCGCCACCTGGCAGGCTCCCAAGACGAAGAGGAGCAGACACTGCAATCCGAACAATATGGAAAAGGCCGTAGTGCGGGTTGATTCCGAAGCGTAGCCACTGCTACCTCCGTTTAGTGGGGCGAAGCCCATCCAGCAGAAGAGAGCGCTGAGTAGCGCCACCACGACGATGAATGGCACCAGCTGCGCCTTGCGCAGGCGGGCGCGAATATGCTTGAGCAGAATAGGGTTGTCGATAAATAGTGAGTTACTCATATCAGGCTACCTCCCTGGCGCCGATTTGCATAAAGATATCTTCCAGCGTTTCTATCTCACGGACGAATTTAATCACCTGGATATCAGCGGTGACCAATTGCGTTAATAGCGCGGCAGCAGCGGTATCATCACCGCTGAAGGTAAAGGTGAAGCGGTTTTCCAGGCGCTCCAGTTTGCTTACCCCGGTATCGGCGGCCAGTAGCTCCGCACACTTGTCGGCATCGCCCAGCAACTCGATGCTGTAGCGTATCTCGCTGAAGATGCGTGCCCCGACATCTTCCACGCGCCCGCTGGTGACCATATGCCCGCGCTCCATGATGCCGATGGAGGTGCAGAACTCGGCCAGTTCGGAGAGGATGTGCGAGGATATTATCACCGTTTTGCCATCCGCTCGCTGCTGTTTCAGGATATTCTTCAGCAGAATGCGCGAATGCGGGTCAAGGCCGGAGGCCGGTTCATCGAGCAGGATGATGGCCGGTGAGGGGAGCAGCGTTTTGGCCAGCATCAGGCGTTGCTTCATGCCACGCGACAGCCCGGCGGTCATGGTGTCGCGCTTCTCGGTCAGCTCCACCAGGTCGATATAGCGTTGAATCTCCGTCGCGCGCGTCGCCGGGGGCAGTTTATAGGCAGAGGCGAAGATATCGAGGAATTCATATACCGTGAGTTCCTCATAGAGCGGTGAGAAGTCCGGCATGAAGCCGATATGCGCGACCGCCTGCTCGCGGTGGGTGGCGATGTCGAAGCCATTAAGGCGGATGGTGCCGTAGGTCGGCTCCAGCAACCCCACCATGGCGCGCAGGGTGGTGGTCTTGCCCGCGCCGTTCGGCCCGATAAGGCCGTAGATCTCCCCTTGTGGGACATCAAAAGAAAGATCCTGCACCGCGCAGACTTCGTCATAGTCCACACGTAAATCACGCACTTCAATCATGGGCATCCTCCCCGGTGTCGCGGTATTTGGCTTGCTGGTGCTATATTTCTACAGTGTTGTTGGTTAATCCTTCTTTTTATTTATTCCCCCAGCATTTTCTGCATAAAAATTACATCCAGCCAGCTGCCGAATTTGTGCCCGACTTCGCGGAAGTGCGCTACTTCTTCGAAGCCGAAGGAACGGTGGAATTTCAGGCTCAGCTCATTCGATGAATCGATACCGGCGATCATAACGTGGTAGCCGCTCTTAGTGGCTGAATTGATTAGTTTCTGCATCAGCTGCTTGCCCATTCCCATCCCACGTTTGCCTTCGGCGATGTAGATGGAATGCTCCACCGTATAGCGAAAACCGATCTTCTCGCGAAATTTGCCGTAGGTGGCGAAGCCGGCCACGCCGTCACCATCTTCTATGACAAAGACGGGTTGCCCATTTCTCTCTTTATCGGCGAACCAGGCGAGGCGCGCTGCGAGGGTCTGTGGCTCGATGTCATAACTCGCCGTACTCGTCAGCACTGCGTGATTGTAGATCGCCAGCAGTTGCGGAATATCGGCGAGTGTCGCATAGCGGATTTTCATATTGAGCTCCCAGCTGAGTTAGTGCGGTGCGCAGAGCAGCTCGATGGTGTTGCCGTCAGGGTCTTTCAGGAAGGCGATGGTGTTGCCGGAGGGGCGGAGGTCAGGCGCGGAAACGTAAATCCCCCGCGCGTGCAGCCCTGCGGAGAATGTGACAATGTCATCAACCCAGAAGGCGACGTGCCCGTGCATCGGGCCATTGTCCTGCTGTTCCCAGAGTTCCAGCAGCATACCGTCAGTGGTTTTCAAAAAAATCTGTGTAACGATACCGTGGTCGCCAGGTACTTCTTTATCGAGTACCATGTCGAAGTTATCCAGGTAAAATGACCGGGATTTCGCCAGATCACGTACAAAAAAACAAAGGTGTCCGTATCGTGTTGCCATGTTATCTCCTTAATCAGTTTCTAGTTCCATCACTGGTTTCAGTATTCCGTCTTTTGCATGATCATCAGGTCGGTGCGCACTGCAAAGCCGAGTTTTTGCCAGAATTTTGCTGCATCGGTATTGTCGTTGTAGACGAAGATGTTGCACTTGTTGATGCCTGCATCTTTCAGTTGCTGTAGCGCCAGCTCCACTAGCTGTTTACCGAGGCCCAGTTTGCGGTATGCCGGTGCTACTGCCAGGTGATGCAGGTAGCCACGGCGGCTGTCGTGCGTGGCGAGGATGGTGGCGACTATGGTGCTGCCGGAGCGCACTACGAAGGACATGCCGGGGTTGCGCTGCAGCAAGCGGGCAATCGGCGTGCGCTCATCGGCGTCATTCAGCCCAATACCTTCCTGCCCGCGCCAGAAGGTGATGACTTCATCGTAATCCTCAATGACAAAGGCTTCTATCTGGTAATCCGCGCTCATATACTATAAATTCTCCTCGGCGCGCCAGCTTCCTTTTCGGCCTCCGGTGGCACCCCAGGCATAGGGGACGGCCTGCCGTACCAGCTCACGTTCGGCGTCAGTCAGGTGATAC
>JBBQQW010000166.1:0-5638 GCA_038215455.1 Armatimonadota bacterium
ATGATCGGCATTACGACACTGGCGACGGCGAAGTGAACTACGCTGCCGGTAAGCTGCGCCTGTCGCATGTTACGCTTCGGCGTCCGGGGCTGCAGCTGAAATTAGTGGATAACGGCGCGGGATGCGATCCATTTGCCACTAATGCGACTACAGATACGATACTGAAGGCAGACGGTGCCTCATTCACCGAGATTCTGGGCTTGTTCGGGATTGATACTGCTGGCCTGCCCGATGCCGAAGCCTACGGCACCGCGCAGATCCGCTTTGCTCCGGCGGGCATGTCACTGTCGGGCGATGCACGGCTGGCAGCGTTACGCCATGATGACTATGATCTCGCCGCTATTGATGAAGTGAACGCCAATTTCACCTACGCGGACAGTAAAGTGGGATTCACCTCGTTGGCGGTGCTCACGGGGGAGACCACAACACAATTGGCCGGCGAGGTCAGTTTTCCGCCCGGTGCACCTGTCAGTGGTGACCTGCAGCTGAAGCTGGAGCATGGTCGCGCACAGGATACCGCTCCGCTGCTGGCGTCACTGATGCGGGTGAGAATCGCCCCGGAGGATATCACCGGCGACATCGACATGGCACTTCACCTGCAGGGCGAGCTGGATGCCCCGGTACTCACCGGGAAGATCAACTACACTGGCGATATGACAATGTCAGCGCTTAATGCGCCGTTCCCCAATATCCTGCGCAACTTCGTTATTGACGCGGATCTTGCCGGCAAGGATAATGAGCTGGAGATCTCGCTGAACCAGTGCCATACCTCACTGGAGCGCGCGGATGACGGCTACCGACCGGGCGCGCTGATCGCACTGGGCAAGGTCACTATCCCCCGCGCTGCCCTGAACAACCCGAACAGCTGGCGCTGGGATATGGCGGCACGCATTGCCAACTGCCAACTGGATAAGTCCGTTGCCCTGGTCGACAAAACCTCGGGCTATCTGCGCCTGACTACGGTAGCAGCGCGCCCGCTGCTCTCCGGTGTCCTGTACCTGGAGAATTCGCAGCTGGTAATGCCGAAAGCAAACGCGGAAACCGGCATAACAGTGGCCAGCCCGCCCTTCACCACCTTTGATCCGGCGCTCTCCGTCATGCTGCAAGTGGGCGAAAATGTGGCTGCCCTGCAATCGGGGATGAACATCCCGCTGCGCGCCACCCCATTGATACTTCCCCGCGTGGTGGCGACGACGACCTTCTCCATGAGCAACTCCTTCCTGCGGCGCAACGCCAACATGCTGGATGCCAACAAGACGAAGGGCAGCTGGGGCACGGCCACCGGGTCACTCAACTACCCGTGCATCAGCGGCTGCTATGAGGTCAATGCCGACCAGCTCTCGCTATTCATGAGCATGATCCCCATGGTAGCGAATGGGCGCGGGACATTTGAATTTTTTCCACGGGGTACAGTAGCGAAATAATTACTTTGAATTGAATGGAACATACGACATTCAATCCAAGTCTAAAGCAGTAGAATATGATTAATGTATAAGGAGTCAGTAATGAAGTACGCTTCATTCTTTGAAGATGGGAAAATGATGTTGCATCTATGGCACTAGCCTTGGTCTACCTAACCCCCCGGCCCCCTCCCCGCGCCGGGAAGGGGGAGGATGATCGTTTTTCAATAGATTAATATTGAATCGGCACCCCTTCCCTCGCAGGGAAGGGGCTGGGGGTTAGGTCAAACCAATGGGCAAAGCGCCCGCAAAAACTATTTTCGTATGGAGGTATGCTATGAAGAAATTTGTACTTATCGGCGCAGTAGCTGTATTGTTCGTTGCTGGACTGGGTATCAGCAGGCTAATAGCAGGCCCTGCATTAGATCCAGGGCCGCAGGCCGCACCGATAAAGCCGAGTGCCGTAGAATTGGCTAGCGTGGTGGCATCTGATGCCAACCAGATGGGGTTTAACCTCTTCGCTGAGGTGAACAAAAATGCGAAGGGCAACATCTTCTTCTCCCCGGCTTCCATCAGTATGGCTTTGGGAATGACCTACAACGGTGCGGCAGGGGAAACGGCAGCAGGGATGGCGAAGGCGATGTCGCTGGGGAAACTGGCCCCTGCAGATACAAGCAGTGGCAACAGCGCATTGCTGGATATGCTGACGAAAGCTGATCCCAAAGTGGAACTAAACATCGTCAATGGCATCTGGGTGGATAACCGCTGCAAGGTGCTGCCAACATTCATCGATACGAACAAAGCAGCATATGGGGCAGAGATAGCCAATATGGATCTCACCACCCCCGCCGCGGCGAAACCGATCAACGAGTGGATCGCCAAAGGGACGAAAGATAAGATCAAAGACCTGCTCAAGCCAGATGATTTTAACCCCTATACACGCATGGTGCTGGCGAATGCGGTCTACTTCAAAAGCCCATGGGCTTACCCCTTCGAAGAGGCGATGACGAAAGACGGCGACTTCACGCTGCTGGATGGCACAACGAAGAAAGTGCCGATGATGACACAGACGGAATACTATAAATATCTGGAAAATGAGAAGGTTCAGATGATAGCCCTGCCGTATGGTGAGAATAATCGTCTGCAGATGAATGTAATCCTGCCTAAAGCGACAGTGAAAGCTGAGGACGTCCCTACTTTATTCACACTGGACAACTGGAATAAATGGAATGCCACTGAGCAAAAAAACTCCCGTGTGAAGCTGCAACTACCGCGCATTAAGATGCGTTATGAACAGAGCTTGAATGATGCGCTCATAAGTATGGGAATGGAAGATGCATTCAGCATGCGTGCTGATTTCAACAAGATGACCGGGGAGAAAGATCTGTTTATCAGCGTTGTGCGCCACCAGGCGACGCTGGATGTGGACGAGAAGGGAACGGAAGCTACCGCCGCCACCGCTGTGGTGATGGAGTTTAAAAGTATGCCACCTGCTCCACAATATAACATGATTGTTAATCGCCCATTTTTCGTAGTTATCAATGATAGCCAGACCGGCGCAATCCTCTTCATGGGTCTGGTTAAAGACCCGCAAGCGTAGCTCTCGAAAGGAGAATTGTGATGAAAGTAAGTACAGCAATTGCGTTGACGTTGGGCATGTCGCTGCTGGGCAGTGTCGCCAACGCGCAGAACGCGAAGATCGACCCGCAGGCACAGCCGCGTGCCGTCGCCGCCGCGAGTAACGACTTCGGCTTCCGCCTGCTGGGGGAGCTGGGTGAGGCACCGGGCAACGTCTTCTACTCCCCGGCTAGCATCAGTATGGCGCTGGGGATGGTCTACAACGGGGCTGCCGGAACCACCAAAGATGGCATGGCGAAGACGCTGGGAATCGACAAACTGACGCTGGATAACTTCAATGCCGGCAATGCTGCCATCCTGCAGATGATGGAGAAGTCGGACCCGAAGGTGACCACGAATATCGCCAATGGTATCTGGGTACAGAACGATTTTCCGCTGCTGCCTGACTTTATCACCCGCAACAAGACGGCTTTTCAGGCGGAAGTGACCAACATGGATTTGACCACCCCCGCTGCAGCTGGGCCGATTAATAGCTGGATCGCCAAAAACACCAACGATAAGATCAAAGACCTGCTGAAGCCTGATGACTTCAACGCCGATACCCGGATGATCCTGGCTAATGCTGTTTACTTCAAGGGCAAGTGGACTATACCCTTCGAGAAAGGGCTTACCCAGGACGCCGACTTCACTTTGCTCGGGGGCAAAACGAAGCAGGTGCCGATGATGAGCCGTCACGATAGCTACTCTTACCAGGAGAACGACAAATTCCAGGCCATTCAGCTCCCCTATGGCAATCGCCGGATCATGATGACTGTTATCCTGCCAAAAGCCAATGTGAATGCCGATGCATTCGCCAAAATGCTGACGGCGGATAACTGGAATACCTGGAAAAACCAGTTCCGAAGTGATAAAGGGACACTGAAACTGCCGAAGATGAAACTGGATTATCTGGTGGGCCTGAATGACACACTAGGCAAAATGGGCATGACAGATGCCTTCACCGCCGGAGTCGCCGACCTGAGCGGTATGACCGGCAAAAAAGACCTGTTTATCACGCTGGTGCGGCATAAAGCCACGCTGGAGGTGAACGAGGAAAGCACCGAAGCTACGGGCGCAACCGTGGTCGGCATCTCCACAACTTCCATCATGCTTGATCCAAAACCGGAATTTGAGATGACGGTAGATCACCCGTTCTTTGTCACCATTAGCGATAGCCAGACCGGCGCAATCCTCTTCATGGGGAAGATAAACGATCCGCTGCCGTAACTAGCACCCGGAAAGATAGGAATATCGTTTTTAGCGCTCGTCCTGTTCTCCCAGCCGTGAACGACTGGGCTAGTGGGCTTCGCCGAACGTCCTTCGGACGGGAACGCTTATCCAAAACCGTCCCGTCCGAAGGACGATTGGCCGTAGGCCCTCCAGCCTGGTCGTTCACGGCCAGGCGATGGAGGACCACTTGTGATTATAAACAACACTCCTACACCCAAAACAATTGACCAGCGCCGGGTAGTTGGGTATACTTATACACATACTGCCCGGTGGCGCAATTGGCAGCGCAGAGGACTTTGAATCCTAAGGTTGGAGGTTCGACCCCTCCCCGGGCAGCCACATTTATTTTAATTACCCCAGATGGAGTGAGTGATGCGCTGGTATTTCTCACGAGCAGAGCAATATGCGGTGGCGGTACTGCTGGTAGCCGTAGTTGGCGCACTGGTGGTGCTGGGCTATGCCTACGGGGCGCGCAGCACTATACAGGCAAATAACGGCCCGCTTTACCAGGCGCAGGCCGCCGCCGCAGATATCCCCCTCGCCAGTAGCGTAACAATACATATCACCGGCGCAGTGACGCACAGTGGCAGCTACACCCTTGCCGCAGGTACACGCATCAGCGATGCCCTGCAGGCGGCAGGCGGCCCCACCGAGGAGGGTTGCCCCGATGCACTGAACCTGGCGGCGCACCTGCAGGATGGGCAAAAGATTAGCTTGCCTACGCGTGATGAATGGGAAAAAACCACTGCCAAAACCCCACCGCCACTGGTAGAAAATGAGAAAACACCGAGTAAACAAAGCAGCAGTGGCAATATGGAAACCACCGCACCACCGGCGGAATCCGCCTCCGGTGAAGTAACGGCATCCACCGCCAAACCCGCCAGCAGCAAGGTGTCCGGTGCGGAGAGAATCAACGTAAACACCGCTACCCTGGACGAGCTGCAACGCCTCCCCCGCGTCGGCCCGGTGATGGCAGCAGCGATTATCGACTACCGCAGCAAAAACGGCGCTTTCACCGACTACGCCCAGCTGCTGAACATCCCCCGCCTGGGGGAGAAGACGCTGGAGAATCTGAAGCCGCATATAACCTTGTGAAGGTAACGGTAAAAAAGGAATCAGTAATGAAGTGCGCTTCATTATTTGTGGATGAAAAATTGATGTCGTATCAATGGCGTTAGCCTTGGTTTCACCTAACCCCCCGGCCCCCTTCCCGGCGCGGGAAGGGGGAGAATGATCGTTTTTCAATAGATAATCACAGTCATCCCATAGCCAATGCTGATCTTGCCAGGTGACGGATTCGCAGGTATATTATTTTCACGACAAAATAAGGAGGCCTGCATTGAATCCGTCAAAGAGTAATATGTCAGTTTTGCAACAGATTGTCAAGCTTA
>JBBQQW010000167.1:0-5563 GCA_038215455.1 Armatimonadota bacterium
CGGCTGGCGTCATTGGCCGATGAGTTCGCGCAAGCTAACTCGCATGAACTGGGCAGTGACGATATCGAGCAGGTAGCCAAAGCGGCCGCCGCCGGGCGTGTCGCACGGCTGCTGATCGATGCAGATCGCCTGATTGCCGGCTGTCTCAATAACGAGAGTGGGTTTATCAAATTCGGGGACTTGAGCAACCCGTTAGTTGATGACCTGCTTGATGACCTTAGCGAATTAGTGGTAAAGATGAGCGGTCAGGTCTTTGTCGTTGCATCCGATATGATGCCGTCAAAGACAGGAGTGGCCGCGACGTACCGTTACTGAAGCTGCTCCGTGCCGTAAATCAGTTTATCATGCTGATTTCGCAGAATAATTACAGCTTGGGAGTACCGTTTTTTTAGCGCGACATTGCCTGATCGTTTACGGCCAGGCAATGTCGGATGGTTTGTGGCTATGAACGATATTTATGGGTTAGAGAGCAAAGCATCTCTTCATCAGCCCGGAGTCTGACCTAACTCCCGGCCCCTTCTACCTTAAATACAGACCTGGGGCGTTGCCCCAGGGATTGATTGAATGCGAAACATCAACCTAAGGGTTTTGCAATCACCTCAACTTGTAGAGAAAAGTAGCACGTTAAGTAGAAATTACGACCTGATACGGTATTAGCGCGAATTGAGTCTAGTTTCGGCTTGGTCGCGTTAGGTAGAGCCAAGGCAATAAACACGATTGTCGTCAAATAATACTCTCAACTCACACTTGTGGGTAATTATCAGAGATAAAATACGGGGCAGCTAGCGCCCTGATCTGCCCCTTCGAAAAGTTTGTACTATTTTTCACTAGCCTATTGTGAAATTTTTCTCAATCGGCTATAATGAGGGCAGTTAAGTCCTTCATACGCGTAGAGTTGCTCTGCTAATGGGCGGGTTTGGACGAAAATATGACGGCGGGGGATGCATTGTCATGGGTACTGTGAACGAAGTAACAAGTAGTGGGAAGCGCGCGCCGATTGATGGGATGCGCAAATTTCAGAAGGTGAATGAGATTCTGGCCAAGTATGAATTTGATGCCACTTATCTCATCGCTATCCTGCAGCAGATTCAGGCGGAGTACCGCTACCTGCCGCAGGATATCCTCACCTACGTCGCCACCGCGCTGGGGCGTTCTCCCTCCGAGATTTACGGCGTCGCCACCTTCTATTCACAGTTTTCGCTGGAGCCGAAGGGCAAATACGAGATCCGCATCTGCGATGGCACCGCCTGCCACGTGCGCCGCTCTATCCCGGTGCTGCAGGCGATCCGCGAGAAGCTGAAACTGAAGCCGGGCGAACAGACGACGAAAGACCTGCGCTTCAGTGTGGAGACGGTGAGCTGCCTGGGTGCCTGCGGGCTGGCCCCGGTGGTGCTGATAAATGAAAAAGTACACCCGCAGATGACCCCGGAAAGCATTGTGAAAGTTATCAACGACATCAACAAACTGGAGGATGGCCAACAATGATTGCAACACCCGAAGCTTTAGAGGAACAACGCGAAGCCATCCTCGCCGACCGTGCCACCGTCACCCGCCGGGTGCTCATCTGCGCCGGTACCGGCTGCGTCGCCAACGGTTCGCTGGAGGTACTCGACCGCTTTGTCGAGTTGATCGGCAATGAGCGGGCGATACTGCAGCAAGAACCCGCCGGACTGGAGCACACCGGCTGCCACGGCTTCTGCGAGCGGGGCCCACTGGTGAAGATTGAAGGCATGGACATTCTCTACACGAGGGTGCGCCCGGAGGATGTGGCGGAGATCGTTGACGTCACGCTGAAGAACGGCGTGGTAGTTGATCGCCTGCTCTACAACGATCTGGATACCGGGAAAAAGTGCCGTGGGGAGAAGGAAATCCCTTTCTATAAGCTACAGACGCGCACCTCACTGGAAAATTGCGGCAATATCAACCCCGACAAACTGGAAGATTACCTGGCGAAGGATGGCTATGCCGCACTGGCGAAGGTGCTGGAGACGATGTCGCCCGAAGAGGTCTGCCGCGAGGTGAGCGAATCCGGGCTGCGCGGACGTGGTGGCGGCGGCTTCCCCAGCGGGCGCAAGTGGGATTTTGTGCGTAACGCCCCCGGCGACAAAAAATATGTCATCGTCAATGGCGACGAAGGCGACCCCGGCGCTTTTATGGATCGCTCACTAATGGAGGGTGACCCGCACGCCGTGCTGGAAGGTATGGCCATCGCCGCCTACGCCGTGGGGGCCGACGAGGGTATCATCTATGTACGCGCCGAGTATCCGCTGGCGGTGGCGCGTATCCGCAATGCTATCAAGCAGGCGAACGAAGAAGGGCTGCTCGGCGAAGATATCCTCGGTAGCAACTTCAGCTTCACCGTGCGCGTGAAGGAAGGTGCAGGAGCATTCGTCTGCGGCGAAGAGACCGCACTCATCGCCTCGGTCGAGGGGCACCGCGGGATGCCGATCTCCAAGCCGCCCTTCCCCGCCCTCAGCGGTCTCTTTGAAAAGCCCACTCTGATCAACAATGTGGAGACCTTCGGCAATGTGCCGCTGATTCTGCGCAACGGTGCCGCCTGGTTTAACGGCATGGGCACCGAGAAAAGCAAGGGAACCAAGACCTTCGCCCTCACCGGCGAGGTGGTGAATACCGGCCTCATCGAAGTGCCTATGGGCACCACGCTCCGCACCGTCATCTATGACATCGGCGGAGGCATCCGTGGGGGCAAAAAGTTCAAGGCGGTGCAGATCGGCGGCCCCTCCGGCGGCTGCCTCACCGAGGAACATCTGGATCTACCGCTGGATTACGAAAGCCTCCTCGCCGTAGGAGCAATGGTGGGCAGCGGTGGCCTGGTGGTGCTGAACGACGACACCTGTATCGTGGATATGGCGCGCTTCTTCATGAACTTTACGCAGAACGAGAGCTGTGGCAAATGCACTCTCTGCCGTGAAGGTACGCGCCGGATGCAGCAGGTGCTGGAAAAGATCGTCGCCGGAATGGGCGTAGATGAAGACCTGGAGACACTGGCGGAGTTGGCAGTGGCGGTGAAGGACGGATCGCTCTGCGGACTGGGCAAAACAGCTCCCAACCCGGTGCTCTCCACCCTGAAATATTTCCCCGAGGAGTATTACGCACACGTGACCGAAGGGCGCTGCCCGGCGAAAGTCTGCCAAGCATTCAAGCGCTATGTCATCGAGCCGACAGAGTGCAAAGGCTGCAGCAAATGCGCGCGCGTCTGCCCGGCCAGTGCCATCAGCGGGAAGATCAAAGAGCCATTCCTCATTGACCCGGAGTCCTGCGTCCGCTGTGGCGCGTGTGTCTCCAGTTGTCCCTTCAACGCCATCAAGGAGGTAGCATAGATGTCGCAGATGATCGTAGACGGACGCCCCGTCGAATATACCGATGAACGGAACATCCTCGAAGTAGTGCGCAAGGCGGGCATTGAGCTGCCCACCCTCTGTTATCAGGCGCATTTAAGCTCCTTCGGTGCCTGCCGCATGTGCGTGGTGGACGCGGGCAAACGCGGTGTGGTCACCAGCTGTACCACCCCGCCGGAAGACGGTCTCTCGGTGGAGACCAGCTCCCCCCGCGTGCGCAATGTACGCAAAGTAGCGCTGGAATTGCTCCTCGCCGCGCATGACCGTAACTGCCTCACCTGCGACAAAAGCGGAAGCTGCAAACTGCAGGATTACAGCGAGCGCTACGGCGTGGACAAGGTGCGCTTCTTCAACACTACCGACGAAGTGAAGCAACCGCTGGACACCGGCAACCCGTGCCTGGTGCGTGACCCGAACAAATGCGTGCTCTGTGGTAACTGTGTGCGCGTCTGCCTGGAACACCAGGGGATGAATATCCTCGACTTCAGCCACCGCGGCTCGAAGGTGGAGGTAAGCCCGGCTTTCGGCAAAAAGCTGCACGAGGTTGACTGCATCTATTGCGGGCAATGCGCCACCGTCTGCCCCACCGGGGCTATCATGGTGAAGCAGGAGATCGCCAAAGTCACCAAAGCGTTGAATGACCCGGCGAAGACCGTCGTCTTCCAGGTTGCCCCGGCGGTGCGCGTGGGGCTGGGCGAGTTATTCGGGTTGGCAGCAGGGGTGAATGTGGAGGGCAAAATCGTTGCCGCGCTGCGCCGCATGGGGGCAGACCGCGTCTTTGATACTAACTTCGCCGCCGACCTCACCATCATGGAGGAGGCGACCGAGTTCCTCAAGCGCTTTAACAGCGGGGAGAACCTGCCCATCTTCACCAGTTGCTGCCCGGCGTGGGTGAAAGCAGCGGAGCAGAGCTACCCGGAGATCATCCCGCACCTCTCCAGTTGCCGTTCGCCCCAGCAGATGTTTGGCTCGGTGGCGAAAAAATATCTCACCGCCGATGGGGGGCTGGAGGCAGCGGACGTCTTCTGCGTCAGCATTATGCCCTGTTCGGCGAAAAAGTTCGAAGCCGGACGCCCGGAATTCAGCGTCGACGGCGTGCGCGATGTCGATGCTGTCATCACCACGCAAGAGCTGGCGCGCATGATCCGCGCCTACGGCCTGAGCTTCACCAGCCTGCCGGATGAAACCTTTGACCAGCCCTACGGTGAATCCACCGGCGCAGCCGTCATCTTCGGTGCCACCGGCGGCGTGGCAGAGGCGGCGCTGCGTACTGCCTATAAGATCCTCACCGGCAACGAGCTGGAGCTGGACCTGTGGAAGACCGCCGCCCCTGGCGAAACCCACCGCGAGGCCGAGGTGGATATCAACGGCACCATCATCCGTATCGCCACGGTGAACACCATCAAGGCGGCGGATCAGCTCATCCAGCAGGCGATGTGTGGGGATAAGAAATACCACATGATCGAGGTGATGGCCTGCCCTGGCGGCTGCGTGGGTGGTGCAGGGCAGCCACCGCATGACACCCTGGTGCGCCGTGCCGAACGTGCGCAGGGGCTGGCAGCTATCGACAAAGGCTGCCGTCACCGACAATCGCACAACAACACGGCGGTGCAGGAGCTGTACACGCGCCACCTGGAACAACCGAACAGCCCCGCAGCCCACGACGCACTGCATACCGAGTACACCAGCCGCCGGCGCATCACCGAGAGTATCACCCTCAGCGAAGGCACCGGGCAGATGGACATCGAGGTATGCGTCGGCACCTGCTGCTTCCAGCAGGGCAGCTACGACACCATGCAAAAACTGAATAAACTGCTGCGCGCACACCACCTGGAGGATCAGGTAGAGGTGAAAGCCACCTTCTGCTTCGAAAACTGCCAGAAAGGCCCCAACATCGCCGTAAACGGAAAACTGATCGGTGAAGCCACCCCCAGCAAAGCCGAGCAGATCTTCAACGAAGAGATCCTGACTGAATTTGCGGTGAAGGAATGTGGGGGGTAATACTCTACCTACCAGAAATGCAGCACGGGCGTCCTGCCCGTGCTGCATTTTTGTTCGTCCTGAAATATCATCCGTGCTGCTGATTCCTTCAGATACTTATGAAACTGGTGGCCATTTGTTTGGCCAGTTTGGCCAGTTCCTCGGGGGTGAATTCGGTATCACGGCCTTCGGTGCCGACTACGATGGCGTCTTCCTGCAGCGAT
>JBBQQW010000168.1:0-5453 GCA_038215455.1 Armatimonadota bacterium
CAATGCCCCCACATAGGTGCGGCGGTGCCCGCGTATCTCCGCCTCATCGCGTACAGAACCCAGTGACTGGCGGATGAACTCGCGCTGCATGGCGCGGGCGATTGACTGCCCCAGCGAGGTCTTGCCCACGCCTGGAGGGCCGACGAAGCAGAGGATCGGCCCCTTCATGTCGGCTTTCAGCTTGCGCACCGCCAGATAATCAAGGATGCGCTCTTTCACCTTCTCCAGATCATAATGGTCGGCATCGAGGATCTTTTTCGCCGCCTTGATATCCAGCCGATCATCGGAGCCTTTCTCCCACGGCAACTCAAGGATCCACTCGACGTAGGTGCGGGCGACGTTATATTCCGGCGAGGCGGGGTTGATGGTGTCCAGGCGATTAATCTCACGCTCCGCCACCTGCTTGGCTTCTTTGCTCAGCGGGGCGGTGGTCAGCTTCTCGCGCAGGTCCTGCACCTCCGGGCGCATACCGCCTTCCAGCTCGCCCAGCTCGCGCTGGATGGCCTTCATCTGCTCGCGCAGCACATATTCGCGCTGCGACTTCTCCATCTCCGACTTCACCTGCTCCTGAATTTTGCTGCCAATCTCCAGAATCTCGATCTCGCGATTGAGCAACTCGGTGAGGCGGCGCAGGCGCTTGTCCACTTCATTCAGGCGCAACAGCTCCTGTCGTTCGGGGAGCTTCAGGTTCATAGTACTGGCGATAACATCAGACAGATGACCGGGATTGTGCACGTTATTGGCGAAGACCAGCAGGTCATCTGGCAGATACGGCGCCAGGTTCACCACTTTCTCGAAGAGCGAGAGCACGTGGCGCACGCTGCCCTCCAGCGCGATATCCTCATTGGGGATAATCTCCGGGATAATCTCCACCCGCGCCTTGAAATACGGGACTGTCTGGGTGATTTCCAGCACCTTGATCCGCTGCAGCCCCTGCACGATCAGGCGCATGGAGCCATCTGCGGAGCGCAACGTCTTGGCGATACCGCAGGCGGAGCCGGTCTCGTAGATATCCTCTGGCGATGGCTCATCCACTTCATTTTTAATGGCGAAGAGCGCGACGATCTTCTCGCCCGCCAGCACATCATTGATGAGCTGCACCGAGCGTGGCTTGCCTACCGAGAGCGGGGCGATGGTACGCGGGAAGACCACCGTGTCGCGCACCGGCAGCAACGCGATCTCCGTGGGTATCTTCACTTCACCATCAGCTATTTCAAACGGCGGTACCACCTGGTCATCATCCGCCTCCTCGCTATCAGTACCCGCTAACTCCAACGTCATGCGAATAATATCTTCAATCATCATCATCTGCTCCCAATCTTCACTAATTCCTATATGCTCTCTTTAGACGTGGTGAGGGAAAACTCCTGCAGGTTCAGGTGTATATAATGTGATGTAAACGCCTCAACTTTTAAATCGACTCGATCAACTGCCCATGGTGAGTGAATGCCGAGAATCTGGCGATATAGTTCTGTATCATATATTCGCATATGATACTAGAAAACTGCGTTTACCCACAAACTTCCTCATAGAGCCAAACATTAAGGTTCCAGACGTACCCACCGATATCCTCTTCTGAAAGGCACTCTCAAATAAGTAATTGCATTCCTAATTTTTGCCGTAACTTAAAATCCCGTCATGAACATGAGTTATTACAGGTCTGGCTTTTTGAGCGCCTGAAGCACGCGCTTGCGTCAAAATTCATATCTAAGTTATAATAGAAAGGTTTGCGCGTAAAAAGCGCAAGCGTTGAGGAGTTTGAGTGCGACCGCTAGATGAGACAGTTGCGGCCTGGGTGCCGGATTACTTCGGCGACGAGTACCTGCAACTATACCAGTTCCCCGCGGAACGGACGGAGCCAGAGGTGGCATTCCTGGTGGCGGAGCTACGGCAGCGGGTGGCCGCAGACGCCAGTGTACTTGACCTGGCCTGTGGGCAGGGACGGCACGCAGTGGGGCTGGCGCAGGCTGGTTTCCACGTAACCGGGTTGGATTTTCAGCAGAATCTGCTGGATGTGGCCGCCGGGGCTGCGGCGGAGCAGGGCGTGGATGTGGCGCTGGTACGCGGCGACATGCGCGATTTGCCCTTCACGGGCGAGTTTGACGCGGTGACACTGATGTTCACCGCCTTTGGATACTTTGACGATGTGGAGAACGCCCACGTGCTGCGCGAGACGGCGAAGGCCTTGCAGCCCGGCGGCTGGCTGATATTGGACGTGGCCAACCGGGATGCGCTGCTGCGCAAAGCGCAGGAGAAAAGCTGGAAGCGGCTGCCGGATGGCATGGTGGTGGTGAGCGAGTGGGAGTGGGATGTACGCGCTGGGCGCTACACACACACGCAGCTGCTGCTCTCCGAGGCCGGACGACGGCAGTTGCAGCACTCGGTACGAGTGTACACCTGCACGGAGCTGGTGACGATGTTGCAGGATGCCGGATTCCGGGTGGATGCCCTGCATGGTGGATTTAGCGGTGAGGAGCTGGCATTGGATGCCCCTCGCCTGGTAATTATCGCACAAAAGGTGTGATTTAACATATCGGCAATATTTGTCGATTATAGTTCTGATATGGAGTATCAGCGCGGCCAACGGATGCGGTGATACTCTTGCCGTGTTTAGCGTAGTTGACCGATTTTTCGGACATATTAAAAGGAGTGAACCGTGCCATTAGTATCAAGTAAAGAAGTACTGTTGAAAGCATGCGAAGAGGGCTATGCCGTCGGAGCTTTCAACCTGAACAACATGGAGATGGCCCAGGCTATCGTCCAGGCTGCAGAGGAAGAGAAATCTCCGGTAGTCATCCAGGCCAGCCAGGGCGCTATCAAGTACGCCGGGCTGGAGATGATCACGGCGATGGCCCGGGTGCTGGGCGACAACGCCAGCGTCCCGGTAGTGCTCCACCTCGACCACGGTACTGACTACGTGCAGAATGTACAATGCCTGCGCGCCGGTTTCACCTCGCTGATGTTCGACGGCCATTCACTGCCGTTGGAAGAGAACATCGCGATGACCCGCAAAATCGTCGAAATCGCCCACTCCGTTAATCTGCCCGTTGAAGCAGAAATCGGTTCTGTGCTGACCATCGAGCAGTTACTTTCCGACTCCGAAATGGCCGAGATCCGCGCCCTGGAGATCCCCAAACAGATGGAGATCCTGCGCAAGAAGATCGGACCCAGGGTCGAAGAGAGCATCGCCACCCCGGAAATCGCTAAAAGATTCGTCGAAGAGACCGGCGTTGATTTCCTCGCCGCCGCCGTTGGCTCCGTCCACGGCCTCTGGCTGGACATCTGGCCCCTGCGCATTGACCGCCTGAAAGAGATCTACGAAGCCGTCAAGGTTCCGCTGGTCGGCCACGGCACCTCTGGCGTGCTGATGACGCTGGAGCAGGCACACGAAAACGGTTTTGATCTGGCAGCAGGCGAAGGCACACTGCAGGACGCCTTCAAATATGGCTACACCAAGATCAACATCGCCACCTCGCTGGGCATGGAATTCAACAAGGCACTGATCGCCGCTGCGGCAGCACGCCCCGGCGAGAAAGACCCACGCAAATTGCTCGGCCCAGGCAGAGACGCTATCAAGGAAAAAGTCAAAATGTACATGCGCTTCATGGGTTCCAGTGGCAAGGCCGCTACTGTTGCTCCTAAATGTGCAGGATCCTTGGGTGGCGGTGAAGTCGCCCGCGGCGAAGAGTAATTGGTTCACCTAACCCCCAACCCCTTCCCTCACAGGGAAGGGGCGGGGGTTAGGTAATTATCAGGATAATAACCGTCCTCCCCCTTCCCTCGCAGGGAAGGGGGCCGGGGGGTTAGGTAAATGGTGTAAAATATGAAACGCATTGGTGTTTTAACAAGTGGCGGAGATTCTCCCGGCATGAATGCCGCGATTCGCGCGGTGGTGCGGACGGGGATAAACCTGGGCGTCGAGGTTATCGGCGTTCGCCACGGCTATCAGGGATTAGTGGACGGGGATTTCCGCGTCATGGACGCCAGTTCCGTTTCCGGTATCATCAATCGCGGTGGTACCATCTTGCAGAGCGCACGCAGCGAAGCATTCCGCACGGATGAAGGCTTTGCGCAGGCGGTAGACACGCTGAATGAAGCCGGCATCGAAGGCCTGGTGATTATCGGTGGCAATGGCTCCCAGACCGGTAGCCTGGAGTTGCACAAAAAAGCCAACTTCCCAGTGATGGGCGTGGCTAGCACCATAGATAATGACCTGTTCGGTTCCGACTACACTATCGGCTTTGACACTGCGGTGAATACCGCACTGGAGAGCGTCGACCGGCTCCGCGACACCGCCACCTCGCATGATCGCATCTTCATCATCGAGGTAATGGGGCGTAAACGTGGCTTCGTCGCCCTGCACGTGGGAATCGCCGGTGGTGCCGAAGTGGTGCTGTTGCCGGAGATCCCCTGGAAGATCGAGCAGGTAGTCGATACCATCAATCACGGTTACCAGCGCGGTAAGAAGTCTTTTCTCATTGTCGTCGCCGAGGGCGCGGCACACGGAGAAGAGCTGGCGAAACAGGTGGAGAAATTGAGCGGGTATGAGACGCGCGCAACTATCCTCGGCCACGTTCAGCGCGGCGGACGGCCGACGGCGGCGGATCGCGTCCTCGCCAGCCAACTCGGATCATATGCAGTAAAATTCATGCTCGATGGCCAGCGCGGTATGCTGGTAGGAGAGCAGGATTATCGCATTACCACTACACCGCTCGAGGATGTGTATGGCAATGATAAACCCCTGGACCCGGAGCAAATAGCAATGGTAAATGTCCTGGGGGCATAGAATAACCTCGGTGCGCGCGCGACCACACCGTAGTTTACCTTAACATGTCGAGTGAATAATCACTCGTAGTCGCGGGCCAAGGGTCCGTACCCTGACAATACCGGCAGACAAAGGTCTGTCCGGTCAATATCTAGGAGGTAGTCAAAGTTATGTTGCCATCATCGCAGATGAAATCCGCCCCGCAACGGCGGAACCGCAAGGGCCAGGCGTTAAAGACCTGGATCCTTGGGTTTATGGTCCTTGCCTTTGCCGGCATGATCGCGTTCGGTCCACGCTTGTTCGCCCAGAGTGGTGCAGTGAGCAAAAGTACCGCAACGAACACCGCCACTACAGCAGTGACGGAAAGCGCCACCCATGTCATGCCTTCCGGTATAGTCATGCCGGGAACCATGGAAATGCCTATGGGATCCGCCACTACCAGCTCGGCCGTTGTCGGTGCACCGATTGTCAATACCGACGAGACCCCTGAGACCGCACAGCCGATAGCAGCACCTAATGGCGAAGAGAAGAAGAACGCCGGCGGCGAAGCCGTCACCCTGCCCTTCGGCGAAGCTGCCTGGGGGCCACTGTGGATTGTGCTTATCGCTGCATTCATCGCACTGCTCGCTGGCTATGTATGGTTGAAAAAGACCATGGCTGTCGATCCGGGCAATGAGCGCATGCAGAG
>JBBQQW010000169.1:0-5435 GCA_038215455.1 Armatimonadota bacterium
GCTTCAGGCGAAGCTCTGTGCGACATTCCTCTTTGGAGTGGGTATCGAGAAAAAATGCCGGACCGACGGCGAAGCCGGGATGAAGGACGATCTTCTCCTCTGGCACACCGAAGGTAATCATCTGCGCTTTGGCCATATCGGTAAAGGTGATGATGCGAGTTGCTTCGGCATTGGCCCATCCCTTCAGGAAGTTATTCGTCAAGTCAGTGCAGACGATCACATAGGGAACTTTGCCAGACCAGCCGAGTTCCTTAACGGCGCGCAGCAAAGCGTGATTAACAATCGGGTGCACCGATACCACGATGGCGGGGGCTTCATCCTTCAATGACTGGACAATATTCTTAAATGCCAGGGGGAAGAAGGGCATTATCGACTTTTCTGCATTCAGCGCATTGAGCAAGGTCATCCCCGGGCGGGCGTAGCGCGGGCTGGCTTTAAGCATCAGGTTGTAGCTGTCGTAGAGCATGGTCACCTGTTTGCTGCCACTGGCGACGGCGATATTGAAGAGGGAAATCTCATATTGCCCCGGATGTCGTTCATTAATTGCTGCTTCGATGGCGCGGGCCGCGCTCAGATGTCCGCCCCCGGTATTCGCATACACCAGCACGATCTTTTTCTTCTTTATTGCTGTCATTTCATATTTACTTTCATCGTATTTACCGGTTATACACTAACGCGCACGGCACAATAATTAATGCCGTGCGCGTTAATATTAGATACCAGGAGACAATTACTTCTTAATCCTGGCATGGATTGCGTAATACAAGAATGACTCACGTGCGGCCGTTGCCAGTGTGTCATTAAACCCAGAAACGATCGGGCGCTGTAGATTACGCCGTGTCTGCGAAGCCAGCATACCCAATTTTGCCGATGCGGAGATTGCTGCTGCTCGTACACTATCTGGTTGTGAACTATCATCGGATATGGCCACGTTCCAGATGGTACCGGGAATATTCAAGGAGCTACTCAATTTCGTCTGATCGGCACACCACCTGATAGCAGCAATGCGCACGCTATCCGACATGGAGACGTTGCGAACTAAGAGCAACATCTGCTGCTGAAGCTTCACCTGTGCGCTGTCTCCGACGACTCCCAGGCTCTTCATAGCCGCCAGCTGTTCTGTTTCACTGCCATTGAGTGCTTCCAATACGTATGCCTGGCTGGTCTCGGATTTTAAGCCGCCCAGCGCGACAATAGCAAGAGGATCCTTTTTTGCCAAGAGCTGGTAGATGTTGATACCACCGGCCATATCACCGACAGCACCGAGTGCCAATGAAGCACGGGTGCGGGTGGCGGCCTCGGGGAAGCGTAATTGTGCGAAAAAACGGGTGATCACCTCTTTGCCTGCCCCGAGCTTATCGAGGGCACGCGCCAGGTAAACCGTTTGCTCGGTGTCGGCAGTATCCATTAATTTCAGCAGGTCAGGAATGACTCGTGCATCGCCTAAATCGCCTACAGCTTCGATGGCGCTATTCGCCAGCAGCATGTTGTTGCATTTAACGACCAGCATCAGCGCATTGAGTAAGGACTTGTCACCCGTCATGCGGGACATATTCACCGCAGCAACCAGATCCTGGATATGCGCCGGCGTAGCAAGCTTCCTGTTATCTTCCGTCAAATTCCCCTGGATGATCGGATCGTTGAGCAATACCCCTTGCAGCAAGCCCTTTGCCTGTGGATCACCAGCTTCGGTGAGTGCCAGCAATGCTTTAAGATCGCCATCGCGATATTGTTGAATCAGTACTGCTTGCTCAATCTGCGCGAGCAAACGGTAATCTTCTTCAAACCAGTATGCTGCCCAGGTATGATAGGCCTTCTCCGCCTCCAGGTATTTACCATCTGCCAGCAATGCACGAATCTCCGCTTGGGTTAGAATCGTCTGCTGCTGCGCTTTAACTACTACCGGAACCTTAACAGAGGGGATTTTTCCTACCCCCACCGGCGGGGTGCCCGTTTTTGGTGGTGTAACCACGGTGGTTCCGCCCCAGCTAGTAGGGTCTACCACTGCATTAGAGCCTGGATCTACTACTACAGCAGTGGTATCTGGATCTACCACCGCCCCGGTGGTGACAGCGGTGGGTGTGGTCATGGGTGTCGCGGTTACGTCAGCCGTTACATCCTGCGCGAAAGCAGCTGTGGCCACCATAATGCCGGCTAACCCGAATACCATAGACCAGCGCGAAATTCTTCTAGACATGAGTTCTTCTCCTTATGCCTGTAGTTGCTACTAAAATATATACTTCGACAGTAACGACAAATTTCCTTCACCATGAAGAATTATTGCCTATTATACACTTTTTTGCGGTGTTTTGAGTAGATATTGTTGTCACTGGCACAGCTGGGATTGCTGCATTAATGGAGTTCTGTGTAAAATATAGCAATTGTTGGCTTGCCACCACGTGTTTCTGAGGAGTACAGCGCGGCTGCTCCAAGTGGTGGCTGGTGAGTCTGCAAAGTGAGATCAGGATGTCATTCGCGACGGGGAGTGAATATGCGAGAGCACTATCAGGTTGTTGTGGTGGGTGGAGGCACAGCGGGAATTATCGCTGCGATTCAGGCAGGTCGCGCAGGAGCACGCACGCTGTTGATCGAACGAAACGGAATGCTTGGAGGTACGATGACGGCTGCAGGCGTCACTTGCGTCTCGAGCTTTCACGCTTACGATAAGCAGATTATCGCGGGGATCGGGTGGGAGCTGTTCTGCAGCACGCGCGAACTCTGCGGACAGGTTCATCCGTCTGAGTTTAAGCCTGGTGCATCAGGAGCCACGTACATCAATGTAAATGCGGGGGTCTTCGCCCTGTTAGCGAGTGAAGCACTAGTTGAAGCTGGCGTCGAGCTGCTGCTGCACGCTATGCCAGCGGTAGTGCACTATGTGGAAAACGCGTGGACGGTAACCATCTGTACCAAGACCGGCCTGCGCGAAATATCGGCAGACGTGTTAATCGACTGTAGCGCCGATGCGAACCTGGTGAGCCTGGCTGGCTTTCCGTTGTGTAGACCAGAGACACTACAACCGGCCACACTGGTGATGTCATTCGCAGGCTATGAGCCTGATGACCTTGACTACGCGGCCATCCAGAGCTCATTCGACGCTGAAGTCGCTGCCGGGCGGCTCTGTGCAGCAGACGTCGGCTGGACGGAAGGCAATATAGAGCCCTTGCTGCGCTACCGAGGTGGGAATGCTATCCATGTCCTCGATGTGGATGGCACAACCAGCGAAGGACGCACCCACGCAGAGACCGAGGGGCGCTGTGTGCTGCTGCGGCTTTATCGCTTCCTGCGCACCCAGCCGGGCCTTGGTAATCTCACTATTACATCAACCGCAGCGGAGATCGGCATACGTGAGTCAGCGACGATATATGGCCGGGCCACTATCTCCGTAGCTGACTACATGAGCGGTCGAATGTGGGACGACGCGGTGTGCGTGCTATAGCTTCTATCCCATCGACCTCCACCTCACGCAGAGCATCGACTTCCGCATCATCCCATCGGGTATTGTGCCGACAATTCCCCTGGGAGCGATGCTCCCGGATGGCAGCCAGCGACTGGTAGTAGCGGGACGCTGCATCGCCGGTGATCGTTTAGCCAACTCGGCATACCGCGTCGAAGCCACCTGCTTCGCCACAGGCCAGGCTGCCGGAGCGGTTGCCGCGCTAGCATCTGCACGAGGAATCGACATCGTTGACGTGCCATTGGACGACCTGCGCACCCTGCTGCGTTCACATGGGGCCATAGTACCGCCAGATACGTTGTCGTAATACACTATAGCACGTCCGGGCATTGCTCCCGATACGGGCAACGGGTGCATATCTGTCCTGGGGTAGGACGATAATCCTCACTGCGAATACCTGCAGAGGCAATACGGATGATATTGCGTGCCTCCTGCAGCATCTCCTCGGTCACCCGGTACTCCTTCACGGCGCAGTGCGGGGCCTCACCTTCGAGGAATATCAGCGATACCGTAGTGGGGGTGACTCCCAGGCAGCGCTGCACACCCAGTGCGTAGGCCCCCACCTGGCGGTAGAAATGCGCGGAGGGGAAGCCGGTTTTGTAGTCGTAGATGCGCCACTCGCCGTCAGCTTTCGCCAGCACGTCGATGATACCGGGGATATATGCATCACCTTCACGCATGAGGAAACGCTGCTCACGCAGGAGTTCTGCCCGCGCCAGCTCATTGTATACCGGAGAATCATTCAAGCGCAGCAGCATGGCCACGAGCTTGGTACGCTCAATGATAGTAGTCGGGCGGTTGTCCTCGCTCAATATCAACGCCAGGATAGCATCAAGCTGCGCAACCGCGGGCAGGGCGAAGTCCAGCAGTTGCAGCACGCGGTGCGCCAGGCTGCCGTATTCCGTGTGGTCAAATTCCTCCGGCTCTTTGTCTCTGGAGATAATCTCCTCTGTCACCGGAGGCAGGCTGGTGCGCGCCATCACACCCTCACGATCGAGGAAGTAGCGGTACCAGTATTGCCGGGGACAATCATAGTAGCTCAGTGCCCGATTTACCCCCACGCGTAGGGGACCGGATTGCTGCGCCAGCGAGAGGGGTTGCGTGCGCGCGTATACCCGCTCGTAAAGAGTAAGTTTGTCATGCGGGAGTATCACCGGTAGTACCTTGCCCGAGAGGATTACATCGGCGTAATCATCCCACAATGTCGGAGGCTGCGCCGGTGGCACCAGCGCCTGCGTCTCGCGAAGCGAAGCCTGGCCCCATAACAGCACCTCCCATTGCTGCTCGTCGAAAGAGAGTTGCAGTAGAGTGTCTGCGTCGCCAGGCTCCGCTATCCCCAAAATACCCTTCAGCAGGTCAATATAGCTCGTGCCTTTTTTGCTTGGCCAGTTGCCGCTGATAATCAGATGCTCGCGGGCGCGAGTCATGGCAACATAGAGCAGGCGCTCCTCTTCGCGGTGCTCCAGCTCAGCGCGCCGCTCTTTCTCCTGCAGATAATGCGCCGGGGCCTCCATGCCATCGTCGGGAGTGGGTATTTTGCCCGTCACTTTGCCTGCGGCTGTCAGCAGAAAAACGTCGGAGAAATCATTCTTCTTTCTCCCGGCATCGGCGAGAAAGACCACCGAGGATTCCAGCCCCTTGGCCGCATGGATAGTCATCAGGCGCACCACGTTGCTGCCCTCGACATCCAGCGGGGCAGCAGCCTCACGCGGGCTGACTGTGCTGATTTGTGTCAGGTAGCGCTGGAAGGCCGACAGATCAAATATCCCACGTGCCTGGAAGGTGCTGGCGATATCGCGCAGCTTCTGCACGTTGGCGTAGCGCTGCTCGCCGCCCTCCCCAGCCAGCAATACTTCACCGTAGCCAGTGCGCGCCAGAATGATATCCAGCAGGTCAAGTGGTTGCCCGGCGACCTGGGCCAGCTGCAACTCCAGCACCAGAGCGTGAAACTTCACCAGCGCCTGCACGTCTGCTGCGCAGA
>JBBQQW010000170.1:0-5364 GCA_038215455.1 Armatimonadota bacterium
GTGTGGGTGAGCATTAAAGGTGAGGATTGAGCCACCTTTACCGCTCCAAAAACACCCGCGCCGGTGCCCCATCTGCCCCCTGCAGCCGTAGTGGGGCGCAGATCAGCTGGTAGTGGCCCGGGTGAATATTGTGCAGGTTCAGGCCCTCTACCAGCACTATCCCGGTGGAGAGCAGTAGCTCGTGTACTTCGCCGGTACCGCCATACTTCTCTATAGACAGGCCATCCACGCCGATGAGTTTTACCCCCAGGCCGCTGAGCAGCACGGCGGTGTCGAAGGACAGGCTAACGAAATCGGGATCAAATTCACCCGCCCCACCTGCCCAGTAGGCGGAGTTGCGTGTGCGGAAGAGCACGCGCTCTACTCCGATAAGATGGTGATTCGCCAGCGTATCAACGGTAATCTCTGCCACCTCGGGCAGGTAGATGACCTTACAAGGGCCGATGAGCACATTCGGGTCGAGTTCATCCACTGTGGTCGGGGACACGGAGAAGTGCGCCGGAGCGTCGACGTGCGTGCCCGCGTGGGAACCCATGCCCCAACGGGAAATTCTGACATGGTCACCTGACATCTCGCACTCTATTCCCGGATCCCCGGGCCAGCCCACCATCCCCGGGGACATGGGCAACGTTACATCAAAGATCATCTTCGTTAACTCCCGTACCAGACGAGCAAGGCGCGCAATGTCGCGCGGTCTGCCAGATAACGCAGGCGGAACTGCTCGCTGGGTATCTTAAAGAAGGGGATGCGCCCGTGGCGGCGGTCCACAATCTGGATGCCCCGCTCCATCGCCTGCGCATCAATATGCGTCAGTTTGCGCCGGAGGGCATCGGCGCGAGCGAACCAGAGGATGAACGGCGCGGTGAGCAACAGCGCACTCAGGCCCTCCAGATATGAGCGCCCGAAGAAGAACGGCCCGAAAAATGCCAGACTGGTGAAGCGCATGTGGAAGTAGCGCTCCAGCGCAGCCGCCGCCGCCGCGTCGGGTATGCCGAAGGATTCGTCCAGCTCCCAGAAGGTGACGGTGGGGAAATCCGGGTACAACTTCGGCACCACGCCAAAGCCCATGATCATATTGAAGCTGTTTTTCATCCGCTCAAGCGAATTAGCCGGAGCATTGATCCGGTCTTCCCGCCCGTAGGTGGCCAGCAGCTGGCGGAAGAGCTGGCGCGCCCCCAGGTTCGCCGGGGCGCGTGGCAGCAGGTCGGCGCGTGCGGCCTCCACCACTTTGTCGGTTACCACCTTGAGGAATTCCGAGAGCTTGCGCCCCTCCATATCGGCCAGGCGCGGGGTGCGCAGCAGCGCCGCCATATTCACGCAGGCGAGCAGTTTGCGCGTGATATCCAGGTCAGGGATCACCATGATGGACTCGAAGCACTCGGTGACGCGGCAGAGCTGCGGCCAGCTCAGCTTGATACGGTCATAGAAGGGGGCCGGGGCAATATCCACGGCGGATTCCGGCAGTGCCAGCGGAAGTAGCTCCAGCAGCGCCTGGCGGTGCCCGGGGATAGCGCGCCCTTTGTTCGCCGCCACAGCAGGGCAGTCGAAGCGGAGATCCAGCCGCACCTGCTTGCCCAGTGGGTTGTACATGAAGGGGAAAAGGCGGCAGGGAAGCGGCTTCGCCGCCTCGCCGAATTTGGCATGGATGCGACAGAGGCCCTTCTCATTCTGGAAGACGCAGGGGCCATCGGTGCGGTTGTTCAGCACCGCACGGCCATCATGTTTGCGGAACAGCTCCACCCCGGCCATCTCCGGGTCGTCGGCCCAATTCTGTCCCTTGATGCGCTCCTGCTCCTCAGGGGTCACGGCGACGTAAAACACCCCCCCGCAGCAGGCCCCGCAACCGCTGCAGTCATAGCACTGAAATGACGGCGGGGTAACCAAGCTGAAATTCTTCGCTTTAGCGTCCTTAAGCATGTGAAGATGATACTGTAATTTTCTGTTGAGCACAAACTACCTAACCCATACTCCCAGGCCTGGCAGTGAACGACCAGGCTGGAAGGCCTCCGGCCAATCGCCCATTCGGGCGGGACGGGTAGGGGTAAGCGTTCCCGTCCGAAGGACGATCGGCGTAAGCCCACTAGCCCAGTCGTTTACGGCTGGGCGAACAGGACGGGCGTTAAAAAACGAAACCCCCGGGGGTAGGTGAAACCACGCACAAACTACCTCTGGCGTGATATAATACGACACCAAACCACTATGACGGAGGAACATGATGACTGACGAAATTAAACCTGTGGAAGAAGAAGTAATTGCTGCTGGCGAAGAATGCGGCTGTGGCGATGATTGTGACTGCGGCGATGACTGTGGCTGCGGTGGCGAAGATGCTGGCGCACAGATGCCCGAGCTGAAGGTCGAGGACCTGCTGATGTGGACGCTGGGCGAGTACGCACGCATGGCGTGGATGAACCTGGGTATCCAGACCAACCCCGCCACCGGCGAGACCACCGCCGACTTCCCCCAGGCGCGACTGGCTATCGACTGCATCAACGCCCTGGTGCCCGTGATGGAGGGCAAACTAGACCCCCACATGCTGCGCGACATCAAAAACATGCTTTCCAGCCTACAGATGAACTACGCACAACGGTTCAACGCAGAGACGAAATAGGGAATAGGGGAGTCGCTAGTCGGTTAGTTGCCAACGTCATGACTAGCGACTAGCGACTATTATGGCTCAACTCAAACTCGATGAAGTGCTGGGGACGTTGCTGAAGAACAAGCGTTTTGCGGCGAATTTGCGGCGCGTGATGGTGTTGACCATGTGGAAACAGGTGGTGGGGCCGCTCATTGCGCAGAAGAGCTGGCCCGTGCGCATCAGCGATGGGGTGTTGCAGGTCGGGGTGTCTTCGCACGCCTGGAGCGATCAACTGCACCTGCTCACCCCACAGATACTCGAGCGCTATAAGACCCTCCTCGGACGCGCCTCGGTAAAAAAGATAGAATTCCGCGTGGGCCGCCGCAGTAAGGTAGGGGGCGAAGACCCGCACAGCCTGCACCCGCTCTACCCACCCCGTGGAGAGGCGATACCCGCCACCCCGCCGGAGACAGACCCGCTGGCCCACATCACCAACCCCGAAGTCCGCGCATCGCTGGCCCCCGGCTTCGCCCGCCTGCGCGCCACCCGCGCCTGGAAAGAAGCCCACGGCTGGACCCGCTGCCCCAGCTGCGGAAAAGTACACCATTTGTCGGCAGGGTGCCCGTGGTGTGCGGAGTAGGGTACACCACTTTTTGTCTGATCCTGGATTCGTAGGATTCCGCTTTTCTTTATCCGATTCCCTTCCTCACCCTTCGGCAATATTCGAGGGAATTGATACTGCGGCTCTTGTGATTTGTGAACGCATCCCGTATGTTTCTTCTTTCGGTAAGAAGTAAACTAAACCCTACTTCACCGCTATCATTATAATACTCCCCGAACTCCCTGCCTTAAACTCGCCGCATTCATAATCGCCGAAGATTTCAACCTTGCTGAAGCCAGTCCGTTGCGCCATTGCCATCAGGCGTGCGCTTCCGATGGGGTAGTGAGTGCTGCGTTCCACCTCATAGCTCCCGCCACTGGCGTTGTTCAGGCGTTGTACGGTGAATTCGGCGCGTTTCTTCAGCAGGCGGTATTCACGCAGGTAGAGGTAGTCCGCCCCCTCATGTTGGCGGGCGATGAGGGGGAAAGTGATATTGCCTGCCAACAGCAAACGGTCGTAGTTGATGGTCTGCGTCACTAGCCGCCCTCCCGGTGTCAATGCGCGGTAGGCGCCGCGCAGCGTTCGCGCCAGCATGGCGGCGCCGCTGACGTAGGAGAGAGTGTTGCCAATGATGGTGATGAGATCAAACTGCCCGCCCAGTAGAGCGATATCGCCTAGCCCACCGGCCTGAAAGCGTGGGTTATCCCCTTCAGTAAGAGAATGCGCCTGTTCCAGCATCGGCGCGCTGGGGTCGATGCCCAGCACCGTAGCGCCTAACTCGGCAAACATGCGGCAGTGGTGCCCGGTGCCGCAGCCGACATCGAGAACGCTGTCCCCACTGCCGATAAGCCCGGCGAAAAACGGGCGTTCGCGCGCTAGCCGGGTGGGCCAGTCGATGAGTATGTCGTAGGTGGCGGCCAGTTTGGCGAAATGATCCATGAAATTTATTCCTTATAGTAATGGTACAAGCCTTGTGCCCCTACACAGACGCATCAATAAATGCCTGTGTCGCCCACTCCGCCCACTCGGGTTTCACGTTGATAGAGTCCCAGGAGGTGTATTCGCCGGCGATGAAACCGCCGTGGTGGCGGCCCAGCTCGTGTGCCAGCTGCCGGGCTTCGGCTTCGATGAGGGCGCGGTCGCCGGTTTGCATGGTGGTCTGGATATCTACCGGGCACCAGAAGGCAACTTTGCCTCCGAATTCCTGCCCCATGTACTCGATACCGTGGACGGTGGGCTGATCAAATTGCAGCACATCAACGCCGCACTCGATCAGGTCGGGGATGATATCGGTGATTTTGCCACAGCTATGCATCCACACGTGCAGGCCGCGGGCGTGGGCGGCGGCACAGCATCTGGCGATACCCGGGCGGAACAGACTGCGCCAGGCGGCGGGGCTGACCAACGTGCGGTCCTGCGTGCCCCAGTCCTCCCACACCATCACGCCATCGGCCCCGGCGTCGGCCATACAGTCAATCTGTCGGCAGACCATATCAGTGGCCATAGCCAGCATGCGCTCCACCTCGTCCGGCTCGGAGGCGATATCCATGAGGAAATCCTCAAAACGACGCAGGTAACGGCAGATGTTGAAGGCCCAGCCCATAGCACACCCCAGGTGATAATGTTCGGTATCCTTTTCCCACAGGGCCGCAACTGCAGTATATCGTTCCGGGTTGTCGAGGTCAGGCCAGATGTAATTGTCCAGGTCACTCCATTCCTTGATCGGCCCCGCCAGGCTCTCCCCTTTGGAGAAAGCATCCAGGCGACCCCAGACACAATCCCACTCATCCAGCCAGAGTTCACCTTTAAAATCCGGGAATTCGGCATGAAGATCGCGTGCCGTGCGCACCAATTTCGTCGGAGTGGTACCGCCCATACACAGGTCGCTGGGGTGGGGCGGGCAAAAACCATAGGCAATGCGCGCTGGCCCGGTGAATTCAATATTACGGATGACGATTTCACGGCTGTTCATTCGTGTTATTCTCCCAATGAGTATATTATAGCAGAAACCAATGTCCTGTACTTAATCGTTGGGGCGCTGGTTAAGGAGTGCCATTTTTAGCGGCAAGCCGTTCTCCCTGGCCCAGTCGTGAACGACTGGGCGAACAGGACGGGCACAAAAATCGATACTCCTGGTGCCTGCCGAATGGCGATGCCCCAGCTCGGGTTATCGTAAACGTCAAACTCT
>JBBQQW010000171.1:0-5275 GCA_038215455.1 Armatimonadota bacterium
CCCGCCGCGAGAGCGGCGGCACAGCATCGAGAACATCGGTGGTGGACAGGTGCTGGTGTGCGTGGACGGCGATGAAACCCAATGCCTGGCGCACGTATTCATCGGCTATGGCCTGCATCTCGGTGGACTGCCGGGTGATGATGCCCAGCGGTGGGAGCCGACGCGACTCCAGAGGCACGGTACCACCCGACATCAGGTGATCTACCAATCGTGCGGCTTCATAGCCGATGCGCTCCGCAGGTGTGTTCACGCTGGAGAGCGGTGGGTAGGACAGATTGCAGATTACCTCGTCGTTATCTACTCCCAGGATAGCGATATCATCGGGAACCCGCAGGCCGACGCATCGGCAGACTTCGCTGAAGAAAAGTGCTGTCCGATCCGTGTCGGTGAACACTGCGCAGGGGAGCGCCAGCTTCACCGCCCAGCGGGCGATAGGGTGGTTCGGATCGTTGGTCGCCCCCGGTTGCTCCTCGTCAGCGCGGATCGGATGGTGATATTCTGCGCAGGTGATACCTACCTTTGTCAGAGCAGCGGTGAACGAGTCGTGCCGATCATGCACATACTGCAGGTCACCCGCCCCCAGGTAGGCGCAGGAGCGGTAGCCACGCTCGAGGAAATGCTCTGCTGCCAGTTTCCCAATCGCCAGAGAATCGACGCAGATACGCGGGATGGGGGAATCCTTCAACACCGGCGAAGTGCTGACAGTGGGAATATCCAGCGAGGCTAACGAATCGGCCAGCGAGGCCAGTGAGGCATGAGCGATAACCCCATCGACGCGCCAATGGCCGAAATCGAGACGCTCCAACGGCAGCTCATCCAGCTCGCGGTGCAGCACCAGATTCGGACGTGCCAGCGAATACTGGTACACACCCTTCAGCATCCGGCGGCCAAAATCGAATGAATACGGGATCATCACGACCACGTGCTTCTCCGAGCTGGCTATCCTACTTCCACTCATAAAAGCGTTTTCCTCGTTAAAATTATCCGCGCATTTAGATACCTACCATGCGCTATCCGGCACTTTTTCCGTAGCGAAGATGAAAACCTACCCGTATAATACCATTATTATCCTATTCTGTATAAGGAGGTTAATTATGCAGAACAAGAAAAGATCGGGGTTCACTCTTATCGAACTCCTCGTCGTCATCGCCATCATAGCCATACTGGCTGCCATTCTCTTCCCCGTGTTCTCCAAGGCACGCGAGAAGGCTCGACAAACGCAGTGCATGAACAATCAACGCCAGATTGCTCTTGCCATCCTGATGTATGCACAGGAAAACGACGAGATGTTGCCCCGGTCAACATCTATCTGGAAATCGATCAAGCTCGCCAGCGCCCTGACCCCAGCCGTTGCGGCGTTACAGGGCACCAGCAGCGTCACCAAATGTCCCAACTCCACCCGTAGCAATAGTTACGGGTACAACAATGTACTCTCTGGTGTCCCCCTGGGTGCCACCGGGATCGTTGATCCCACCACTATGTGGATGACCGCGGATAGCACCAGCACTGTGAACGTAGTGCTGGGCCTCAATGAGATCGATGGCACTCGCCATGCCAGCAATGCCATCGTGAGCAGTCTGGACGGCCACGTCGAGATGATACCCGGCAACGCAGCTGCTATCCTCGCCCGGTACGGTTCTACTTCCACCGCCGTCAATACAAATACTCTGAAGACACCAGATGTGAAACCCGCCGCTATGACCAGTGCACCAGCCGGTCTAGGGGTAGGTAGTACGCTAAGTCTTTCCTTCGATACTCCCGTAATGTGGATCGTGAACCCGACTACCGGCGTGGATGGTATCCCTTCAGAGCCGGAATACTCGGTTACGTTGAAATTCAATTCTTCCGCCGGCAGCCCGTACACCGTTCAAGCTGGTGTTGGTGGTATCATCAAACAGGTCACGGTAAGAAATGTCTCCCTCGCTGGCCCGACAACGGCAGTAGCTACTACCCCGGTTACCTATACATTTTCTGTTAATGGCGCTCCTGCATGGGACACCCTCACCTGGGCTGTTACCGCTGCGGACGGCAGTGGATCAGTAGCTGCCACCGCCGTACAGGGAGTCAGCGCTGGCCAGTATAACGTCACCTTCCCCGCTGCTGGCACCGGCCTGGTACTGGTCGCAACGGACGCAGCTAATACCAAGGCTAGTGTCAGCGGTATCACTGTGGCAGCAGCACCTGTGCCTGCACTCTGCGTCGCTTACGATTCCACCGCATCCGCACCAGCCTGGCCACCTTCATCGGGGAACTATGCATGGTATGCCTCCGGTACTGTATGGACAAAATCAGCAGGTGGTACTATCAATGAAGCGACTTTCACCGGAACCCAGCAAGTAGACACCCCTGATAGTCCATACTGGAACCCGCCAAACGCCGGAACTCGCGGTGTGAAAAATAGCGGTGACAAACTGGTTATGACAATACCTGTATCCGATGCCAATAAGCACACAGCATATTTCTATATCGCTGCCTGGAGTAATGTTCAAGGGACTGCGGTAGCAGCGTGCGGTGTTACCACCACTGCAACATTGACCTTTAACAACTCAAACTCCAAACGTTGCGTGAAGGTTAATTACCAGTCACTAACGGGTAATGAACCATTAACGTTGACGGTAACTGCTACCAAAGCACATTCCTGGGGTCTTACCTGCCAGATGGCGAAAGATGAAGCCGGGGTCTGGGCTACACCATAATTGCATATAGAATGCGCACAACCAACACCGCCCACCCGGCAACGGGTGGGCGGTGTTTTTTTATGTAGTTCGAGGTGATTTCATAACCCCCGGGGCGTTGCCCCTGGTCTGATTTCCGGCGGTTTTGCAATTTCCTCAATGGATTGGGCTGTGGGTGGAACTCACGTTAGGTTATTTCGCTGTGACTAAAGTTCAGCGCCCTTCAAGGTGCTTGATCTTACTCGTAAGCCATAGCCAGGACGGCGAAGGATTATAGCCACGTGCTTTAGCGCGTGGTGAAAGGGCGTTCTCATCGGCGTCCCGCCCATGCTACGAACTACATCTGACATTCCTCCAAACTATTTTTCCAAATATACAGACCAAAACTTTAACCTATGCTATACTTAATCTATAAACTAACCACTTACCCGAGATGGAGGAGGATGCTATGTTCGTAGTAAGTCGCGCTACCCACGGGTGGCTCTTCAATCCCCGCGTGATTGTCCTGGCGATGCTGGCATTGCTGGCGCTCAACGCCTTTGCCGCTGATAAACCCCTCAGCGCGCTATTGCCACTGAATACGCCGGGGTATGTATCGCTGGACACCAAATATCTGTGGGATAACTCCAAAGAGATCCGCAAGAGCGAAGTGGTGACCGAGACTATCACCGATATGGAGCTGGCATCGGGGTTATCGCTGAATGATGACGTCTTCTCCTGGACTGGGCAAATTGCAGTGATGGGGCACCAGCTGTCACCCCAAATGGGAAGAATTCCATTTAATGGAGATTTATTATTGCAAATACGTGATCAGACTGTCTATGAACAGAAGTTCCCGGAAGTGCAGGCGAAACTGGAGAAACTGTCCAATCAACCGTGGAAGACGGTGGAGTATAAGGGCGTCAAAATGCGCCAGATGGAATTTATGGGATCTCGCTATGATTACGAACAGGGTACTTCCGTAGAATATACCGAGAAGATACAGGTGGCGACGGTTGATGGTTGGCTTATATTGACCATGAATGAAGTAGCCATGCAGAATATCATCGATGTGAGCAAGGGTGAGAAGCCGTCGTTGGAGACGCATCCGTTATTTGAGAAGACCGCCAAAGACCTGCCGAAGGGGAATGTGGTGCAGTTGTGCATAAATGGCACCGGTATCCTGGAGGTTGTGAAAAAAAATACCGAAGAAGGTGCGAAGCAGTTCTCCGCTACTGACTACGACAAGTCGTTCATCCTGGGATCGGTGAGCAATGACGCCAATGGCCTGCTCTTCAGCATGGTGGCTTGCTCCTCCTCGCTGAAGATACAGGAAGAGCTGAAGCAACTGCGCGCGGACACCGGGGTGCTCACCAGCAAGTCGCTGGCGCACTCGCCGGATGGCACCTTTGCCGTGGCGATGCTCAACAACCCGGACAAGTACATCGCCTTCGTGGAGAAGCGTATCCTGGAATCGCTCACTGATGCCGGTGCGAAAGATGCCGTGGGCGAGTGGTTCGCAGAATACGCCGATCCGCGCTCGATACTGAAGAAGATCACCGGCGAATTCACCATAAGCGCCGCCTACGTTGACCCCAAGGGCTTCGGCTTCACCGCCGTGGGTGAGACGAAGTCGGCCGCGATCGCCACTATGGCGTTGACCGCCTTCCAGGGCTTTGCCGAGGATGACAAGGACAAGATCACCGTGGAGAACGGTGTCATCAAACTGCTCAACTCGGAATACGAGGATAATTACATCAAATTCCTGCTCAGCGCCACCACCCGCAAGGATTGGCTGCTGCTAGGCTCGCATCCAGACTGGATCGCCAAACAACCGGCCAAGCCCGCCATTAAGATGCCAACGGAGATCAAGGACGCCAGCATCGCCATCTTCGGCAACTTCGATCCCCTGCCCGCGTACCTGAAGAAGCTGAAAGAAGATTCACCGGATACCGTGGAAGCTATCCAAAAAACAATCGACGCCTCGCCGGTGAAGCCAGACAAGTGGTATATGACCATCAGCATCGACCCCGATGGCAAAGCGGAGCGGGCGCAGCTATCCTTCCCCAGCGACTGGCCGGTGCAACTGGCCGCGTCGGCGATAGCCATCCAGACCAGCACCCAGGTGAGTGGGAAGAAGCAAAGTGAAATGTATCGCATAGAAAATCTGGCACGTGCGCTAAAATACTATATCGGTAACCACGATGACACCTTCCCAATCATGGAAAGCCCGGATGACCTGAAGAAGCTTTCCCTACCTGATGAGGGGTATATGCGTAAAGATAGCGCTAAGTTGCGGAATAGCAACGGCAAACCCTATCTCCCCAATCCATCACTCTCGTTGAAGGGGATGGGCGACATCGAGGGCGATCCCGCGAAGATAATCCTGCTTTACGATGAAGACACCTGGCCCAACGGCGCACACACCGTCGCCTACCTTAATGGCCGTGCCGATATCATCAAAGCCGACAAGTGGGAAGAAGCGAAGACACTATCGGGAATACCGTAGCATAGGCGGGACGCCTACGGGGTGGGTTGAAAACTGGTAAATAGATTCGGCGGGCGTATTGCCCATTGGTCTACCTAACCCCCAGCCCCTTCCCTGCGAGGGAAGGGGGGCC
>JBBQQW010000172.1:0-5239 GCA_038215455.1 Armatimonadota bacterium
TGTCGAACGGCAGATATTCATCCTTCGATCCTCCCGTCGCGCACGTGGATGATGCGATGGGCACGTGCGCCGATGTCCGCCTCGTGGGTGACCATGATGATAGTTTTGCCCTGCTGGGATAATACGTCGAATACATCCATCAATTCCATGCTGGATTTGGTGTCCAGGTTGCCGGTCGGTTCGTCCGCCAGCAGCATATCCGGCTCCTGCACCAGTGCGCGGGCCACCGCCACGCGTTGCTTCTGCCCGCCGGATAGTTCGTTGGGCAGGTGATCCATGCGGTCGGTCAGGTCTACCATTCGCAGGGCGGCCAGCGAGCGGTCCATACGCTCCGCTGCACTCATGCCACGGTAGATGAGTGGCAGCTCGACGTTGCGCAGCGCGGTCAGGCGCGGGAGCAGGAAGAACGCCTGGAAGACGAAGCCAATACGCTGGTTGCGCGTCTTCGCCAGCTCTATTTCACTCAGCCCGGAGACCTCCACGTCAGAGAGCTTATAGCTTCCGGCGGTGGGCGAGTCGAGCAGGCCGATGATGTGCATCAGCGTGGATTTGCCACTGCCGCTGGGGCCCATGATAGCCACATACTCGCCCTCGCAGACATCCAAATCTACGCCGGCCAGCGCCTCCACTGACACCGCACGTTCAGTGGTGCCGGAGACGTAGATTTTGGTCACGTCGCGCATGGTGACGACGTTGTTTTTCACTTTTTCACCTCTTCATCCAGCGGCGAGTAGGAGACCAGGCTATCCGTTTTCAGGGTATCTGGTGGCAAGGTGACCACGATATCACCGGCGGCCAGGCCGGTGATGGCGGCTTTGGTGAGGTTGCGCGCGTCTACTTTGACCTCGCGTTTCGTTACTTTGCCCAGTAGCTTTGGCCCCGGGTTGGTGGCGGTGGGCGCAGGAGTCGGGGTAGTTTTTTTCTTATTACCGCCAAAGAGCTTCTGCAGTGGGCCGGGTTCTTTCACCGGTTCCGGCACCATCACCCAGACGCTATATTTTTTGTTGTCACCGGTGGAGTCCTCCACCAGCGATTCAATCGGTACCTGGATGATATTGGGTATCTGTTGTGCCTTCACCCGTGCGGTGATGGTATAGCCGGATTTGGCCATCAGCGCGGCATCCTTAATGTCGGTAAAGTCGAACTTCACCGGCAGCGAGGCGCTGCCGCCTTCGCCCTTGATGACGGCGGCGACGCCCAGTTCGGTGAGGGTGGCCTCCAGCGGGTGGTCGGGGGCGCTATCCAGCTCAATGCGCGCCGGCATCCCTTCGCGGAGCAGACTCACTTCCGACTCGGCGATATTCACCCGGGCGCGTAGCGTGTCGTCTTCCACTATCTTAATATTGCCGGTGGACATCTCGCCGACGCGGAAATCTACCACCGAGATATAGCCGTCAACCGGGGAGATGACCTGGCTCTCGCGCAATGTCTGCCGGGTACCCACCACGTTGGCGCTGCTCTGGTCGCGCTGCGCGGTGAGGTTGCTGCGCGTGGAGGTGGCCTGGCTGTCCAGTGAACGCAGGTCGCGCTCCAGGTCGCTTACCTTGCGCTCCAGGTCTTTCACCTCTTGCCGGGATTTGTCGCCGACGTCCAGCAGGCGTCGCCCTTCCTCCAGATTCCGTTTGGCATCCTTCAGGTCGGCTTGCATTTTGGCGCGGTCGGCACGTGTTTTATCATCCTGCGCCGTTATCGCTTCCTTGCTGGCAGTCAGATTCTCCTGCGAGGCGCTGATGTCGGCGTTTTCCTTTTCTACTGTTAATTCCGCGAGGAGTTGCCCTTTCACCACATGGTCGCCCAGCACTACAGCGACCTTCGCCACGCGCCCCTGCCTGCCGAAGGTGAGGAGATATTCCTTCGCCTCAATATTGCCAGTGCCACTTACTTCGCGGGTGAAGTCGCCTTTGATGACACTCGCCACTGTGATGGCTATTGGTTTTGGTTTCCCGGCATTTATCACGCCGATAATAACTAATAATAGGAGGACACCAATGATGCTCCCCCAGATAATCCATTTTTTCATAAAGCACCTCCGGCGGCTTGTTGCAGATTCAGGGTGGCCGCCCACATTTCCATTTTGGCGTTATCCAGCGCCAGTTTGGCTTCCGCCTGGGCGATCTCGCTATCCAGCATGGTCACCTGCGATATTGTGCCGAAATCAAGGCGCACCTGCGCGGCTTTCGTCACTTCCTGCGCTATCTGGTATGCCTGTGCCGCTCGCGGCAGCTCATCCACCGCCGCCAGGTAGCGCGTCATGGCGATACTCAGGGTGTCACGCTGGGCGCGCAGCAGATCCTTCAGCGTCGCGCGGGCGTCCAGCAGGTTGCGTACCTTCAGTTGGCGGTCATTCGCGGCGGTGACATCAAAGCCATCTGCCAGCGCCAGGGCGCGCATGGCCTCGTTGACGTTGTGTATACCCAGCACGATATTGGGGTGGTTATCCACGGTATAGCTGGCGAAATCCAGCGAGGGCGGCAGCGGCAATCCTTCTGCGGGAACCACGCCGTAGGGCTTCACGCGCGTCTCGGCATCCGTCAGTGTGCGCTCGTCGTTCTGCTGCACCATGTCGGCTTTCAGCGATGTCTCGCGCGCTTTATCCAGCTCTATTGCCGAGATGGTGCCCATCCCGTTGCGTACTACTGCGCCCTGCAATTGCATACTCGCCTGCTGTGCACGTAGTGTCGAAATTTTCGCCGTGGTACGTGCGGTGACCAGCTGGCTGGCGGCGTTGAAGACGCGCTGTTTGGCGGTGATTTCGGCGGTGTTCCGTGTGGCAATCGCCTCGGTGCGCTTCTCCTCGGCCCGGATAATACCGTTGACGGTGGCATCCGGATCGCTGGCGAGGGCCTGCAGTTCGGTGGTGGCCGTCTCTATGGCGCGCACGGCGTTGGTGTACTCGGACGCCTGCGCATAGGCATCGGCCAGCGTCGGCTCGCCGACAGCCAGGGTGGGGGAGATACAAAATGCCAGGCATAGTATGGCGATCAGATACTTCATCGCGTCACCTCCCACGGGGCATTGATCGACTCCAGGTAGGTGGCGGAGTCCGTGACGTAGCTTTGCCAGCGTTGTGCCAGTGTGGCCTCTGCCGTTGCCAGCGCTTCCGCGGCTTCCAGCTCTGCCTGCGGGGATACGGCACCGCTTTTGTTCCGTGCCTGCACGGCTTTCAGTCTGCGCTCTGCCAGTGCCAGCCGCTGCCGCGCGAGGTCCATGCTGCGGGCGGCATCGTTGGCAGCTTTCAACGTATCGGGTAATTTGATAGCCTGCTGGGCGCGCTGCTGTTCCAGCTTCACCCGCGTCACCTCGGCGTCAGCACTTTTCACCCGCGCTGCTGCGGCGGCCCCCGGATCCAACGGAACGGTGGCGCTCAAGGTAAAGCGCCAGCCTGCGCCGTAGAAGAGCAGCGTGGGATCGTAGAGCGAGGGATAGCCGGTGGAGACAGTGACGCTGGGGCCTTTAGTGGATACGCCGGCAGAGAGCTGATATGTCCCCGTGTAGGAGGCGTCCGCCCCGAAGTAAATTCTGTTGTCACGGCGTGCCTGGGCGGCGCTGGCATTGGCCAGCCGGTAATCCCAGTCGCTGTTGTAGATAACGTCGGTATCCTCGACTTTCGCCGGGGAGAGCATAAAGGTAAGCACCACCGGATCCGCTGCGCCAGTTAATTCGAGCCGTGCGGCTTCACTCTGTGCAGAGACTTCCGCTTCGGCAGCGGTACGCTCCGCCAGTGCGGCGTCCTCGGCGTCTACTTTGGCCAGGTCTACATCATAGTCCGCCGCTTCGCCGATCTTCCGCTTCCGCTCCGCTTCCACGGCGTTTTGCTGGGCAATCTGCGCACGTAGTTTGGCCGCCCGCCCCTTCGCCTGGGCATCCCAGAGCGCCGCATGGGCCAGCAGCGCCTGCTTCACCCCGTCCCGCTGCAGGCTGATGAGCTGCCGTTGCGCGTCCTCATTTGATTTGTGCGCGGTGAGCAAGTTCACCGCATCTTCCCGGTACATAAGACTCAAGGAATGGTTGAAGGTGCTGTCGGAGTAGCTGGTGGAGTAGGTGCCGCTGGCCCCCAGGCGCGCCGCGCGCAACTGCGCCTCGGCAGCAGAGAGCTGTGCCCCCGCCGGGCGCAATTCCGGTGCTTCATAGCGCATGGCGTCCGCCGGCCCAAAGGCCAACGCCGGGGCCAGGCAAAAGCCAATACAGCAGGTTAGCAGTAATATCCTCAAGATGCCCCCTCCAAATAAGATTCTAACGGTCATAATTTTACTATACGCGCCCTAGCGTGGCAATTCGCATAATTGTATGAAAAGTATGATTAATCGTACTAGTATGCAGCGCCACTTGTCAAGAGCACTGTCCGGCGCAAACCTTCATATGTAATATTATAGCAACATAGCAGGATATAAAACACACTATTGCGAAGAAGATGGTGTTGTTATTCGTACATAGCGACAAATATTTAGTACCCGCTGAAGCACATGACTATAAACCGACGCCATCCTGGCTACGGCGGACAGAGACGCGCCGGTCGTCCGGCTTCGCGGACTTTGTTGAATCGAATGATCGCGCACCTATTTCCTACTTTCATAACCGAATCCCACTCCCCTGAAGGACTGGTCTGGCAGGCCTTGGTTCGGCAAACTCACCATAGGCCGGCCACACTAGCCCAGTCGTTCACGGCTGGGCGATAAGCTGTCGGGGTTTGAACACGCTAAACCAGCCTTGAAACCTGGATACCCTTTTTTGTTCTTATGTTCTTATGTCTAAAACATGAGCATTGCAAATACCTCCCGCATATATGGAATAAACAGGAAGAACCAGTGCTTGCTGGTGGGTGGCAGCTTCAAGCTAATAGGGGAGGAACGTGGATGCAGGGCTTTTCCAGTAGAGCTAGCGATGGTGTGGGGGCGAGTGATCCGCCTATTCAATTTCACAGCGTGGACGAGATCACGCCGCAGGTGTTGCCCTATATTCAGGTGGCGGCGAAGTACTGTGTGCTAAGCTCCACCAATGTGAACAACGGGATTATCAGCATAATTGCCGGCATTGTTGTCGCCGGCAATGGCACATACGGAATCCATAATGTCGCGCTGAACCCACTCATGGTGATGATCGGCATCCTCTTACTCGGATATGGCGGTTGGTCGTTTATCAGGAAAGCGCGCGTCTGGCAATTCACGCTTGACGGGGCGTTTTTCCTGGTGCTGGGCGGCTGGCGGGTATTCTTTGGCCTGTACACCATCAGTGCTAACAC
>JBBQQW010000173.1:0-5220 GCA_038215455.1 Armatimonadota bacterium
GCTGCAATCTCTACGGTTCCTAGCCGTCCGATCATGACTGTATCAGCCATGTTCACAAAGGTCAATTTCTTATCTTTCATCTTTGGGGCCAGCAGCGAAACCGATTCCACTTGAATTCCCGGTTTAACAGTTACGGTGAAGAGCACTTTCTGATTCATGGACAACCCGGTCATATCCTCGCCGTCCATCTTCCCGGTCACCGTGTTATTCACTGTTGCCACCGTTTTGGCGATATCCAGCTGCGGCACCATGGTATACCAGTAGGCCGTCATGCCCAACCCGACGACAACGCAGTAGAGGCTGAACCACGCCAATTGTTTCGGCGACCCCTGCATGATCTTCATCAGCCAGCTCACCGCGAAATAGCCACTCACCGCAGCGGCCAGGAATCCAGCGACGAGGGCTGATGTGGGGATAGTACCCCCACCATGCAGCAAAGCGCCGGATTTCACCACCCCCGCAGCCAGGATCACCGGTATAGAGAGCAGGAAGGAGAAGCGCGGCGCGGTCTCGCGATCCAAACCGCAGAGCAGGCCGCCGGTGATGGTACTACCCGAGCGGCTGATGCCGGGAAAGAGCGCGCACGCCTGGAAGAAGCCCACCAGTAGCGCATCTTTCCATGTTAAATCAGCAATCTTTCGCCCTCCCTCTTTACGGCGCGAAATCCAGAAGAGGAAAGCAGCGGTAACGAGCAGCATTATGGCAGTGGTAGGGAAATCCTCAAAGCGTGCTTCCAGGAAACCCTTAACCTTGTAGTACATCAGCCCGGCTGGCAAGGTGCCCACTATTAAAAAGACGGAGAGTCTACTGTAGACATTCTCTTTCCACGCCTGCTTCGGGCGTACTATTAATGCCCCCAGCCCACCCAGCAGCATGAGAATATCCTTGTAGAAATATATCACCACCGCCAGCAAAGTGCCCCAGTGCAGCATCACATCGAAGAAAACGGTATCGGAAGCGGTCATGTGAATGTGCAGGAAATGGTCAGCAAAGACCAGATGTGACTTTGAGCTGATGGGCAGGAACTCTGCCAGTCCCTGGACAAGCCCCATAATCAGGGCTTTAATGATTGTCATCGGTGATAATTCTCCTCATTTGCTATCTCTTATGAGATGAAATCCTAAATTTTTGACCGGGAGAAGTATACCATAATTCATTTTGCCTTTGGAACCTGCGCATGGTGCCGGGCTTCAACAGTTCATCAATATAGACCATCCTGCTGGCAGGATAATGCACCACACACGCAGTATCTAATAGGTATACGTTTGGCAATATGGAGTAGAAGCTTGTTTCTGGCACACATTCTCAATAAGCCGGTAATGGATGCAGCGGGTGTGCGCCTTGGTTGGGTGGATGACCTGGTGCTGAACGAGCTTGACCTCTTCCCCACGGTACACGCACTGGTACTGGCGCGTGCAGGACAGGGGGCGCTGATAATCACCTGGGATGATGTCGCCAACTATGCCGGAAAATATCTTAACCTGAATGTCAATCGCGCCGAATTAGTTGATTTAGAGATGCCCGATGACGCAGTTTTCCTCCGCCGCGACATCCTGGATCAGCAAGTGGTGGATATCAATGGCCTGCGTGTGGTACGCGTGAATGACCTGCAATTGAATGATATCGAGGGTGATCTGCGCCTGGTGGGAGCGGATATCGGTATCACTGGTCTGCTCCGCCGTTTAAGCCTGGAACGTCCCTCTCGTGCGCTGGCGAAGCTATTCCATTCGTCCATTCACGAACGGATCATCCCCTGGAATTACGTAGAAGGTATCGAGCGTGAGTGGACTTCGTTGAAGTTGAACGTTAGCCACCGACGCCTGCGGGAGATGCCCGCTATCGAGATCGCCGACATTATCGCGCAGCTTCACCCATTGGATCGCAAAGAGCTTTTTGCGAAAATTGATGATGACACCCTCGCGGACGCTCTCCACCATCTGGAAGACAGCATGCAGGTAGATGTTATCCGCGAGATGAGCGATGAACGCGCCTCCGATATTATCGAACTGATGGCTCCTGATGACGCGGCAGACGTGCTGGGTGACATGGAAGAAGACGAAGCAGAACGCATCCTGCACCTGATGGAACCGGATGAAGCGGCAGATGTACGCGAACTGCTGCAATATGATGACGACACCGCTGGTGGCCGTATGACTACCGACTATATCGCTTTCTCCGATAAAATGACGGTGACGCAAGCGATGAATGATCTGCGTAAATATGCTCCAGATGCGGAAACGGTCTATTATTTATACGTCATTGACGACGCAGAAAAACTAGTCGGGGTCCTCTCATTACGCGAACTGCTCACCGCACCCGAGGATTCCAGCATCATCAATTACATCAAACGTGATGTAATCACCGTGCAGGTAGATGAAAACCAGGAAGAAGTCGCGCGTATCCTCACCAAATATCACCTGCTGGCATTGACGGTAATTGACCAGGGAAATGTGCTGCGTGGCATCGTCACTGCCGACGTGGTGCTCGATGTCATCCATGAGGAAAGCGAAGAAGATATCTCGCGCCTGGCAGGTGCTGTGGATGAAAGTGACGAGCAGGCATCACCCATTGAGCAAGCGATGACCCGGTTGCCATCCATAGTTTTTGCAGGTATTGCGGGAATGTTGATGACCATACTACTGGGGTATAATAACCCGGAGCGCTCACTGGTGCTCTTCGCGCTGTTGCCGCTACTGATATTGCCCGGTATGCAGATTGGCGGGCTGGGCGTAGCCAGCATCAGTGTGATGCTAGCCGAGAACGAAGACGCGGATGATGCACTGAAATATCTCATGCGTACACAATGGGTGACTGCATTACTACTCGCTGCAACAACAGCACTCGTCGGCGGAGCTTTCTCCCTATTATTTGACCCCAAGGCAAATGCCCTCGGTGCTAGCTTGATCGTCTTTGCCATACTGGTATTGGAGATGCTCGTAGGCTCCTTGCTCCCCATTCTGCTGGATCGCCTGCGCTGGGATCCGCTGGTCATCAGCCGCCCCGCCCTGGCGGTACTGGCGGTAGTCGTCGGCGTGCCGTTACTGCTGCTGGTGCTATAACATTCATCGCCCCGGGGCATGGGTGACGTTTTGCGCAGCACGCTTGCGCTGATAGATTGGATTCATTATCGCAGGTGTAAATGAAGGATGAAAATTTCTCAAATACCCCGTGATCACTTTTTTACATAAAATTCTGATCGCACACCCATGCGCGGCAAATATGAGTCTCGACTTCAGGAACGAAGATCCAATAATTATACTGGTACTAAACAAGCGTCTTCCGACGCGACCAATACAGTTTGACGATTTCAAACCAGATAACGCTGCCGATGCCTGCCCCCAGGCATATTCCGGTTTGGGCAAGATTCATGTGGGCAAACTGGAACAGATTTGCAACAGCGGGGATAATCAGCAGGCAAATCATCAGCGTAGCAGCGCCGCCGACTACCCAGCACATGGCGCTATTGGGGGAGCGCAGTGTCGCTAGCAGACTTCGTGTCCAGCTGACATTGGTAAGGATGAGCATCAGGTTGGCTATTATCAAGGTGACAAACGCCATCGTGCGTGCGGTCTTTTCACCGAGTATCCATTGTCGATCCGCCAGCACAAATATTCCCAGACAGACCAGCAACACGATACCACCCTGCACCAGACTGATGATCAGGGTGCGGCGGTCGAAGATCGACTCCTTCGGGTCACGCGGCGGGCGTTGCATGACATTCTTCTCTTCTGGTTCTGCCTCGAAAACCGTGGAGCAAGCGGGGTCGATGATTAACTCCATCAGCACGATGTGTATAGGCAGCAGCAGTAGCGGCCACCCTAGCGCCACCGGGATCAGCGACAGCCCGGCGATGGGCACGTGGATGCTGAAAATATATGCCATCGCTTTGCGCAGGTTGTCGTAGATACGCCGTCCTAGCCGTACCGCCGCCACTATGCTGGAAAAATCATCCTCCAGCAGCACCAGCCCGGCGGCTTCGCGCGCCACATCGGTGCCGCGCCCGCCCATGGCTACGCCGATGTCCGCTGCTTTCAGCGCCGGTGCATCGTTGACGCCGTCGCCAGTCATGGCTACCACTTCTCCGGTAGCCTGTAATGCTTGCACCAGGCGCAGCTTTTGCTCGGGTACCACCCGGGCGAAGACATTAATCGTCTTTACCCGTTCCGCCAGTACCGCATCGTCGGTGCACATCAACTCTTCGCCAGTCATGAAATTATCAGGCGACGCCAGCCCGATCTGCCGGGCGATGGTGCGTGCAGTGGCGGGGTAATCGCCGGTGATCATCACCACACGGATGCCGGCAGTCTCACATTCCGCTATGGCCGCAGGCACCGAGGGGCGCACTGGATCAATTAGGCCAACCAGACCGAGGAAGTTGAAGTCGAAATCATGCTGCCCCTCCGGCAGTTGCTCGCCCTGTGGGATATTGGCACACGCCACCCCCAGCACCCGCAGGCCCTGCTCCGCCATTTCGTTGATGCTCACCGTCAGTGCATCCAGCTGTTCCTTATCAAAGTGACAGAGATCGGCTATCGCCTCCGGCGCGCCCTTGGCGGCGATGACGTAGTTCTTACTCAGGTTAGAGCGCCACACTTGCGACATAGCCAGGAGTTCCTGCGACAATGGGTAGGAATGCTCGATGACCCAATCATTATGCAGATGTTCGGTAGCTGCCAGATATTCATTGCCGAAACGATGGAACGCCTTCTCCATCGGATCAAAAGGATCGCGCTGGCTGGCGAGGATGCTGAACTCTACCAGTTCATGCAACGCATCCGGCAGATCATTCTGTTCTCCCGCAGTGATCTGAAGTGTTATATCATTCGCCCGTAATTCGCCTACAGTCATTTGGTTGAGGGTAAGGGTACCAGTTTTATCCACGCAGAGCACGGTGGCGGAGCCGAGGATCTCCACGGCGTGCATCCGGCGCGCCAGCACCTGCCGACGCGAGATGCGCCAGGCCCCCAGCGCCAGGAAGATCGTCAGCACCACCGGGAACTCTTCCGGCAGGATGGCCATGGCCAGCGCGATGCCGGCCAGCACCCCGTTTAGCCAATCATGGCGGAAGAATCCATAGATCAACACCACGATGATACTCAAGGCCAGCCCGACAATAGCCAGTGTCATCACCAGTTTGTTGGTCTGTTTTTGCAGATTAGTCTTCTCTGGTTCCAACTCCGAGAGCGATTTGCCGATTTTGCCCATCTCGGTGAGGAGGCC
>JBBQQW010000174.1:0-5218 GCA_038215455.1 Armatimonadota bacterium
CGCAGGCCGGAGCGGATGCCTAGTTGAATCAGGCGGTCAAATCCAAACTCATCCCCGGCGCGATAGGCCCAGGTGGCGTGGGAAAGCGGATCATCCAGATAGGTGTCGCGCAGATCGGCATGGGCATCCAGGTGCAGAATGAGGGCATCAGGGTAACGCTTGCACACCGCACGGGCGATGGGTAGGGCAATAGTATGCTCACCACCGAGGATGAAGGGGAGGGAGCCGGCGTCCATGATCGCGCCCACTTCGGTTTCGATCAGATCAAGTGCCGCAATCTGTGATAATCCGGTGAAGTCGAGATCGCCGAAATCGCCAATGTCGAGGTCGTTCAGGTCACGATCGAGGGTGGGGCTGTACTCTTCCAGATTCTCGGAGGCCCAACGCACCCCGGTAGGCCCCTGGGCGCAACCGGGTCGGAATGACCCGGTGCGATCCAATGGTGCACCAAGCAGGGTTACGGCACCTATTTGCCCGGGCTGACTAGCGAGAAATGGGTACGGTGAAGGCGGCTGGATCATCTGGCTCCTGCGTCTTAAGTATCGCATTGAGGTAATTCGGCAATGCGAAGGCAGCGTGGTGAATGGCCGGTGTGTACCAGCCGGTGGGCTGTCCGTTAGCTTTCAGACGTTGTCCGATGGTGATCGGCAACACTGCTAATGGATCCAGCGTGGTAGACGCTGCGGTGAAGCTCCACATTACCCCCGGATAGATGGGGATATTGCAGATGTAGGTACGCACGATCGGGAATACTTCCTTCAGGCGCGTCGTTGCTACATGTAATTCGTCCAGCATTACCAGTGGTGAGCCACTCTGCGTGACTACTATACCATTATCACCCAGGGCACGCCGCACGTTATTGTAGAATTCATGGTTAAATAGATCTACCGCTGGCCCTACCGGATCAGTTGAATCTACGCAGATAACATCGAAATGTTCGTTGGTCTCGCGCAGGTATTGCACGCCATCGCCGATGATAACATCAGCACGTTTATCGTAGAACGCCTGACCACTGATCTCGGGCAGGTATTCGCGGCTCACCCGCACTACCTCGCCGTCGATCTCCACCATAGTAGCTTTATCAACCGGGTATTCCAGCATACGACGCAAGGCGCCGCCGTCTCCGCCGCCGATGATCAACACCCGTTTCGGATCGGGGTGTGTCATCATGGGGACGTGCACGAGCATTTCGTGGTAGATATATTCATCCACCACGCTGGTCTGAGTAGCATCATCCAGCACAAGCATTCGGCCGAACGGAACCGTATCCAGCACCTGAAGGTGCTGGAATTCGGACGTTCCATCAAAAAGTATCTCGCGAACCTGAACGGTTTGCTGCCATCCCTGACGATACGGTTCAGCGAACTCCAGCATAAAGCTCCTTCGGCTGGTTAATCGGTTCATCAACGATGATTCCGCGATTCATCTCCATCACCTGAACGCGTTCAGGCGAGAAGTACTGGCGCAACACGGGCACTGCCTTGTTGGGGTCAGTGTGGAAACCGCAGGTGAAAACATCCACTGCGGCGTAGCCGTGTTCGGGCCAGGTGTGAATCATCATGTGTGATTCCGACAGAATAGCGACACCGGTCACCCCGATTGGGGTGAAAGGATACACGCGTAAGTCCAACAAAGTGGCTCCGCACGCTTCGACCGTTTCGGTCATCGCTTTAGTGATGGTCTCAATGGAGTTGATGCTGTCTGCGTTGCAGCCCCATAGCTCCAAAATCAGGTGGCGACCAATTCTCTGCAAATTTCTACCTCCACCAGAGCACTACGGCTGCTAAGGCACAGCCTATGCGCTCGACTTTGTGCTCGGACGAAAAAACGAGGAGCTCGTCCAACTCCATGCCGCGCTGGGCGAAACCTTCCCGTACCATACGGCGCACGGTGTCCTCCACCGCCTCGCGTGATCCGCCAGTATTCTCGAAAATCATGCCGTGGCCATCTTTGCGCAGGCCTATGCCCACCGCCGCCGCCACGATATCGCCGGGAGTATCACTGATCTTAATGGTATATACCGTCGGTGCTAGATCACCTTCTACCATATCTTCCGGGCGGTGATCGAGCATGACGATATCCGCCGGCACGATACTGCTCAGTTTGATCAGATTCAGATTGCCAATGCCTGCTTTGAGCAGTGCATTGTCAAAAGCGTTTAATTCTGTTAATCCTTCCGCATCACCAGCGGTTGGCCAGATACAATTAGGTGTAGCCCAACGCACGATATTTCTCCCTCAACTATACAAACATGGCCAATAGGCGCACGAAAGCACCACCCCAAGGTGGCCCCAGCCTATTCAGGCCAGTTATGGTGCATCCTTCAGCCAACCCCAGATAATGGTGCTCTTCAGCAACTCTGGTTCTTTATCCCATCCTGGGCGGGTTCTACATGTACCATATCAACGATACAACGCGCGCTATTATAGCTTAGCTGGGCGATAATTACCAGTACTTTGCAAAAAAATACAAGAATATGGCTGGATAACCGTACAATGATCATCCAGCCAAAAGATTATTTTACGCCAATATTGCCAGGACTTCTTGTTTAACGGCATTTTGCAGCTGTTGCCCGGCCAGGTAGCGTTCCAGTTCAGCGAGTGCGAAATCCGCCATACGCGCACATTCCGGGTTCATAGAACCGGCGATGTGCGGGGTGTAGATGACATTAGGCAACGTGTAGAAGGGGCTATCTGTTACTGGTGGCTCTGGTTCAGTGACATCGAGCACGGCGTAAATGCGCCCGGCCTGCAACTCCGCGATCAATGCGGCTTCATCCACCAGTGCGCCACGGGCAGTATTGATAAAGGTCGCTCCCTCTTTCATCAGGGCCAGTAATTCCGCGTTGATCATATGGCGAAGTTTGGGCAGATTGGGGGCGTGGAGCGATACCACATCGGATTGCGCCATCAACTCCTGCAGCTCAACTTTGGTCGCGCCCATCTCTGCTGCATCCTCAGCGGTCACGTATGGGTCATAGAGCAGGACGTTCAAATCATATTGCTGGAGCAGCCGGATCACGTCACGCCCGACCATGCTCGCACTGATGATGCCGATGGTACGGCGATAATTGCCCGGAGCCTCATGCATGAGATTGATACTGTGTTGCTTTGATTTGCGCATAAATTCGAAGAAGCGTTTATTAGCCAGCAGAATCACGCCTATGGTATATTCAGATACCGGCACGGCATTTGCCGGTGCTGCAGAGGAGAGCACGATGCCACGTTTGTACATCTCATCGGTGACAAACCCCTTAACGGTGCCTGCTGCGTAGAAGACAGCCTTGAGGTTGGGGACAGCGTCCAGGAACTCATCCGTCATTTTGGGCATACCCCAGGAGGAGACGATGATATCAACGTCCTGCAGTTGTCCGCGTGTCATTTCACCACGGTCGGTGAAGGAGCAATTACAAAAATGCCCCAGTTCTGCCAGGCGCTCCAGATGACGTGGTTCGAAGACCATATCAACGATTTTCTCTGATGCATATAATGCTATATTCATTAGGGTACCACCTTGGTCAAATTGATTACAGATAAGCTATTTCGCTGTTAATGCGCAAGATACCTTGTTATAGAAAGAAATATCTTTATAAGCTGGTATTATCCGAGAAAACCACGTAATAACTGGGTCTGTTCTTCATGTTCCAGCAAGAACGCGTCATGTCCGTGCGGGGTTGTCAATTCCACAAAACTCACATCGATGCCGTTCCAACGCAAGGCGCGCACGATCTCCCGCGAAAGCGATGTGGGAAAGAGCCAGTCGCTGCTGAAGGAGATCACCAGGAAGCGCGCCTTCACCCCCACCATCGCGGCTGCCAGAGAACCGTATGCGGCCCCGAGATCGAAGTAGTCCATCGCTTTAGTGATGTAGAGGTAGCTGTTGGCGTCAAAGCGCTTCACAAAGGAGTGCCCCTGATATTGCAGGTAGGTCTCTACCGAAAATTCGGGTGAGAAATTCCACGAGTAGGCCTCAGCATGACGCAGGTTGCGGCCAAATTTATCGTGCATCGCCTGCTCGGAGAGGTAGGTGATATGCCCGATCATGCGCGCCACCGCCAGCCCGCTATCCGGTCCCTCGCTATTTTTATAATATTCCCCGTTGCACCAGCGCGGATCGCTCATGATGCTGGCGCGCCCCACGGCGTTGAAGGCAATCCCCTGCGCTGTCAGGCGGTGAGTGGTGGCGATGGGGATACAGCGCTCCACCCGGTCGGGGTAGGCCACTGCCCATTGCAATGCCTGCATACCGCCCATACTCCCACCGGTTACCGCTGCCCATTTTGCAATGCCCAGGTGATCCGTCAGCAATAGTTGCGTATTCACCATGTCGCCGATGGTGATGATAGGGAAGGTCATGCCATACAGCCCACCGGTATCAGGATTAACCGAAGTCGGCCCGGTAGTGCCGCGGCAACCGCCCAGACTGTTAGAGCAGACGACAAAGAATCGGTCAGTGTCAAATGCCTTGCCCGGCCCGATCATATCATCCCACCAGCCAGGTTTGGCCGGATCATCACCCTCGTGCAATCCGGCTGCATGGGCGTCGCCAGAGAGCGCGTGTACGATCAATATAGCGTTATCTTTAGCCGCATTCAGAGCACCGTAGGTTTCATAGGCTATCGTGAGTGGCCCCAGCTGCTCCCCGGATTCAAGTTGCAGCTTGCCGTCATAACGAAAATACTTTGTATCTACGATCCCGATCGATTGATGTTCGTTGGATATCATCTTTCCCATGCGTTCAGTATAACGGAATTGTGCTTTCTCGTTAAGTCATTGATGCGGATGGTAAATAACTTGAGCCGTAACGATATTTAACCACGAAAGACACGAAAAGCACGAAAAGGGGAGATCATCCGAATAGGTCTTATTTTGAGGTCTGTGCCATGGGCGGGACGCCCATGAGAACGGGGTTGCGATTCCGAACGCCATGGAGGCAAACCGTTCCCCCGGGCGTTGCCCGAGGCTATGATATTATTCTCTCTTTTTGCCTCTGCCCGTATCAGGTCGTTATTAAAAACACGGGCTAATACGATTGTGCCATGGGCGTCCCGCCTATGAGAACGGGGTTGCAATTCCGAACGCCATATCTCCGCTGGGATTGAAATCCCGGCTGCAGGGCGCTTCCATCTTCGCCATCCTGGCTACGGCGGACAGAGACGCGCCGGTCGTCCGCCTTCGCGGACTTTCGGAATCGAATGGTTCAGCGCCCTTCAGGGTGC
>JBBQQW010000175.1:0-5075 GCA_038215455.1 Armatimonadota bacterium
CGCGGGCAAGCCAGAACCATAATCAATAAGCGCTGGTACGGATAATTACCATTCAATCGGGTGGCCGCGCCCCGTGGAATATCAAATAACTTGACACCAATGTTAGTACGGGCTAATATTGTGGTATAGTATATACGTACATATGAGATTACGGTTCACTAACGTAGGTAGGAGCGTTATTTGAGTGCAATAATTGAGAATAATAAGCAGAAATCATGTCATCAGGAGCTGACGGAGAAGAGCGGGAATCCGGTGCTGGCGGTAGTGGGTAATCCTAATGTGGGCAAGAGCGTGCTCTTTAACCGGCTCACCGGGATGTATGTGACGGTGTCCAACTATCCCGGTACCACGGTGGAGGTCACGCGCGGGCAGCTGCGGCTGGGCGATACTGATGTCGAGGTGGTGGACACTCCCGGCATGTACTCGTTGCTACCCATCAGCGAGGAAGAAGCGGTAGCGCGGCGGTTGCTGCTGGAGGATAATCCCCGCCAGGTGCTGCACGTTATTGACGCCAAAAACCTGCAACGCATGTTGCCACTGACACTGCAACTGCTGGAGGCCGGCCTGCCGGTGACGCTGGCGCTGAATATGCTGGATGAATCCGCCGACCTCGGCTTCAGCTTTGATACGCAGTTGTTGGGCGAGCTGCTGGGTATCCCGGTACTCGGTACCATCGGCGCTACCAATGTGGGAGTGGCGGAGTTGCGGGAGCTGCTGGCGGAGCGTATGCTGGCGGAGCCGGTGTGTGAAGATATCATTCGCCCCTGCCAGGGCAACTGCTCGCACGCCTGCAGCATGGCGATGCCCATGTGCCACCCGGTGGCGGCGACGGTGAAATATAGCCCACAGCTTGAGCACGCCATCAACGAAATCAGCAGCGTCATCAGCAATCCCACGGCGCTCACCACCCGTGCCCTGGCACTGCTACTCTTGTTTGATGATGAGGAAATCCTCGCGCTGGTGGGCAACTCCCCCGCCGTGGTGGCGCGCGTGCGCGAGATCGTGGCGGCGACGAAGGCGGAATATGAGCAACCGCTGAGTGTGGTGATCACCATGGAGCGCCAGACCGCCGTGAACAAGCTGGTGCAGCAGGTGATGGTGGCCCCCACCAAGCTGGGGAAAGCGAAGCTGGAGTGGCTCTCGCGCCTGCTGCTCAATCCCTGGTCGGGGCTGCCGATACTGGCACTGGTGCTTTACTTCGCCATCTACAAATTTGTCGGCGTCTTCGGAGCGGGCTACCTCGTTGATTTGCTGCAGAACAAGCTTTTCGGTGGCTGGATCAACCCATTCGCGACGAAAGTTATCGAGCAGATATTGCCCCCGCTCTGGTCAAATCTTTTCGTGGGGGATTACGGCATCATCACCCTCGGCATTACCTATGCATTTGCCATCATCCTGCCGATTGTAACATTGTTCTTTTTCGTCTTTGCGATTCTGGAGGACAGCGGTTACCTGCCGCGGCTGGCGATGTTGATCGACCGCCTCGCCAAGACCATCGGGCTGAACGGCCGCGCCATCATCCCGCTCATCCTCGGATTCGGCTGCGCCACCATGGCGACGATGGTCACCCGGGTGCTGGAGACGCGGCGCGAGCGCATTATCGCCACACTGCTGCTGGCGCTGGCGATCCCCTGCGCGGCGCAGAGCGGCGTCTTTCTCTCCATGGTCAGCGCCATCGGGCTGCCCGGGCTGGCGATATACATCAGTGTTTTACTGCTCATCTTCCTGGTGGTTGGGCTGCTGGCGACGAAGGTTATCCCCGGCAAGGCGGCGCATTTCTACATGGAAGTCCCTCCCTTGCGGCTGCCGCGGCTGGCCAATGTCCTTACCAAGACCTACTCCCGGCTGGAGTGGTATTTCAAGGAAGTGCTGCCCATGTTCATCCTGGCCAGTGCGTTGCTCTGGGTCGGTTCCCTCGCCTGGACGGGCAGCGCCGTGGTGTTCAGCCCGCACCATGGGCTTTTCGGTCTGCTGGAGCGGATGCTCGACCCGTTGGGGGCGGTCATCGGCCTGCCTACTTCGGCGGATGTAGCAATTAATCCGGCGTTGCGCTTCACGGGTGGGACTATTTTACTGGCCGGGTTCTTCCGGCGCGACTTCGGTGCCGCCGGCCTGTGGTACCTTTTCCAGGCCGGGCTGCTGTCCCCCACGCAGGTGCTGGTCTCTGCGGTGACGTTCACGCTATTCCTGCCCTGCATCGCGCAGTTTATGATGATGAAGCGCGAGCGTGGCCTGTGGATGTCGCTGGCCATGACGCTCTTCGTCGTGGCAGTGGCCTTCGGCGTCGGCTTCCTGCTGCGCATTACCCTGCTGCATTTCGGGGGCAATATACATTTCTTACCCCGGTGAAAGGATAAACTACTATGGAACTAACTATTGAAGAGAAACAAACGACACTGGTAACCCTGGATGAATTAGCGAACGAAGAACAGGCTGTCATCACGCGGATAATGAGCCAGGATACCGCCACCATCCAGAAGCTGATGGTGCTGGGGGTGATCCCCGGTATGCCCGTCACCATGCTGCAGCGCTTCCCCAGCTACCTCTTCCAGGTAGGGCACACGCAGATAGCCGTAGATAAGCATATCGCCCGCTCCGTCGAGGTCTGCCGGGCGCTTACTTGAGGGAAGGTGATGCAAGAGAAAAGGATTTATCCCACAGACGAAAGAAATAGGGAGATATGGACGATACTACACCAGCAGAGATAACTACGCAGACGGAAGAGTATCTGGAGGCGGTGAGCCGGATCATTGATCGTGGTGACCTGGTGACGCCGACCGAGCTTTCGCGCGAGTTAAAGGTGACGCCTACCTCCGTGCTGGGCATGTTGCGCCGCATGGAGGAGCAGGGGCTATCCAGCTATTCCCGGCAGACGGGCGTAGTTTTGACAGCACGCGGCAAGGCCAGCGCCGAGCGTATCCGCCGTCGCCACCGGCTGGCAGAGCGCCTGCTCACCGATATCCTCGGCGTCCCCTGGGAGCGTGTGCATGATATCGCCTGCCGTTTTGAGCATGTTATCGATGACGAGCTGGAGCCGTATCTGCTGCACGCCCTGCATAATCCCACCACCTGCCCGCACGGCAATTCCCTGCTCGCCGAGGTGGACACCCCCGCGTTGCAGCCGCTCAGCCGGGTGCCCGCAGGCCAGACCGCCATCGTCGCGCGCATCGCCGATGAATCAACCCCACTGCTCACCTATCTGGGTGAGCTGGGTGTATACCCCGGTGTTGCAGTAACCGTCACCGCCATCGCCCCCTTCGAAGGCCCCCTGATGATAACAATAGCCCAGGCCCAACACGCCGTATCACGCGAGGTAGCCGAGCATATATTGGTGCAGTGCGGGTAGCACGTTTCACCCCCGCGCCAACTCCCCCATTGCTGCGGGCAGCTCCTCGAGGATATCTGTGGCGGTGATGCCGCGCGTGCCGTGGCGGGTGGTGAGATTCTGCGCGGCTATACCGCCGATGTAGAGCGCCAGGCTAGCGGCGTGCACCGGGGACAGCCCCTGCGCCAGCAGGGCGGTGATGCTGCCGGCCAGCACGTCGCCACTGCCGGCGGTGGCCAGTGCCGGAGAGCTGTGCGGATTGATGCGCACCGTGCCATCGGGGGTGACGACGAGGGTGGGGGTGCCTTTGAAGACAATCGTGGCGTGGTATTTTTCCGCCGCTTGCTTCGCCATGGCCAGCCTATCCACCTGCACCTCCAGAGTGGTAGTTCCCAGCAGCCGTGCCATCTCGCCTGGGTGTGGGGTGAGTATCGTCGGCGCAGTGCGGGTGGAGACGCAGGTGGGATCCTCGGCGACGGCGGTGAGGGCGTCGGCGTCCACTACCAACGGGCCGGGCCACTGCGCCACTAGCTGCCGTATGGCGATGCCCGTGGCGCGATTATGCGAGAGACCGGGGCCGATGAGCGCGGCGTCCACCTCGTTAGCCTCGGACAGGAGCTTTGCCACCGCACGGAAGCCCAGCGTGCCCGCTGCTGTGGCGGGCATGGGGCGGAATACTACCTCGGTGAGCTGGGCATTGAGCGCAGGCACCAATGCTGCAGGCAGCGCCAGCCGCACCAGCCCCACACCACTGCGGTAGGCACTGCGACAGGTCAATGCTGCCGCGCCGGTCATCCCCGGCGATCCGGCGATCACCAGCATCCAACCCACCGAGCGCTTATGCGACTCGGCAGGGCGTTCCGGGAGCCAGGCGTGCGCTTCTTTGCGTTCGGTTAACTCTGCCACGTAGCGCGTCTCGGCCACTGCCGCAGGCGGGATGCCGATACTGGCCACGTGCATCTCACCGGCATACTCCGCGCCCGGATTCACCAGTAACCCCATTTTGGGCAGCGCCAGTGTCACCGTGTGCGCGGCGCGCATAGCGATGTTGTACACTTTACCGCTATCAGCGTCCACGCCGGAAGGCAGATCCACCGCCAGCACCCCGCTGCCGTTGCGGATAGCGTTCACCCGATAGATCAGTTCTGCGGCCTCCCCGCGTACCGGGCCATCAATCCCCGTACCGAGTAGAGCATCGATGATAATATCGGCCTCCGCCAGCTCCTCGTCCGTCACTGCTGTCCTGAAGGGTACTCGGTCGCCGATGGCACGTGCGAACATTACCAGGGCGTCGGAGGAGAGTATCTCCGGCTCGAATGGCAGTATCGCCAGCACCATCCAACCGCGCACCTGCAGTATGCGCGCTGCGACCAGGCCATCACCACCGTTATTTCTTTTGCCACAGAGCACCACGGCGAACTTTGATGGGCCGGTATGCATGGCAACCGCCAGGTTCGCCACTGCCTGCCCGGCGTGCTCCATCAGGATGATCCCGGGGATATTCAGATCATCAATGCAATGCTTATCCAGCGCCCGCATCTGCTCTGTCGAAAGAATTTTCATGTTTTATTTCCTGTCATCACCCTGAACATATTTGAATACATTCTATGTGTCCGCTATGAGAACGTCAATTCAATCATATTATTCCACATTTTCGATGTCATACCAGAAGAACAAATGGTATAATTCGCCTGTATCGACATTTGGAGATGAAAAATGGATAGCGTTAGCCTTGGTCTACCTAACCCCC
>JBBQQW010000176.1:0-5057 GCA_038215455.1 Armatimonadota bacterium
CCAGCTCCGCAGCGGACAGCCCCTGCACATGCGGTGCCCACAGCTCCACACCGTCATACCCCTGCTCCGCCACCAACGGCAGAATCTCGGCAGCGGTGTTATCCAGTGATTTTTTATCGCCATATTTATTTTTCTGAAAAGCGATAGAACAGAAAGATAATTTCATTGTTTTTACTCCTATGAAAATAGATTCGGCGAGCGCAGTGCCCATTAATCAACCTAACCCCCCGCCCCTTCCGGGCGCGGGATGGGGAGCCGATTCAATGATTATCTCTTGAAAAGCGATCATCCTTCCCCTACCCGAGCCGGGAAGGGGGCCGGGGGGTTAGGTAGACCAACGCTAACGCCATAGATACCACTTAACCCGCCAGCCTATCACCCAGCCGTGAACGACTGGGCTGAAGGGCTTCGCTGATCGTCCTTCGGACGGGAACGCTTACCCTTACCTGTACCGCCCGAATGGGCGATTGGTCGTAGGCCTTCCAGTGATTCCCTCTCCAATCATAATTTGACGCAACCGTGTCTTTGAACGTAGTATATGCTATAAATTGTAATCAGCAAAGGGTTGAAGATGATTAAGTTGGGAATTCTCGCTGGAGATGAGGTTTTTCGCGTTCCTTCGGAGCGTGCCTGGCTGGCGGAGCGCTATGAGCTGGTGGATTTGAGCGGCTGGCGTGACATGGAGGCGGAGGCGTTGCTGGCGCAGATTCGCGGCTGCGAGGTGGTGGCGATGGCGCGGAATTCGCCGCAATTGCCCGCCGCACTGGCCGAGGATATGGGGCAACTGAAGTACGTGTGCTACCTGCACGGCAGCATCCGGCATCTGGTGTCGAAGGAAATCGTGGAAAAAGGTCTGCTGGTGAGCAACTGGGGCGACCAGGTGGGCCGCGTGGCGGAGGGGGCGATGGCGCTGCTCTTCTGCATGTTGAAGCAACTGCCCGCGCTGAATGAGTACACGAAAACCGGCGGCACCGACCAGCGCATCTACCAGACCTACAAGTGTACGCTGGAGGGGTTGGACGTCGGCATATACGGCTTTGGCCCTATCGGCAGGCACATGGCGCGCATGTTGGAGCCGTTCAAGGCGAACGTCGCCATTTATGACCCGTATGCCAAAGACGTGCCGGAGCATATCCGCCGTTGCGCCAGCCTGCGCGAGCTGTTCTCCACCTGCGCGGCGATCAGCATTCATTGTGGGCTGAACGACGCCACCCGCGCCTCGGTGAATGCCGAGATGCTGGCGCTGCTGCCGCAGGGAGGCATAGTCATCAACACCGCGCGCGGTGACGTCATCGTCGAGCAGGACCTGGGAACAGAAGTAGCCAACGGTCGCCTGCTGGCAGGCGTTGACGTGATCCAAGACGAGAAGAACTGGGATTGGGAGCACTCCCCTCTCACCCCGCACATCGGCGCAGTACTCACCCGGCACGACATCAGCAAGGGCAAAGGCTACCCCCCCGGAGAAGCCCCCCCGCCGCAACTCTTCGAGCACACGCGCCAAAATCTGGAAGCCTACCGCAACGGAGCGCCCCTGAAATACCTGATCACCGCCGCGGAATATGATATGAAGACGTGAGGGGGTCTACCACGAAGTGGTGACGGAATATAGCCCAGGGTGGCGCGAAGCGGAACCCTGGGCTATCCACATTCCCTACCCCTGCAGCACCCGCTCCGCTACCGCTATGCCGACCTCGGTGGTGGTGCTGGTTTTCTCGCCGGGGGCGGCGATGTCGCCGGTTACGTAGCCGTCGGCGAGGGCCAGCTCTACCGCGGTTTCGATGGCGCGGGCTTCGGTCTCCAGGTGGAAGGAGTAGCGCAGCATCAGCGCCACGCTAAGGATGGTCGCCAGCGGGTAGGCGATGCCCTTGCCGGCGATGTCCGGGGCGCTGCCGTGGATTGGCTCATATAATCCCATGCGCGTGGAGCCGCCTTCCTCGCCCAGCGAGGCGGAGGGGAGCAGGCCCATGGAGCCGGCGAGCATAGAGGCTTCGTCGGTGAGGATATCGCCGAACATATTCTCCGTCATCACCACATCAAAGTCCGACGGGCGGCGCAGCAGGTGCATGGCGCAGGCGTCCACCAGGATATGCGTCAGCTCGATGTCGGGGAACTCCGCGGCGATGACGCGGTTGGCGATACTGCGCCACATGCGCGAGGTCTCCAGGATGTTGGCTTTGTCCACCGATATCAGCTTTTTCTTGCGCCCGCGTGACAGGTTGGCTGCCGTGCGCACCAGCCGCTCGATCTCGCTGGCGGAGTAGGCCAGGGTATCGTAGGCGTGCTCCTGCCCTTCTTCATCAAAGCTGCGATCCTTTTTGCCGAAGTAGATGCCACCAGTAAGCTCGCGCACGAAGATCATGTCCACACCTTCCAGGCGCTCCGGGCGCAGTGGTGAGCTGGCCAGCAGGCGCGGGTGTACGGTGACGGGGCGCAGGTTGGCGAACAGGTCCAGCTCTTTGCGGATGCCCAGCAGCCCCTGCTCCGGGCGCACTGTTGCGTTGGGGTTATCCCACTTCGGCCCGCCCACGGCACCCAGCAGCACGGCGTCGGATGCCTGGCACAGCGCCAATGTCTCCGCCGGCAACGCGCTGCCGGTGGCGTCGATAGCACACCCGCCAATTAACGCTTCCGACAGCTCAAATTCATGGCCAAACCGCTGGCCTATCGCCAGCAATACGCGCACGCCCTCCGCCACCACTTCCGGCCCAATGCCGTCTCCCGGCAAAACTGTGATCTTAGCTTTCACTTCACTTCTCCCATGATAATTACTCGTTGAGGCAATACTGATTCCCACCGCAACCATTATTAGTCATTCGGTAATGGGGGAGCGAACTCCTTTTGCAGGAATCAGTAATGAAGTGCGCTATGGCGTTAGTCTTGGTCTACCTACCCCCCCGGCCCCCTTCCCGCTAAACTTGCGAATCTTATACTCGAATAGTTAGCGGGACTAAAGTACCCCAGGGGGTCTGAATTCTACTCTGCCGGGCGCAAAAACATGCGTTGTTTGGCGGGGGCGGTGAAGATGCGGTTGCGGCCACTATTTTTAGCGTGATTCATGGCGGTGTCAGCTGCTTTCAGCATTTCATCGCCTTCCTCGCTGGTCTCCGGGTAGGCAGCGACGCCACCGCTGATGGTCATATTCAGTTCTACCCCATCCGAGAGTGTCAGGATAGAGATCTCGACCAGATTGCGCAGCCGTTCCGCCAGCATGGTACCGGTGGATTGGTTGGTATCGGGAAGGAGGATGACGAACTCTTCGCCTCCCAGCCGGGAAATTATGTCGGTGGTGCGGATAGCTTTCCGCAGAATATTGGCGATATGGCAGAGTGCCAGATCACCATTATCATGGCCATGGACATCGTTGACCATCTTAAAGAAGTCGATATCGAAGAAGATCATAGCGACCGGGCGATTAAAGCGCTTGGCGCGACTCATCTCCTCTTTCATGCGCTGCATCAGGAAGCGTCGGTTCGCCAGCCCGGTGAGGGTATCAGTGACCACCGCTTGTTCGATCTCCGACACCTGCACGCGCACCTCTTCCACCGTTCCGCGCATCTGCAGGTAGGCGAGAATGCGCCGTACCAGCGTGAGAAAGAGCAGCATGGTGAGGAAGATGAGCATCTCATAGTTCCGGCGCGCGTCATTCGTCAGCACCAGGAAGACGAAAATCACCGCCATAAACATGGCCAGCAGCGGCAGCATCTCGCTCAAAACCCCATAGGCCACATCGGACATTAATTCCGGTGAGGTGGTCTCCTTATGCGCATCAAATTCCCACAACATCGCTATTCCCAGCAGCAGGAATCCGGCGACCCAGCTACCTAGCCCGGAGTAGGGATTGGCATCGAATTGGTACAACAGCCGGAGATTATCGTTGGAGATGAGGATGAGGATGACCGATGTGAGGAGAACGATACCCGGAGTACGCAACTCGGCGGGAGTCTCGCGATGCTGCACCAGTGGCAAAGCAATCATAATGACCAGCAATGCCAATGCAGAACCTGCATCGATAGATAAGCCCACAGTCCCCTTGGTCCAATCCATCCTCATCATGAAGAAGGGGAGGATCGCTGCACCAACCATCAGGCCCATATCGACGGCAGTTACCGTCCAGTTGATGGGGGCAGCGCGCACACGACCGTAGCGAAGCAATAAGCCGATGCCCAACAAGAGCAATCCGGCGATAAATAATATGCTTTCAATGCGGAAATATTGGAGCCACTCGGGTATCAGTTTGATATGGACGAGCATGGCAAATGCAGCGGCCAGTCCGAAGATGATCGCGGCCCATCCCATCCAGTTCCAACCACGCCGTTCACGCTCCGGCACATTTCTGCGTTTGCTACTCAGCAAAATTACCCCACCGACAGAAATGGCGGAGATAATCCGAATGATATCAGCTACTAAGAACCGCTGCGACATATGTACAACAAGTACAGTAGCCCCGATTATCGCGCTTAGCAGTAACGCCGCAACCAAAATAACACGCCAACGACTTATCATAAGAGTCATACTCCCTTATTCCACAATCTAACGGAGAAATTGCTATCTTCTGCTATCTTTCACTGACCTTTTCACCCATTTTTCGCCCGCTATCCCCGGGGTGGTCAGCTCATAGGTGCCAGATATCTTATCCAGCTCCTCCTGGGTAAAAAGCTGCTCTTTGATCAGCATCTCATGTACAGTTATTCCACATTTTCTCGCTTCACATGCAATTTCATCAGCACGTTGATGGCCGATATATGGCGCAACAGCCGTCGCCAGCGCGGCACTCTGCTCCAGCCAATAGCTGGTTTGCGCTTCATTCACTGTCAAGCCATCGATACATCGCGTGTTGAACATGGTCACACCGCGGTGCAGCAATTCTAACGATTGTAACAGATTATGCGCAATAAGTGGCATAAATGCATTCAATTCCAGTTGCCCGCCCTGCGCCGCCAACGTTATTGCCTGGTCATTGGCCATCACCTGCCAGCATACCTGCGTCATCGCCTCGGTGATCACGGGATTCACCTTGCCGGGCATTATGCTGGACCCAGCCTGACACTCGGGCAGGT
>JBBQQW010000177.1:0-5048 GCA_038215455.1 Armatimonadota bacterium
CCAGGATACCGAGACACGCCAGCTGGTCGAGAATGCGTCCCACGCAATCGTCGAGCAGCGCCACCATTCCGCAATATTGCGCCATATGCCGCCGCAGGCGGTCGAGATGGGAGGGGTCTTCCTGATTATAGCCGCTGCTCCGGCGTGCCGCCGCGGCCCATGCCGGGAGATTGGGGTTGCCATAGCTGGGCGGTATGGGCATGTCTGCCGGGTTAAACATCGTGTCATAGGGCGCACGTACAGTATGCGGGTCATGCGGGTCGGGATATGCAACCATGTAGCAGAAACGCTCATGGGCATGGTCCCCCAGGTAGGTGCAGGTTTTCGTGGTCAGCCAGTCGCTGGTATATGACTCGGTATCCCCTACTGCGCCATAGGGAAGCACCATCGGCGAGATGCCCCCGGGCATGTCTATGATAGTCTTCCAGTGCCCGCGGTTGAACATGTAACGGGCGTCCTGAAACCCCATCGCACGCTCGGGGTGAACCCAGCCGGGCCGCGGTGTGCCGTCCAGATGCCACTTACCAGCATAGCCGGTGTGGTAGCCAGCGTCAGCGAGAACCCGGGCAAAGGTAACCTCGTCCCGATTCAAGGGCACGCTGTTCATATCAGCTCCGTGGGCGTGCGGGTAGCGGCCCGTCATCAGGCACCCGCGCGAGGGCGTGCAGATCGCACTGTTGGCAAAGCATTGCGAGAAGACTGCTCCGTCAGCCGCCAGGCGGTCGATGTTCGGTGTGGACACAAGGTTACCGCCGTAACTGCCCAGCGTCCAGCAACTTTGCTGGTCGGTGTGGATCACCAATAGATTCGGCATATTGTTGTTCATCTCTCCCCCTGTCACCACTAATCTTATTACTTGCACGCAATTACGTCCACCTGCTCCTTGTAAACCGTGGGCAGCGACATATAATTCTCCGAAACCGCCTCGGTGTATCCCGCATCACCATCAGGCTGATGCCGCGCGCCACGAGCAACTGGTAGGGCGCGTATGAACTTGACTATCTGCTCTTTGATTTTCGACTGACTATCCCCAGCTGTTAAAGCCTGCATAGCACGTGCCGGAGTACCGTTTTTAGCGCTTGGCCGTTCCCCCCATTGACAGCAGCGCAACAACGTGGGATGATATTGTGAAATAAATCACGGATGGTGGCCTATGCGACAGATACAAGTTTGTGTCGGTTCTAGCTGCTTTTTGAAGGGGTCGTACCGGGTACTGGACACCTTCACTTCCTTGTCACGTCAATACGGTCTGGAGGGTGAGGTGAGCGTGGTGGGGGCCTTCTGTATGGAAAATTGCCAGCAGGGGGTGTCCGTAGCGGTGGACGGCGTGGTATATTCCGTGCCGGACATCGGCGAGGCGCGGCGCTTGTTTGGTGCGCTCTTCTTGCCCGAGGAGTCGGAGGCAAAATAGTGAGTCTTATCACGATAAACCAGGTGAATTGCAAGGACTGCTACAAATGCGTGCGGTATTGCCCGGTGAAGGCTATCCGCGTGGTGAATGGCCACGCGGAGGTGGTACCGGAGCGCTGCCTGGGCGATGGCAGCTGTATCCAGGTGTGCCCACAGCAGGCCAAGCATGTGCGCAACGATGATGGAGTTGTGCGCAATCTGCTGGCCGGTGACGCGCCGGTGATGGCCAGCGTGGCCCCCTCCGCCGCCGGAGTTTTCGGCACGGCACTGCCGCAGTTGCTGGCCGCATTGAAAAAACTGGGGTTCGTACGCGTGGAGGAGACGGCACGCACCGCCGCCGCCGTGGCGCACGCCCATGCGGAGCTGGCCGCGCAGGGGAAGACGGTGATCACTACCAGCTGCCCGGCAGTGGTCTCGCTGGTAGAAAAGTATTATCCGCACCTGCGCGATCTTCTCGCACCGGTGCCCAGCCCGATGGTGGCGCACGCGCGACTTTTGCGCGAGGAGCACGGGGAGGACACCGGCGTAGTCTTCATCGGCCCCTGTGTAGCAAAAAAGGGTGAGGTGGAGCAGGATGAAATCAACGCGGCGCTGACATTTGACGAAATAACCACCTGGCTGGACGAGGAGATGCCTGACTGGCGCAGCCTGCCCGGGGCGGAGTTCGACAACGACCCGGTGGGCACGGCGGAGCTGTTCCCGCTGCTCAACGGCCTCGTAAAAACGGCGAAGCTGCCCGACGACACCATGAACCAGGCGCTGCTGACGGTGGCCGGGCTGCCCGAGGTGCAGCAACTGCTGGATGAACTGCCTGCGCTGGATGGCGTGCATCTGATAGAAGCACTGGCCTGCGCCGGGGGCTGCCTGCAGGGGCCGGGGGCGATCACCGGGCCGGATCCGTGGGCACGCCGGCAACTGCTGCTGGCGCATGCGCGCCCCGGCGAGGAGCTTAGCTGCCCGGCGGATATGAGCTATGCCTTCACCGCTCCGGCGCTGAATTTGCCTGTACCCAGTGAGGATGAGATCACCGCAATCCTGCGCCGTACCGGCAAGCATACCATGGCGGACGAGCAGAACTGCGGTGCCTGCGGCTACAACAGTTGCCGCGAGAAAGCGATCGCTGTTATCCAGGGGATGGCGGAGGCGGAGATGTGCATCCCCTACATGCGCTCCCGCGCGGAGAGTTTCGCCAACGTGGTCATCCGCAACACCCCCAACGGCATCATCGTGGTGGACAGCCAGTTGCGCGTGCTCGACATCAACCCGGCCTTCACCCGCATGTTCAACTGCCCGGTGGCCGAGGTCATCGGCCGTCCGCTGAAAAGCGTATTCGACCCGGCGGCTTTCGCCCGGGTGAAGCGCACCGGCAAGCCATATAGCCGCAGCGAGGTGAAGTACCACGAGATGATCGCCAGCGAGATGGTCTTCCCGGTGGCCGACGAGGGCATCATCATCGGCATATATGTGGATATCAACGAAGATGTGCTGCGGCAGCAAAAGCAACTGAATGTGAAATCGGAGACGCTGGGCAAAGCGCGCCAGGTTATCGACAAACAGATGCGCGTAGCCCAGGAGATCGCCGGCCTGCTGGGAGAAACCACCGCCGAAACCAAAGTGCTGCTCACGCGGTTGATTTCACTCTATGATGAGGAGAAGTAGCGCAGAAATAGAACACTACCATGTATTACGACGTGCAATACCAACAGCTGAATAAGACGAACGAGGAGCTTTGCGGGGATTCTGTGGGGTGGCATCGGGGGGAGCGCGAGACGATGCTGGTGCTGGCGGATGGGCTGGGCAGCGGGGTGAAGGCGAATATCCTGGCCACGCTGACGCAGAAGATCGCCCTCACCATGTTCAAGGAGCATCTGCCCATTAATGAGGTGGTGGAGACGCTGGCCGGCACGTTGCCCACCTGCAAGGTGCGCGACCTGGCTTACAGCACCTTCACACTCATCCGTGTGGATGAGGACGGCGGCGCGGACATCGTCGAATTCGACAATCCCCCTACCTTCATCTTTCGCAGTGGCGCGTTGTTGGAGGTAGAGCGCACTCCTCTTACTATCGGCAAATACCAGCTCACGCAGCTGCACGTGCAACTGGAGGAGGGCGATTACCTCATCGCCGCCAGCGACGGGCTGGTGCATGCGGGGATCGGTGGCGTCGAGCCACTCGGCTGGCGCTGGGAGCATATCGCCGAACACCTGCAGGCTTTCCTCTGGCAGGATCCGGAAGCCGAGGAGGTAGTGGAGAATCTATTGAGCGCCGCCTCCGGGCTGTATCGGGATAAAGTGGGCGATGACACCAGCGTGGCAGTGATGAAATGCCGCACCTTTCGCGAGGTGGTGCTGGCCATCGGCCCCCCTACCGACCCGGCGGATGACAAAAAAATGGCTGAACGCTTTGCGGCATCGCCTGGCGTGAAGATCGCCTGCGGAGGTACTACGGCGAAGATTCTGGCGCGCGAGCTTGACCGTGAGCTGACAGTGAATATTGCGCATCCCGACCGCGAACTCCCCCCCACCGGCAATATGGCTGGCGTGGACCTGGTGACCGAGGGCGTGATAACTATCATGCATGCCATTGATGAGCTGGAGACGGTGCGCCTGCGTAAACCCCGCGCCAATGTCCACGATCTGAATTACCTGTACGGCAAGCAAAACTACCGCACGCAGATGCGCGATAGTGGCCGTGTCAGCGCGACGACGGAAGAGGAAAATCCTGCGCAGACGCTGGCCCGCCATCTGCGTCTGGCGGATCGCGTGACTATTTTGCTGGGCCGCGCCCTCAATCCGGCGCACCAGAACCCGAATCTCCCCGTCCACCTGGGGTTGAAATTCGCCCTGGTTCAGCATCTCACCGAGAAGCTGAAAGCAAAAGGAAAACAGGTCGAGGTGGTCTCGTATTAGCGTATCCCGGATGCATATTCATGAATTCGGCATGAGATATGCTTGTTATACTGTGGGCGATATGTTAAAATATCCTTTGCTGGCAATTACTTAAACTTTGACGGGAGTTGTTTATGAGCGGTTTATCCGTTTAGCCGTCGTCAGCAGATAACCGGTCCTGTGCCCGTTTATGCATTATTTGATGATGCGAACGAGTGAGTCAGGAACAAAAAAATTGGGGGTTCACCGAAGTGATACCCGTGTAGCGTCTAACCGCGTTGCCGGCATCCCCATGGAGAAGATACCCGGATGACTTTTAATACCTTCCTCACGGCTGTGCTCAATGTCGCCGTTTATACCGCCTGGTTCATCATTACTTACCAGTTGATCCTGGCTATCGCGGGCTTCATCACCACTCGTCGCTCGAGAAAAGAGCGCGAAACCATCCTTGATGGTATCACCGAGTGGCCGCCTATCACCATCATGGTGCCCGCGCATAATGAAGAAAAGGTCATCGAGCGTACTATCCTCTCGCTGCTCTCCCTCGATTACCCGGTAGATAAACTGGAGATTCTCGTCATCAATGACGCCTCTACTGATAACACCGCCGCGATAATTGACCGGCTGGCCACGCAGGATAAGCGCGTGCGCCCCTTTCATCGCTTCCTGGAGAACGGTGGCGGACGCGGGAAGGCGGCGGCACTCAACGCCGCGCTGAAGACGGTGACTAATGAATATGTAGCGATCTAC
>JBBQQW010000178.1:0-5016 GCA_038215455.1 Armatimonadota bacterium
AACCGTTACCTGGCGAAGACTGTCCTCAACAAAGCCCGCGCCATCACCGTGCGCGACCCGGGCAGCAGGGAGACTCTGCGCCTGCTGGGGGTGACGATACCGCCGATAGAAGTCACCGCTGACCCCAGCTTTCTGCTCCCCGCCGAGGAAACACCACGCCTGAAACAATGGCTGCGCTGCAATATCCCCCCTGATCGCCCGGTTATCGGTGTGGCACTGCGCGAGTGGCCCGGCGCAGAGAAGTTCACGGCTATTGCTGTGGCACTAAGCATCTTCACACAGGAGACCGGTGTATTACCAGTGATGCTGCCCATGCAATTCGCAGAAGACCACGAAGTCGCGCAGCGCTGTTGTGAAGAGATGCAGGCGGAATGTGTGGTGCTGGACATGGCGCTCACCCCGCGTGAGATGCTCTTTGTGGTAAGCCAGTGCGACTTCATCCTCGCCATGCGCCTGCACACCCTCATCTTCGCCGTGCAGCAGCACATCCCGGCGCTGGGGCTGGCCTATGATCCCAAAGTGACCGACTGCTGCACCTTCGCCGGCCTGGCCGATGCACTGCCCTGGGGGGAGGTCACCACCGACAATCTCCTCGCCGCCCTACGCGACGGCTGGGCAAAGAAACAACCAGCTCCCAACGCCGAGATGCTGCTGACCGCCTCCCGCAGGAATTTTGTGCTGGTGCGGGATGTTATGCAAATTAAGGACAAGTGATACTATGAACAATTATCCAATATTCCCATCTTTACTGGCATTTGATTTTGCCTTTTTGCAGCGGCAGGTGGCTGAAGTTGCGGCGGCGGGGGCGGCGGGGCTGCACTTTGACCTGATGGATGGGCAGTTTGTGCCTAATCTCACCTTCGGGCCGATGGTGCTGGCGGCATTGCGCCCCCATACTGCCCTACCCTTCTGGGCACACCTGATGACCTATAACCCGGAGGCGCTCATTGAGCCGCTGGCGCAGGCGGGGACGACGCGAGTTTATTTGCACCCGGAGTCCACACCGCATATCCATCGCGTCCTCGGGCAAGTGCGCGCTGCGGGCATGGAGGTGGGCGTGGCGATAAATCCCGGCACCCCCGTGGATATACTGGAGCCGGTGCTGGAGCTGGTGGACGGTGTGCTGGTGATGTCGGTGAACCCCGGTTTCGGCGGGCAGGCATTTATCCCCTCTTCGATTGGCCGCGTGGCGCAGGTGCAGGCACTGGCACAGCGGCTGGGGTTAACGCCGAGTATTGAGTGCGATGGCGGGGTGGATTGTACCACCATCGGCCCATTGGCACGTGCCGGGATGACGGGGGCCGTGGTGGGGTCGGCACTATTCCGCAGTGGTGACCCGGCAACTGCGCTGCGTGATGTAGTAGCGGCGGCGCAAAAATGAGCACCTTTGACCTGCATCTGCATACCACCTGTAGCGACGGTACGCTGACACCTGCGGAGACGGTGGCCGCGGCGGCGGAGCGTGGGGTGACGGTGATTGCTATCACCGACCATGATACCGTGGCCGGCATCGCCCCCGCACGGGCGGTGGCCGGTGGGGTGCAGGTGATAGCAGGGGTGGAGATCAATACTGAGGTGAAGCGCGAAAACATCCATATCCTCGGCTACGGTTTTGATCCCGATAACCAACAGTTTCTGGATGGGCTGGCCAGCCTGCGCGCGGGCAGAAGGGCGCGTGCCCGGCAGATGCTCAAGCGCCTGGCGGATATCGGCTACCCGCTGGATGATGCAGCAGTGATGGCATATGACGGAGCAATCGGCCGCCCACACCTGGCGCGGGCGCTGGTGGCGGCGGGGTATCTTCCGAACGAAAGCGAAGTATTTGCCCGGGTGCTGGGTGACCGTTGCCCGGCGTATGTCCCACGGGAGAAATTTACCCCCGAGGAAGCGATTGCGCTCATTCATGCGGCGGGGGGGTTGGCATCGCTGGCGCACCCGGGCAAGCTGGGCGACCCGATGCGTTTTATCCGGCAATTATCTGCAGCCGGGCTGGATGGGCTGGAGGCCTACCACTCGGACCACAGCCCGCAACTCACCGCACGCATGGTAGCGCGGGCAAGTGAATTTGGCCTGATTGTCACCGGTGGCACCGATAGTCACGGCCCCGGAGGCTCATGTCCAAGAAAAATCGGTGGAATATCCATTCCCGATGAAATCTGTGAAGAATTTTTAACGAATCTAAGGTATAAACAAGAGAAGAGGTAAGAGATGCCACTCAAATATAACGAAGAACTCATCCGGATATCAGAACGTGTACATGAGCTTTTGAACGATGCATCATTACACCCGCATTTTAATCCACCAGAACTGCGCCAGGCGGTGCTGGCATACCCCATGCGCGGGGGGAAATGCCTGCGCCCCGCCCTCACCGCATGGAGCTGCCGTGCGCTGGGGGGCGACGAGAATGCCGCGCTGCATGCGGGGCTGGCGATTGAGCTTTATCACACCTACACGCTGGTGCATGACGACATCATCGACCGCGATCCGGTGCGGCGCGGCAAGCCCAGCGTACACCGGTTGCTCTCCGGCGTCGGCGAAGATAAATATGGCCTCGCGGTAGCTGAAGCCGCGCATTACGGCGCATCCATGGGCATCCTGGCGGGGGATTGCCTGCAGTCCTGGTCTATCTTGCTCCTGGCCGCCATGCCCCGTATCCTGGATGTCGATCCACTGGTGATCCTGCGCATCATTCGCCGGCTGGAGGGCCAGGTCGGCCCCGCTATCGTCGAGGGCGAAGTGCGCGACATCCAGCTACCGTATATCCCGGTGAATGAGGTGACGCAGGACGATATCCTGCGCGTGATTCTCACCAAAACTGCCGCGCTCTTCGGCTTCTGCGCCTGGACAGGCAGCCTGCTGGCGCTGGGGCGCGAGGAGGAGGACGAGCACGTCTACGCGCTCTCCGCCTTCGCCGAACGCGCGGGCATCGCCTTCCAACTGCAGGACGATGTGCTGGGCATCATCGGCGATCAGACTACGCTGGGCAAGCCCATCGGCGGCGACCTGCGCGAGGGCAAGCGCACGCTCATCATCGCCTTGGCCTGGGAACGCGCCTCTGACGCCGAACAACAGCTGCTGCGCAAGGTACTGGGCAACCCCGCCGCCACCCCGGCTGAGATCGGGCAGGCCACTGACCTGCTGGTGAAACTGGGGGCCGTAGCCGACACGCAGGCACGCGCCGACCAGTACCGCGACGAAGCGCTGGGATATCTGGAGCAACTCCCCGAAGGCGAAGCCCTAACCTACCTGCGCGAACTGGCCACCGGGATGGTACGACGGGAGAAGTGATGGGTTATTGCACGGCATCATATTTGAGACAGGATGGAGATGAAAATATGATGTTGTATTAGGTGATTGCATAACCCCTAGGGCGTTGCCCTAGGTCTGATTACCTAACCCCCCGGCCCCCTTCCCTGCGAGGGAAGGGGGAGAATGATCGTTTTTGCATGAATTATCATTCAATTGGACACCCCTTCCCTCGCAGGGAAGGGGCTGGGGGTTAGGTGGACTAGTGGGCACAAAGTGCCTGCCATCCTTGGAACCAGGAACTAGAAACTCATATGCTATTAACAATCGAAACATGTACCGACACCTCCACCCTCGGCATTGTGCACGAGGGTGCTGTGTTGGCAGAGATGGCTTTCCCCAGCCGGCACACGCTGGTGTCGCGGCTGCTACTACGCCTGGACTGGCTGCTGGGCGAGGCGGGAACGAGCAAGGATAAACTGGAGGGGATCGCCGTGTCTCTCGGGCCGGGTTCCTTCACCGGGGTGCGCATCGGCGCGGCGGCGGCCAAGGTGCTGGCCCCGGCGCTGGGCATCCCGCTGGTGGGGGTCTCCACGCTGCAGGCCATCGCCTGGCCCTTCCGCGGGCTGGCCGGGCACACACTGGTGCCGGTGATCAACGCGCGACGCGGGCAGATATATACCGCACAATTCCGCGGCATTGAGCGGCTGTCCGCGGACGCCGCGCTCTCGCCGGAGCCGTTTGCCGCTGCGCTGAAGGGTAAATCCCCACTATTGCTCGGGGCGCTTGAGGGGCTGGGCGAGGGGTTCAATCCCGGTGGTTACCCGGTTATCCGCGCGCTGGTGACGCCACACGCGCTGGCGGCATTAGCGGCAGAACGGCTGGCGCGCGGGGAGAGTGACGACCCGCTGACACTGGCCCCGGTGTACCTGCGCGCCCCGGCGGATCGCTGATGGGCGATATCACCGTAGCTGCGATGACGGCGGCGGATATCCCGGCGGTGTACGCGCTGGAGCTGGTCTGCTTTACCTCGCCGTGGACCATGGAGGCCTACATTGAAGAGCTGGACAACCCCACCTCCTACTATCTGACCGCCAAACAGCACGGCGAAGTGGTGGGCTTCGGCGGCATGTGGGCGATAGTGGATGAGGCGCACATCGTGACGCTGGCCACCAGCCCCGCCCACCGCCGCCAGGGCATCGCCCACCAATTAATGACCGTCTTCATGGCCGAAGCCAAAGCCCGCGGCGTGCGCGAGATCACCCTGGAAGTCCGCATCGGCAACACCCCCGCCCGCACCCTCTACGAATCCTTCGGCTTCCAAAATCTAGCCATCCGCAAAAAGTACTACCCGGATAACGGGGAGGATGGGGTGATTATGGGGGTGCGGTGGTAGGATGTACGTTTTACCATATAAGCACGTATTGATTTTTCCGCCGAGCTTTAAATCCCGGCTGCAGAGCGCTCCCTCCTTCTCTATCCTGGCTACGGCGGACATGTCGCGCCGGTCGTCCGCCTTCGCGAACTTATCTAAAAAAAATGGTTCAGCTCGCTTCCATATAAGTGGTATTTTTAAGCAAATGACCAAAGTCATCGTTCATATTAAGGTAACCGTCAAACTCTCCCCACCCCCCCCATTTCAAACAACGCCTACGCCGTAGCCCTACCTGGCACCCGACACTCACTGGGTAACATCTCCGACCAGGGGAGGAGGGTTTCTAGTTGCGCGGTGGTGCGCTGGGGGAGCTGCTCGAAGAGGTATTTCAGGTA
>JBBQQW010000179.1:0-4967 GCA_038215455.1 Armatimonadota bacterium
CAGGTGCAGCGTCCAGAAGCGCGTATTCAGCAACGTCACCTCCAGGAATTGCAGATCATGACAGTCGCGGCAGAAGACCAGCGCTGGGCGAAAAAACATCTCGCAAGCATCGTTGTAACTGGGGGCTATCGCCCCACCGCCGTCTATCACTCCGGGGCCAGTGACGCGCACCCTCTCGGCCTTTTCTATCCAGATTACCGCCTGTATCTGCCCCGGCAAGTTGCCGAACGGCGTCGGGCAGATCACCGGGTAGAGCGCCGCGTCATCTGCTGCGACAATACGCGCCCCCGCCTCCAGGTGCAGGTTCACGCCCGACTTCACCTGCACAGTGCCGGTCAGATAACTCCCCGTGGGTACAAGAACGGTACCGCCACCTGCAGCATTGCAGGCGTCAATCGCCGTCTGCAGCGCCTGCTGATCCAACGCCAACCCGTCGCCCACCGCGCCATAATCACGAACATTAAATGTCATTCTATGCTCCTCGTGTATACTATTTTCTCTCAACACCTACTCATTCCCTTTCAAGTGAGTAAATACGGCTTCCACCCCCCATATTTAAAAATGCCCCCCAACGTGGTACACTTCGGGCAAAGGATATTATGACACACGAACACACGCATGAACGTCGCTATGATCTGCCCTTTCGCTGGCCGTCCCCGGCATATTCGGTGGTGCTGGTGGAGCCGGAGATACCCCCCAATACCGGCAATATCGCCCGCCTCTGCGCGGCTACCGGGTCGCCGCTGCATCTGGTGGGGCATCTGGGCTTCCACCCGACGGATCGCAACCTGCGTCGCGCCGGGGTAGACTACTGGGACGAGGTGAATATCCACCGACATGTGAGCATCGACGCCTACCTGGAGAGCGCGAAGCCACCACGCTTCTATCTCTTCAGCACCCGTGGTGAGCGCTCACATTTTGAGGCGCAATTCCAGCCCGGCGACGCCTTCATCTTCGGCAAGGAGAGCGCCGGGCTGCCGGATGAATTGCTCGATGCCTACCCGGATAACGTGCTGCAGATACCCATGCGCACCGACAACGTGCGCTCGCTCAACCTGGCCAACTCCGTCAGTATCGTGCTGTATGAGGCATTGCGACAGCATAATTATCGTGGAGAAAAATGATGAAGTGCGCTTCATTATCGGGAATAAATATCTGGTATATTATCTATGGCGTCAGCCTTGGTCGACCTAACCCCCCGGCCCCCTTCCCGGCGCGGGAAGGGGGAGGATGATCGTTTTTCCATGAAGATCATTCGTTTGGACACCCCTTCCCTCGCAGGGAAGGGGCTGGGGGTTAGGTAGACCAATAGGTAAAGCGTCCGCAAAGTCTATTTTCGAAAGAGGAGAAAAATGATGACACCACGCGAGAATCTGATCTCATTATTGCGCCGACAGGGGTACGAGTACACTCCGGTACAACTGGAATTTTGCCCGTCGCTGGTAGCGCGCTTCCACACCGAAATCGGGGAAAGTATCAAATACGAAGAATATTTCCATCACCCTTATCATCAAATAGATGGTCAGTGGTCTAGCGAAACCGATCGGGATTGGAGCAGCTACTTCCCAGAGGGGTACCGAACCGGTACTACCTTCAATGAGTGGGGCGTTGGGCATGAGCCAGGCAGCGCTGCCGCTATGCACATGACCTACATGCGTCATCCATTGCTCCATGCCGAGACGCTAGCGGAGATTGAGGAGTATCCTTACCCCAACTTCGCCCAGGCGGACTCCCAAAAAATGGCCAGGCAGGCAGCTGAGATACATGCACGTGGTCTCGCGTCCGTCGGTTATATGCAATGTACCATCTGGGAGACGGCGTGGTATATGCGCGGTATGGAACCGCTGATGATGGATATGCTGGCAGAAGACGATATGGCCACCGTATTACTCGACAATATCACCGACATTGCTTGTGTACGAGCTGCCGCTTATGCTAACGCCGGTGTCGACATCATCTTCCTGGGAGATGATGTCGGTATGCAAAGCAGTCTGATGATGGCACCCGAACTCTACCGCACCTGGCTGAAGCCGCGGCTGGCACGCGTTATCGCCGCTGCCAAAGCAGTAAAACCTGACGTGATCATCGCCTACCACAGTTGCGGCTATGTCACCCCGCTCATCGGCGACCTGATAGAGGTGGGGGTGGAAGTGCTCAACCCTGTGCAACCCGAGTGTATGGATTTCGCCGACCTTCATGCCGAATTCGGCGACCGTCTTTCCTTCTGGGGTAGCGTCGGCACGCAGACCACCATGCCTTTTGGCACCCCAGCCGACGTGGAAGCGGTAGTCAAGCGCAACCTGGACATCGCCGGGCCTGCAGGCGGCCTCTACTGCACCCCCACCCATATGCTGGAGCCGGAGGTGCCGTGGGAAAATATCGTTGCATACGTTGCGGCCTGCCGCGCGTATAAGTAACATAGAGGTTATACCCATGAAGACCACAATTACCCTGGCGCTATTATTGCTCCTCGCAACCACGCTGGTGTGGGGTGCGGAGCCAATCTACGATATCCCTAAACTTGATGGCATAGTTGTTGATGGCAAGGGGGATGACTGGGGCGACAAGGGCTTCAAAGTATCCGCCTTCATCAACATTGATGCCCCTGGTATCCGCACCCAGCCCGGAAGTGTGCTGCGGCTGGGGTGGGATTACAGTGGTCTGCTGGCGCTGGTGACCGTGGCTGATAATAATATCCTCGAAGGTTTCCCTAAACTATATGAAGGCGCATCTGTTGAGCTGCTGAGCGCGGTAGATATCGGCTCGCCCGACATGTACTATGCGGGCATCGCGCCGGGCGTGGACCCGGAGAACGACCGCTTCCGCCAGGGATTCATCGACTTGCGCGATACCCCCCGATTAATGCGATTGACCATGGAAGCTGCAGCACTGCCGGTAGCAGGTGGTTATTGTATAGAGTTACGCCTGCCCTGGGAAAACCTGGGCATGACGGCGGCAGAGGGGAATACTTCCGCCTTCACCCTCTGGCTGAACAGCAAAGATACCCGCGATGGCCCGCGCATACGCAGCATCTGGTCGCCATACCACTGGTCCTTCAACAGCAACAAGCTGCACCGCCTACGCCTGAGCCGTGATGCCAGCAACCCGGTGGCATTGTCGGCAGCAGCGGATTATATCCGGCTGAATCATCTGCGCGTCGAGGTGAATGCCGGCGTTGAACTCGCCGGGCAAACGGTGACCGTCTCTGCGGATGATATCCCCATCGGCAGTGGCAAGCTGGAGAAGATCGGCACCGGGGCGGCGGCGCTGCTGCAGTTACCCGTACCACCGATAGGCAAGACATACACCAACCTGACGGCGAAAGCCGCCGACAACACTTGCAGCTTTACCGTGCCCGATATCCAACCCCTGCGCACGGCCGCACTGGCAAATCTGGTGGTGCGCCCCTACTCATACGTGTTCGATACCGCAGAATTCCCCGCCATCGACTTTGAGTTTCCCTTCGCAGCTGATCTGCTGATCGGGAACTACACGCTGAAAGTAACCTGGTACGACAAAGACTATCATATTGTAACAAAGGCGGATGACGTTGGGCGTTATGGTGCCGTCGTCGAAATTACGGGGGCAGATGGCAAAAGATACTACCGCTTCATCACCCTCTACCGCTCGGCTGCGCCGGTAGACTGGAGCGAGCTGAACATCGACCTGAAATCCACATTGCCGGGTGCGCTGGAGATAAACCCGGATGTCGTGAAAGAACAGAATGCACAGCTGGAACACTACCTGCAAATATACGTTGCCGATAAGCTGGGCAATAATGAGAAAAGCGCGATGATCTTCGCTGGATTACACGAGACCAAAGAGGGGGCGGCAAAATATAATACCATCACCAGCCCGCGCGAGGTCAACACCGCCTGGTGGTTCGGGATAAAGAAGCAGCTGGGACTGGTAGAACACAATTACCAGGTATATTACCCCGCCTCGTATGGCAAAGAGCCGGCGAAGAAATACCCGCTCATCATTGCTCTGCATGGCTCCGGACAGCGCGGTAGCAACCTGGCTGATGCACAAATATACGGCCCGCAACTCTATCTCGCCCGGCACCGCGAGTTGGAGTTCATCACCGTGGTACCACAATGCCCACTGGACGAGTGGTGGTATAGCGAGGATATCATCGACCTGCTGGATGTTGTGCAGGCCAAATATCCGGTGGATCCCGAACGGGTGATCCTCACCGGCCTGAGCATGGGCGGATATGGCACCTGGCGCACTGCTGAATTACACCCCGAGCGCTTCGCCGCGATAGTCCCCATCTGTGGCGGTGGTGACCCAAAACTGGCCCCCGCCATGAAAAACCTGCCCGTCTGGGTCTTCCACGGTGGCCGAGATACCACCGTCCCACTACGGCGGAGCCAGGAGATGGTAGACGCTCTGCGTGCTGCTGGCGGCAATGTAAAATACACCATCTTCCCCATCGACGGACATGACTCCTGGACGGATGCCTACAATACCCCCGAGCTATACGATTGGATGCTGGAGCAGCGGAGAAAATAACTGCGACAAAAGCTTCCCCGGATGAAATCCGGGGTAACGTTTACGGGTGATATACACCTGACGCTTCTCTTTTCGCCCCGTTCTCATGGGCGGAACGCCCATGGCACAGTGACTATTTCTCTACTACCGGGATGGCCGCCTTCATCACCTTGAAGATATCAGTGTTATCCACTACGGTGACCTCGCCACGTTCGAAGTCGGTCTGCTTTTTGGCCAGCTTGTCGAACATCTCGCTGCCCACGCCCATGGTGTACAGGTCTACCAGGCGGTTAGTGTGCCCGCCATGTCCCCCACCGGTAGCACCCCACTGTGCGGTAGGCAGCATATTGGCTTCGGTGGGTTTCACATTATTCAGGTAGCCGGTGTCATGGTCGGCGGTGATGATGAGCAGGTTCTGCTCCCAGCCACCATTTTTGCCGATCCAGTCGATAGTAGCAGCCACCGCTTCATCG
>JBBQQW010000180.1:0-4826 GCA_038215455.1 Armatimonadota bacterium
AGTATAATGCCCCTTCTGGCTTAACCTAGTTCCTACTTAATCCGTTGCTCCCAAACTCCATATTTATCGAGTATGCGGGGGAATTCGCCGTTGGTCAGCCACTTCTTCGCGTCCGCATCGTCGCGCAGGTAGGCATCCCAGAAGGCTGTGGTGCAGATGAGTGTGTCATTATTGATGGTGGCGTCGCCCGGATGTGCTTTGCCGGTGAGGCGTCTGCCGGAGAAGACCATATGGTCGGCATCTTTGAAGGTGAGCAGGTACTGGTCAGCGTTTTTGATATTGTCATAAGGCACGCGGCGCTTGTCAGCACTGTCATCAATGAGGTCTTTTGTCCCGGTGATATGCAACAATGGTGTTTTTATTCCGCCGTATATCTGCTGATACTGTTCCGGTTTACCGATGACCGGAGAGCTGATGGCTATCCCCGCTTTCATGCGCGGCTCTGCGAGAGTAATTGACCCTAACCCGCCGGGGACAGGCACCGCCATCCCCGCTGCGATGAGGGTGGTGAAACTGCCGAAGGAATGGCCGGCGATGCCGATGCGTGCGAGGTCTATCTTCCCTTTCAGCGTTGCATCGTCTTTGTTCCGGCGCGTCAGCTCATCCAGGGCAAATGTGATATCGCCCGCGCGGTTCAGCGTATTTTTCGGGTCAAGCGCAGCAGCACGCATGGCAATCATTGGACCCTGCTTGTTCTTCCAGACAGAGGTGTCGCTGCCGATATGGGTGACATGCACCACCAGATAGCCGTAACTCGCCCAGTGTTGCCCAAGGTAGGCGTAGCCATCGCGTGATCCGCCCAGCCCATGCGAGAAGAGGATCACCGGGCACGGGGCGGTGGCCAGCTTCGGGTAATATATCTTCACCGGCACCGCCCGCTTGCGCACAGCGTCCTGCCACTCGGCAGTTATCGTCGCCACGGCAGCGGGGCCAGATTTCTCGGTGTAGTTCACCACCCTGCTCGTCTGCGTCGGCAATGGGCGTGGCCATACGCGGGTGATGCCATATGCAGCCAGCAACACCATTATTACAGTTGTACCTATGATAAATGCCCGCATTGCCTATCCTCTGCCTGACAGTATCGTTCTACTATACCTTACCCATCAGCCAGTAGCAATAACCACTGGTTGCCGCCGCATCCACAACAGCAGAAATGCCAGCAGCAGCGGGCAAAGGGTGCTGGTAGCGATGCCGAGGTTGAGGGTGGCGTGATCGGCGATGATGCCCACTGTCCAGGGCATGAAGATGCCGCCGATATTGCCGAAGGCCCCGAGCAGGCCGAACATGGAGGCACCGCCCTGTGGGTAGCGGTCGGCGGTGATGCCCAGCATACTGGGCCACAGTGCGCTCCCCGTGAAGCCGACGAGCACCGCCGCGCCCAGTGCCAGCCACGGCCACGGGGAGAAACTGGCAATCAGAAAGAGCAGCACCGACGCCCAACAACTGACGAGCATTACTGTCATCGGTGGCACGCGGGTGCCCAGCATCCCCGCGCCCATCCGTGCTAGCGTCATAGCCACCGAAAACCCCAGCAGCGCCATGCCGCCCACCCATTTGCTATATCCCAGGCTCTCCTCGGCATAGGCGGGCAACCACTGCGCCAGCCCCACCTCCGCCGCGCCGGCGAGGAAGATGCCGAGGAGCGCCACCAGAAAGACCGGCTGGCGCAGCAGGTCACGTGCGCGGGTGCGCGTATGCTCCACCCCTACCAGATGTGGGATATGCAAGCGCAAGAAGCCAACTGCCACCAGCACCGGCATAGCGATGAGCAGGAAACAGAGCGTGCGCCAGCCGATCCCCGAGCGCAACGCCAGCGAACCAGCGAGCACCGTCACCACCGCCCCTACGCAATAGAATGAATGCAGCCAGTTCATCGCCGCGGTGCGCCGCTCCGGCTGGTAGGCGCAGACGATGGGGCTAAGCACCATATCCAGCACGCCCGCGCCAAAGCCCATCAACGTTACCGCCGCCAGCACCGCCGGATAATCTTGTGCAAAACCGAGGAGCAGCAAGCCGACCCCGACGAGGATATTGCCCAGCACCGCGAAGAGCTTCGGCCCCCAGCGATCCGCCAGCGGGCCAGTGATGAGGATGCCCGCCACCACACCGATGAAGGTCATCGCCCCGATACGCCCCAGTTGTTCGTTAGTGAGATGCCCGTCCCCCAGCGACGCTCCCAGCGTGGTGAGGAAGACGGGGATAAGATTCACCGCCACCGCCAATGACATCATCCCTGCATAATTTACCGCCAATGCAAAGGCGAGAGGTGTCTTCTGTGAAGTCATAGTTATCATTTTACTTTCCGGTTTATTATCGCATAATTTCTCCTGCTGTGGCAGGATACTATTTTTGCAGGAGTTTCTCCACTGTCAGCGAAACTACTACTAGCGCTATGAAGAAACGTGACGGCATCGCTGGCAAACGCTGGAGGGCCATACTCAATTTTGCACTGGGTGCAGGTGGGGTGGTGGGTTTTCTGGTGCTATTCGTGGCATTTATCGCGGGGGTTACCTGGCGGTTGGCGGATCGGCGGGCCTTTTCCGCGCAGCAACTGGCCGCGTTGCCGGTGCCGGAGCGCCACCCGCTGGTGGCGGGGAAGACACACCAGATCAGCGAGTGGAGCGGGACGCGCAACTTTATGCAGGCACCGATGCTCGACAGCATGGGGCTGCCTCCGGTGGCGGAGCGGCTGCCGATCAACCCGCTGGTGATCACCCCGCCGCAGCAGAACGGCCCCTACGGCGGCGCGTGGCTGCGCTATAGCACCACTGACCCGGGTGATATCGCCACGCAGATGGGGTTCCGCCTGACCTACGAGACGCTGGTGCGCTGGGATCCGATGGGGCAAAAAATCATCCCTAACCTGGCCACCGGCTGGGATATATCGCCTGATGGGCGAAACTTCACCTTCTACCTGCGCAAAGGTGTGCGCTGGAGTGACGGCGCGCCGTTCGACACCGCCGACATCCGCTTCTGGTATGACGACGTGCTCAACAACAAGGAAGTTACTCCGGTGAAGCCGCGCGACTTCCGCACCGGCTCCACGCTGGAGGTCGTCGACGACTACACCTTCAAGCTGCACTTCACCGAGCCACACGGGCTGTTCCTGCAAATGCTGGCCTCCACAGCGGATGGCACCGCAGTAGTGAGCTGTCCGGCGCATTACCTGAAGAAATTCCACATTAACTATACTGCCAAAGAAGAGCTGGAAGAGCTGGCGCGCGCCAAGGGGATGAACTACTGGTATCAGCTCTTCAGTGAAAGAGGCGACTGGCGCAATGTGGATATGCCGCGCCTGTGGGCGTGGGTGCTGCAGTCGCCGCCCCCGGCACGCCCGGTTGTCTTTGTGCGCAACCCCTACTACTGGAAGGTGGATCCGGACGGCCGCCAGCTACCCTATATAGACAAGATCAACTTCGACATGCTCGATGTCGAAACCATTAATATGCGCACCATCAACGGCGAAGTAGGCATGCAGGAACGGCATCTGAAGTTCGACTACTACCCGCAGTTTATGGAGAACCGCGAGAAGCGCAACTACCATATGCTACACTGGATCGACAGCGGCGGCGGTACTAACAATATCGGCATCAATATGAATCACCGCGACCCGGAGACACGTGCGCTCTTCGGCGAGGCGAAGTTCCGCCAGGCGCTCTCCTACGCCATCGACCGCAATAGTTTGAACGAAGCCTGTTATTTCGGCATCGGCGAGCCGCGCCAGGTTGCCCCGCTACCCACCTCACCTTTCTACGATGAAGCCTATGCTAAAGCCTATACCCAGTATGACACGGCACGCGCCAACAAAATGCTGGATGAGCTGGGCCTGACGGCACGCGACTCCGACGGCAACCGCAAACTGCCCAGCGGCGCACCACTGATGATCCGCATCGAAATATCCCCGATGGTACTCAGCCCCCGCCTGGTAGAGATGGTCGCGGCCTACTGGACAGCGGTGGGAGTGAAGTCCGAGGTGAAAGTCAGCGAGCGCCAGCTCTTCTACCGGCGCAAAGCTGCACTGTTGCACGACGCTGGTGTCTGGTGGGGTGCGGATGAGCAATACCCGGTACTCGATCCGCGCTGGTTCCTACCCATCAGCGATGAATCGCTCTATGGCATCGACTACGCCAAGTATTTCAACACCAATGGCCTGCGTGGCACCAAACCGCCGGAAGATATGCAACAGGCGCTGGACTTGTTCCAGAAAATACGTGAGACCCCGGACGAAGTGAAACAGCGTCAGCTCTTTCAGCAAATAATTGATTTGAATATGAAGAACCTGTGGACCATCGGCACCATAGGCCAGGTGCCCAGCCTCGTTGCGGTGAAGGACGACTTCCGCAACGTGCCTGATGTCGCCATGGCCGGGTGGTCGTTCCATTCCCCCGCCAACACCGCCTGCGAATGCTACGCCATCGATGCGAAAGGGGGCCGCTGATGTTCTTCGTCATCGTCAGACGGCTGTTGTGGACTATCCCCACGCTTTTTCTCATCAGCATCATCACCTTCACCATCATCAAGTTGCCGCCGGGTGACTACCTCACCTCGTATATCACTGCGTTGCAATCCACCGGCGACACCGTCAGCGAGGAGCAGGTGGTGGCGTTGCGCGCACGTTATGACCTGGACAAGCCGGTATATCAGCAGTATATGCACTGGATGTTCGGCAAAATCAGCAAAGATAAAACCGGGAAAACGCACTGGAAGGGCGGGCTGGTGCATGGTGACATGGGCATGTCCTTCGAGTGGAATAAACCGGTGAATACGCTCATCGGTGAGCGCCTGCTGCTCACCCTCACCATCTCTATTTTGAGCCTGTTACTCAC
>JBBQQW010000181.1:0-4715 GCA_038215455.1 Armatimonadota bacterium
TGGTGACCACCGGCGAGGAAGATAAACTAATCAAGCCCTTCAACATCGCCCGCTTCGACGGCGAAGTTGCTGTGGGAAAGATACCGGGAGCGTGAGACGGAGTCGCTAGTCACGAGTCACGAGTCAGTGGTTGTCTATTTGACATGATCTCAAATAGACAACCGACTCGTGACTAGCGACTAGCGACTCCGTTCAGCTCATTTCCCCCTTGAATTTCGCGATGTTGCGTTCCAGGTAGGGGTTGGTTTCATTCTGGTATTTGTGGAAGATCTCGCGTAGTTTTACCACGTTAAGCTCGTCTACTCCGGTGAATTGCACCTCGGCTTCGCTGGTTTGTGCGCCGATGCCTACCGCTACCATGCCGGCGCGGTGGATGGCTTCCACTCCGGCTTCGGCATCCTCTACCCCCAGGCAGTTCCACGGCAACACGCGGGCGCGTTGGGCGGCCAGGTAGAATCCCTGTGGGTCGGGTTTGCTCTCCGTCACCACCGAGCCATCGACGACCACGTCGATATACTCGCCCATGCCGGTCTTCTCCAGCACCACCGCTGCATTTTTGCTGGCACTTGCCAGTGCGCATTTGATGCCGGCCTGGCGCAACTGCTGTAGTAATTCTATGGCACCAGGCAGCACGTCCGCGGGGGACATCGCCTGCACCAGTTCCACATAATGTTTGTTCTTGCGTGCGCATTGTTCGGCGAAATCCTCCGCCGATGGTAGCGGGCGCCCGGCGTAGATGCGGCGCAGGCTCTCCTCACGTGATACCCCGCGCAGCTGGTGGTTCACCGTCTCATCAAAGGGCAGACCCAGCTCGTCGGCCAGCACCTTCCATGCCTGATAATGCAGGTGGTCTGTGCGCACCAGCACACCGTCCAGGTCGAAGATCACCGCCTCCAGCTCCTGCTCTGCCCAGGCTACTTCGAGGGGGAAGGTCTGTTTCTCCCCCGGTTGCCAACTGCATTTTGTGTCATTTACCTGCAGCTCTACCGGGCAGGTGCCCATGTTTTCGATAGTGAACTCCTGCTGCGTCACCGCCACTGCCACGCACTGCCCCTGCCAGAAGAAGCGATAGGCCAGCGACTCCCATGTCGGCGGCAATTGCGGGGCGATAGTGACGGCATCGAGATCAACGCGCAGCCCACCGTAGCCCTGCACCACCACCTGCCAGATACCACCCTCACCCGCGCCGTGGATGCCATGGCAGGTGTTGCCCATCTGGTCGGCCAGGTCTACTCCGGCGGCACTGGCGAAGTATTTGCTGGCATCACGCATGCGCCCCAGTCGTGCCGCCAGCAGCGCGTGCGTGCAGAATGATAATGAAGAGGTCTGGTTGCAGAGCGGAGCATACTCGGCATAGTTGTCCGCCAGCTGCCCCTGCGTGAAGGCACCGGGGATGGTCTGGAAGAGCAACAGCGTGTCCGCCTGTTTGTTCGTCTTGTCCTTCCCATGCCCTTCATCCGCTACCAGGCGTTCATTCGGTTCGGCATAGTCCGCAAAGCCAGCGAACTGCGCCATCACCCCGCTACGCAGCATGGGGACATGCAGCCGGTCGGCGATATCTGCCCAGCGCGCGCGCTCGTCGTCGCTCAGCCCCATCTTCTCCAGCAGGCGCGATACCCGTTTGTGATCATAGGCGAGGAATTTATCCAGCAACTGCAGGCTCTCCCGCAGCACATGGATCACCATACGGTTGGTGTAGGCGTTGTCATCGATCCCCTGGTGGATCTCATCCGGTCCGCAGACCAGATCAATATGGTACTCACCGTCATCGCCCTCGCGCACACGGGAGGCCCAGAAACGGTTCAGCTCACACAACGTCTCCAGTCCATGATGCAGCATCAGATCATAGTCATGCGTGAGGGCGTAATAATGCAATATCCCCCACCCTACCGCCGCATTCAGGTGCTGCTGCATGTAGAGGAACCCACCAAAGACGGGTGGCTCTTCCAGCCCGGAGCCATAGCTCTGCCATGTGTAGCGTGCGCCACAGTAGCCATCCTGTGCCGCCAGCGTGCGGGCAGAGTGCAGCCGATTAGCTCGGTAGAGGATGTGGTTGCGTGCGCGCTCGGGAGCGATGGCGGTGAGCATCGGGAGCTGAAACATCTCCATATCCCAGAAATTAGCACCACGATACCAGTCGCCGGTGAGATTCTTCGCCCCGATGGAGGAGGCTCCGTTGTCATCCGGCGCGGCGATGCGTGTGGCCCAGAGCGCATAGCGCACGGCCAGTTGTGCGCTGGGGTCACCCGCGATTTCCACGTCAGCCGTGCTCCAGAAACGCCCGATTGCCGCCAGGTGCTCACAGCGGGCCAGCTCATAATTATGCGTCGCCAGATGTGCGAAATGTCGGGCACCGTCGCGCCTACCTTCCTCAACCCCGTGGATATCGGCGGTGAGGACACAGATTTTCTCAAAGACGTAACTCTGCGTCGGGTCACCCTCGGGCAGAATGTGGTAACACATCATCGCCATGCCGTCATCCACACGGTACTCATGGGGTATGCGCGGCCCGGCAATCTGCCGCACTGCAGCATTCAAAGACGCATGTTGCCCGGTCTGCGGTGAATAGATAACCGCGTGCAGCCGATGGCGCACCGCTTCCAGCGTCTCAATCTTCGTCAGCTTCAATCCCGCTTCGGTGCAATTCGGTAGTTGCCCAGGCTTGAAGTACTTGGCCGCGTGATTATGCACATCTGCATCAATGCCCAACACGAAATCGACATTGGCGGTGGGGCCTTCAATGGACACGCTCAAACGCTGGCAGAGCAGATTCGGCTCTTCAAATGAGGCGAAGCGCTCTTCATCCACAGTTACCGATACCTTGCCGGTGCTGAACGTGGCACGGCGGCTCAATATGCCGGTTTTCAGGTCAAGTATCCGTGAGCTTTCCTGACATGCTGGCCGCTCCCCGTTGATCAGCACAAAAGCTGGCAGCCAGCTCGGCGCACCCATGTAATAGACCAGTCCGTAGCCGGCGCGGGTGAATAACCCGGATACATACACCCCGCGGAAGGCAGCGTAGCGCTCTTCCCCAAAGGTACCGCGCGTACAACTGCGCCCATTTCCTACACAAAAAATGGTGGACAATGCATCAGCATTCAGCCCCACCAGCTCATCCTCACGCACCACCCACCCGGCTTTTTGTTCCTGAATTTCTTGCAGCATACTATACCTCATGATAAATGGAAAAATTTATAGCTTCAACAGGGATTTCTGTACCTATTTTGCGGGTAGTAGGGGCAAAAGTCAACCATGAAATACGTATAACCAGCGCTTTTATTGCATCAAATGCCCGATTCGGCTAAACTTACACTATTGAGGTGATTGCTATGCGGATTGCGGAACTGGAACGAAAAACTGCGGAAACAAGTATCAAACTCTCCATCAACCTGGATGGCACGGGTAACTCGGAGATTGCGACTGGCATCGGTTTTCTCGACCATATGCTCACGCTCTTCGCAAAACACAGCGGCAGTGACCTGCAGGTGGCCGCTACCGGGGATATCAACGTGGATGACCACCATCTGACGGAGGATATCGCCATCTGCCTGGGTATTGTTATCAAGGAAGCGCTGGGCGACAAACGCGGAATTCACCGCTACGGTGATATCATGCTGCCGATGGATGAGGCGCTGGTGCTGGCTGCGGTGGATTGCAGCGGACGCCCGTATTTCGTCTGGGAGGTGGCCATTCCGCAGCCCAAGGTGGGCACCTGGGACACCGAGCTGGCCGAGGATTTCTTCCGTGCGCTGGCCGTCAACGGCGGCCTCACGCTGCACCTGCGCCTGCTCTCGGGGGTGAACTCGCACCACATTGTCGAGGGTTGCTTCAAAGCCTGCGCCCGCGCCCTGCGCCAGGCCATCAGCATAGACACCCGCGAAACCGGCATCCCCAGCACCAAAGGAACGTTGGTTTAGGGGTAAATATTGACACAATTTGTGCCTGACACTATACTATAACTCGTTCGCCACCGTAGCTCAGCTGGTAGAGCAGCGCACTCGTAATGCGCAGGTCAGCGGTTCGAATCCGCTCGGTGGCTCCATGTTTAGCCTCAAAAGCTGCAGTTGGAGATTTGTCAGAATAACTTTAGACAATTGTTGGAGTTAGGCAACATCTACCTGAAGGGGAATGATCATTATTTCCCCTGTGATCCGGAGTGGTAGAGTCCTATCAATAATCCGGCAGCATTATCACCTGTTAAGAATATAACGACACCTCGCGCCATGGCGACGGTTTCTGCGCAGTATTCCTTGATGGACATATGGCATTTATCAATGGGGACACGCTGGTCGATGACGATATAGGGTTGAATCCAGGAATCTAGCCGTTAGCTTTCTCGTGCGCCAACTGGCAAAAATATTCGGGCACACCGTCCAGCGCCCCGGTTTCCAGATAGGCGTAGGCGGGGCAGGTGATGCACTGGTGGCGAATTTCGCAGCTGGCGCAGCGGAAATCCGTGCAGTCAGAGCGCAGCGCCCGCACTGCCGGAGTGAACTCCTCCCATGCCTGGCGCAGCGTCCCCCGGCGCAGGTCGTAGGTGGTGCCGGGCGCGTTGAGCGAGATACACAGCCGGTAGTGGCCATCGTGGCTGACGGTAAAATCGCCCAGCCCGGCTTTGCAGCGAAATAATCGCCGCGGGTCTTCAGCATCGGTCTTCACGATGGGCACAGCTGTTTTCGGTTCTTCGCAGTCGTCTTCCGCAAATACCTGCGTGC
>JBBQQW010000182.1:0-4672 GCA_038215455.1 Armatimonadota bacterium
CTTCGGCACACGTCCGGCCATTTTCATGACGCCGTCCACGGCAATCGCGGGTGTCATCATCACACCGGCGGTAACCATCTCTTTGATGTCACTCACTTTGGTGACTTCCACCGCGCTGTCGGTCTCCGCCACTACGCGTCGTACGATTTCCTCTGCCTGCTTGCACTTGGTGCAGCCGGGGCCATAGATAGTTATTTTCACTTCCACTCCTTATTATCCCCTGCCCTGCCGGATCTGCCAGGATGGGCTGAGGGCCGTTATAATGTCACACCGCTCCAGGTCCACAGGCCCTGGTGGTGGAGCTTTTTGGCTATCTGGTGGGCGGTGGAGGCGTCGGGGCAGATGGCGAAGATGGCGGAGCCGCTGCCGCTTAAGCAGGCGGCGAGAGCACCGGAGGCCAGCATTTTGTCGCGTAGCTGGGCTAGTGCGGGGAGCAGGCGGAAGGCGGTGGCTTGCAGGTCGTTGACTAGCTGGGCGGCAATGGCTGCGGAATCCCCCTGCGCGAGGGCGGCGAGCATGGCGGTGGTTTCGGGAGCGTAGCCCTCCTTCATCGGCTGCAAGGGCGCGGCGTGCAGTTCGGCGTAGACCTGGGGTGTGGGGAGGCCGGTTTTGGGCTTCACCAGTACTATGTTATATGACGGCGGGGCGGGCAACGGTGTGACCACCTCTCCACGGCCAGAGATGAGCGCGGTGGGTGCGTAGAGGAAAAAGGGGATGTCGGAGCCGAGACGGGCGGCGAGGGCGGCCAGATCAGAGACCGGCAGCTTTAACCCCCACAGTTTATCCAGCCCAACGAGCGTGTTGGCGGCGTCGCTGCTGCCCCCACCCAGGCCGGCACGGGTGGGAATATTCTTCTCCAGTGTGATGCGTGCGCCCATGTTGCAGCCGGTCTCGTCGCGCAGCAGACGTGCAGCCTTGAGCACCAGGTTATTGGCATAGTTAAGCGAGTGGGTGTCGCAGTGAAAGGATAGCTCACGCGCGGACTGAATAAGCAGGGTGTCCACGAGCGATACCGTCTGCATAACGGACTCCAGCGCGTGGTAACCGTCCGCACGTTTGCCGAGGATACGCAGGGTAAGATTAATCTTTGCTGGTGCCGTAATGGTAATCATGGGTATAGATTACATTAGAGTGCGAAGTTGGGCAAGACGTGACGGGAGAAAGTTCAAAATTTAATATGGGAGAAGGGCTTGCTTTGAGCTAGGGAAATATGAGAGTATAGATTATTATGAGTGATTATCCGGCTATTGGTAAGAGTATTGACGAGTTGCGCGGGCAGATCGACCAGGTGGACGCGGATGTGGTGGCGCTGGTAAGCCGACGGGCAGAGCTGGCGCGGGCTATTGGGGCGCTGAAGGATGCGAACGATGCGGTGACTTTTGTCCCAGCACGGGAGCGGGCGGTGCTGGCGAAGGTGGAGGCCAACAACAGAGGGCCGTTGCCGAACGAGGCGTTGCGCGGCATTTTTCAACAGATAATAGCCAGCTGTCGCAACTTGGAGCAGCCGGTGACGGTGGCCTACCTCGGCCCCGAGTACACCAATACACATGTAGCAGCGTTGAGTCGTTTCGGTACTACCGGGCAGTATCTGCCGGCAGAGTCGATAGGTGAAATTATTGATCTGGTGGAACACGGCAAGGCGCATTATGGCGTGGCACCGATAGAGAACAGCACCGAAGGCGTGGTGCGCGAGACGTTGGACGCGCTCTACCGCTCGTCGCTGAACATCGCCGATGAACTGAACATGCCCATCCGCCACGCGCTATGGGGAGTAGGCGCGCTGGAGGAAGTGACGGAGGTGTACTCGCACCCGCAGGCGCTGGCGCAGTGCCGGCAGTGGATACACCAGCACTTGCCCAACGCGAAGACGTTTACCACCTCATCTACCTCGGCTGCTGCGGGAGTGGTGAAGGAAAAGCCCAACGCGGCGGCGATCTGCCAGCAACTGGCGGCGGAGCACGAGGGGCTGAATCTACTGGCTGACCGTATCGAGGATTCGCCGTACAACCGCACGCGTTTCTGCGTCGTGGGAGCGGCGATGTCGCAACCCAGTGGACACGACAAGACCTCGGTAGTCTTCTCCGTGAAGCATATGGCCGGGTCGTTGAATCTGGCGTTGGCGGTACTGCAGGCACGTGGTATCAACATGACCATGATTGAATCGCGCCCGACGAAGGAGATGCCGTGGCAGTATCTCTTCTACATCGACCTGCAGGGGCATGTGAACGACCCGAATGTGACAGCCGCTATCGAAGAGATGCGCGAGCACTGCCTGTTCTTGCGGGTATTTGGCAGCTATCCCGAGGCAAATTAGCGGGTGAGGGGCAGTTTCTCCCCTACCCCAGGCGTTTCTGGAACCGCGTAACAGAGATGGTGATTATTACGACAGCGAATATTGCTAGCGCGAGAACTTGCGGCCAGAGGATGGCAATGCCGTTGCCTTTAAGGAAGATGCCACGGACTATCTCCAGATAGTATCTTAATGGGAGCAGGTAAGTAAACCATTGGATTACCGGCGGCATGTTCTCAATAGGGAAGGTAAAACCACCCAGCATGATGCTAGGGAGAAAGACGAAGAAGGAGCTAAGCATCGCCTCCTGTTGCGTATGCGATACAGTGCTGATGAACAACCCCAGCCCAAGCGAACAGAGGATGAAAATTCCGCTCACCAGATAAAGAAATAACAACGAGCCGGAGAAAGAGACGTGAAACCATCTGATGCCGACGATGAGCACCAGCGTGAGATCGATGTAGCCCACCACGAAGAAGGGGAGCGTTTTGCCCAGGATTAATTCCAATGGAGTGATGGGGGTTACAATCAGTTGCTCCATTGTGCCCAACTCCTTCTCACGCACGATGGCGAAGGCTGTCAGCATGATAGCAACCAGCATCAGTATGTAGCACATTACCCCCGGCACCATGAAGTTGACGCTCTTTAGGTCAGGGTTATACCAGGCACGCAGGCGCGGATCCAACGAGGGCAGGCGTGCCGCGCCGCCGAGGCGCTCGAGCCGTTCCGTGATGATGCCCGCCTCGTAGCCACGCACTACCTGGCTGACATAGCCGGAGACGACACTGGCGGTGACGGAGTCAGTACTGTCGATGAGTGTCTGCAACTGCGCGGTACGCCCCTGGCTGATGTCATCTGCGAAGCCGCGCGGTATAACTAGCACCAGCTGCACCTTGCCGGTATCAAGGGCAGTATTCGCATGTTGTGGGCTATCGATATCCAATGTGTGGGTGAAGTAGCCAGAGCTGAAGATATGCTCGGTCAAAGTGTGGCTAGCCTGCGTCTTGTCTTGATCGAGAATAGCCGTGTTGATGTTATTGACATCGGTAGTACCCGCGTAGCCGAAGAGCAAAATCATCAATACCGGCGAGACGAGCATGATCCCCAGCGAACGTTTATCACGCAAAAGCTGGATCGTCTCCTTCTTCATTAAGCTCCATAGTCGGCGTAGGTTCATTTTTTTTAGTTCCTAGTTCCTGGTTCCAAGTTCCAGGTAGATGCTACAATTTCTTCTTAAAGCGCCGCGTGGCGATGGTGAACAACAACAATCCGAAGAGGAGGAGTGCCAGGCCGGGTGCCCAGATGTCGGCGAAGCCGCTACCTTTCAGGAAAATACCGCGGAGCATGGTTATTAGATGTCGTGCTGGGATGAGATAGGTAAACCATTGGATAACGAGTGGCATGGACGTTATCGGAAACATGAAACCGGAGAGAATAATGGTGGGCAGTTGCGTACCCATCATGGCCCCCAGCATTGCCACCTGTTGCGTAGGCGCAACCACCGAGATGAGTAAGCCGATGCTCAAGGCGGCAAAAAGAAAGATCGCCGAGGAGAGCAATACATAGAGCGGATTACCCAGCAATGGCACATGGAATACAAAGACCGCCAGTAGCATTACCGTGATAACATCAGCGAAGGCTATGATTACATAGGGGATGAGCTTGCCCAGCATTAGCTCGAAGGGCATGATAGGCGAGGCGATGAGCGATTCAATAGTGCCGCGCTCACGCTCACGTACTACGGTGGTGGAAGTGAGCAGCGCGGAAAGCATCATCAGAATGGTGGCGATGAGGCCGGGGATGGTGGCGTTGGCGCTGCGCAACTCGGGGTTGTACCAGTAGCGCACCCGATTATCAATAGGCAACACAGCGTTGCCGACATGGTGGCCGGTACGCTGGATAGCCTCCAACGAAATCTTCAATGACTGCTGTTGAATAATGCCGGCGATATAGCCGATGGCAGTGGTTGCAGTAGTGGAGTCAGAAGCGTCAACTAGTAGCTGTACCGGAGTTACCCGTCCGCTCGCGAGGTCTTCGACATAGTTTACCGGTATCACCAGTACCACCTTCACTTTGCCAGCGTCCAGCGCGTCGTCGATCTCCGCATTGCTTTGTGGATAGAGGATAGGATTGAAGTACTCACTATGCGAAAATGCGCCCACCAGCTCGCGCGACTGCTGCGTTTTGCTCTGGTCATACACGCCCATGCGCACATGCTTCACATCCATATTGATGGCATAACCGAAGACGGTGAGCATGAAGACCGGCAACGCGATGACCACCGCCAGCATCCGCGCATCGCGGAATATCTGGATGAACTCCTTCCATATTATCATGCGTATACGCAGTAGCATCGGTTACTTCTCTCCTGCAATCGCGCTA
>JBBQQW010000183.1:0-4659 GCA_038215455.1 Armatimonadota bacterium
AGAAGGGGCATTATACTTGGGAAAATGATATCCCAGGGGTACTCCGTTCACAGCAGAATTTACCAATTTCAAAATAATCTGTATTTCCTGCAGGAACCATCCTACCACTGGCAAAACTATATCTTTAAGTATTGATTAGCAGGAGTGTATTTTGATGAATAATAATGGACCGAAGATTGCAGTGGTGGGGGCCGGGAGTTTTGTCTTTAGTCTGGGGTTGCTTTATGATCTGATTGTGAAGCACCGTATGACGGGGATGCGGCTGGCGCTGCTGGATGTGAATGAGCCGGCGGTGGAGACGATGCGGCAGCTGGCCACGCGGCTGGCGAAGGAGCTGGGGGTGGCGGCGGAGATCACCGCGGGCACCGACCGGGCGGCGGCACTGCAGGGCGCGGATTTCGTCACCTCCTCGGTGGCGGTGCAGCTGCGCCTGCGCTGGGAGTGGGATAAGGAAGTGATGCGTCGGCACGGCATCAAGGAGATCTACAGCGAGTGCGGTGGGCTGGGCGGGCTGTCCTACACGCTGCGCCAGGTGGCGCTGGTTCTCGGCATCGCGCGCGACATGGAGCGCTATTGCCCGGATGCGCTGCTGCTCAACAGTTCCAACCCGCTTCCGCGTGTCACCAATGCGGTAATCCGCCACAGTGGTATCCGAGCGGTGGGTTTCTGCAACGCGGCGCTGGGGGGTGCCGATGGCTACCAGATAATCGCAGCGCTGCTCAACCGTGACGTACACGATATCAATGTCATCAGCGGCGGGCTGAATCACTTCAGCTGGCTGCTCTCCGCCACCGACCGCTGGACGGGCGAGGATCTGCTGCCGCAGGTGCAGGCCGCGCTGGCGCAGAACCCAGATGAGCGCGTACACTACGCGCTGGGGCCACTGACGATGAAGGCCTGGCGGCAATACGGCCTGCTCTCGCTGGCGGGGGACACGCACACCGGCGAATTCCTGCCCTGGGACGACGAGACCTGCCGCGAGTACGAGGCGCACCACGGCAACGAAGCCGAACGTGAGGTGCGCCGCGCCGAGCTGGTCAAAGTGGCCACCACCGATTATCCGTGGCAGGTGCTCTTCAATCACAGCGCCTGGGAGCATCCGGCGGATGTGATCAACGCGCTCACCACCGGCAAAATCCTGCGCATGCCCGCGCTCAACACCATTAATAACGGTGCCATCAGCAATCTGCCCGCCGATGCCATGGTGGAGACTCCGGTGATCATCGCCGACGGCAAAATCACCGCCACACCGCTGGGTGCACTGCCCGCCAGCATCGCCGATATCTGCAACAGCGCCGCGCAGGTGCAGCTGCTGGCCGCAGATGCCGCCGCCACCGGCGACCGCGTCAAACTGGCCGCTGCCATCGACGCTGACCCGGCGATAACCGAAAAAGCCGCCGCCCACCAGGCGATAGCGGAGCTGATCGAGGTGCATATAGATCAACTGCCAGCGTTCCGGTAGCAAATGTGCCATGGGCGTCCCGCCCATGAGAACGGGCTAATAGTGATACGTTCATGGTGACTTGGTAACTGCTCAGACTCATCATCCTTGGTTTTACCTAACCCCCCAGCCCCCTTCCCGGCGCGGGAAGGGGGAGGATGATCGTTTTTCAATAGATATTCATTGAATCGGCACCCCTTCCCTCGCAGGGAAGGGGCTGGGGGTTAGGTGAAACCAAGGCATTAGGTGCGCGCTATTCTGACAATACTGAGCAGTTACATACCTCGTTAGCCTGAAAGGCTCCCATTGTGGCATGGGCGTCCCGCCCATGCCACGTTATCATTTCACCGTCAATGCCAGCACCACCGCCCCGATGGTGAGCAGTGCGCCGATTATGCGGTAGAGGTAGGCGCGGCCGCGGGCCTCCTCGACGTTGTGGCCGTGGCCCAGCACCATGATGGCGAGGAGGAGGACGACCATCAGCCCGCGCGAATTGTAGATGATATTTGCCAGGGTCACCTGCCCGCCGATGGCGAAGGCGGTGAAGAGGAAGGCCTGCGTGAGGACATTCGTGGTGCCCCCCAGGCAGAGCACGCCGATATTGCGCCAGGCATTACGCAGGTCGAAGGCGCAACTGATGCCGCAGAAATTGCCCCCGCGCCGCGCCAGCAACACTAGCAACGGCACACAGACCATGCCGGTGATGGTGATGAGATAGAGCGACACCGCCCACCCGGCACCCCCAAAGAAGATGATCGTCTGTTTGACACAGATATCGCTGATGCCGAAGCAGACCGCCGCCAGCAACATCATCAGCAAACCCGGGCGCATCATATCGCGCGGGTGCAGGCTCCATTTATCCCCCTGGCTGATAAAGGCCAGCGCCAGCACGCTCACCACCGCGCCCAGCCATACCCCCAAGCCCACGCCGTGCCCCTGCAGTGCGGACTCGGCCACGGCGGTCACCAGCACCTTCATGCCCAGGATAGGCCCGGCCGCCGAGGCATCCTCCCGCGCGAATGCGTAGCTGATAAGCACAAAACCCGCCAGCGAAATGACCACCACCGCCAGCACATATCCCCACGCACCCCAGACGAATACCGGGCGAAATACCAGCAGCGCCAGCAGCGTAAACGCCCCGCCGACCACCTGCAGCAGCAACCCCGCCGGCAACGCCGCCACCCCATCCGCCCGCACCAGCAGCTTATTAGCGATACTGCTGATACTATTGGAAAGCGCCGCCAGCAACGCAAATATGACGAGAAAAAGCATAAGTATGTTCTTCGCCGCTTGCCGGGGTGTGACCTGTTTTTAAAATGACCACGAAAGACACGAAAAAGCACGAAAGGATGCTCTCATTTCGTGCTTTTCGTGGTTAAATTCTATTTAGCGTGGTCTGAAATTGCCGATGCTCTTAGCGGCCGCGACCACCCATGCCACGTCCGCCAGCACCGCCGTGGCCACCCATTCCGCGTCCGCCACCCTTGGTGCCACCGCCCATACCACGTCCGCCAGCCTTCTCGGCACCGGCTAAGGCTGCCGGAGCTTGCTGCTCTTTCATCTGGCCATTACCACGTGGGCCTTCTTGCTGCTGCGGGCCCATTTTCGCATCTGCGCCCTGCTGCCCTTTCATGAATCCGCGCATCCCATGCTGTCCGCGCATTGCCAGGCATTGCCCTTTTTCGCTTTGGGCACCCATACACTTCATGCCCTTCATCGCATCGGGGCCATTTTGCCCTTTCATGCCGGGACCACCCTTAGCTTGGTCTCCGCCAATGCCCGCGCCCTGCTGCTGCGTGGGGCCGAAGCGATTCATACCACCACCCATTCCGGGCTGTGCGAAAGCGGTAACTGTCATCAGCATCAAGGTAGATGCTAACGCGCCAACAAGAATTTTCTTATTCATATTCTTTCTCCTTATGGTGCCAATCTGGCCAAGTATAAGTCAATACGCGCTCGCCCGACGGAAAGTTGCTCATCAGACATACAAAAATTTGCCAGAAAACTCGGATACGGAATTTGAGCGTGATGGGGTAAATTTTCTTCCACGAAAGACACGAAAAAGCACGAAAGGATGCTCTCATTTCGTGCTTTTCGTGGTTAAATTCTATTTGAACTTGTACTCCACTCCCATACCGATATAGTTCACCTGGGCGAAGTTGTAGACTTTGTCGTTATCCGCTCCACCTTCCAGGATTCGGTAGGTGACGCGTAGGGTGGTCTCGGGGGTGACTGCGTAGCGATATGCCAGCGCTATGTCCTCGGCACGGCCCATGGGGGCGACCAGCGCATCGCCATCGAAGGTGATCTTGCTGCGCTCATCAAGCTGCCAATCGACGCGGAAGTTGAGCAGCGGGACCAGGCCGACGTTGTCGCTCTCGGCGCTGGTGCCACCGCCATTGAGGGCGATAGCCGCGTCGCGCACCTTCAGCGTGTACCCGTAGCCGTAAGAGAGTGCGCGCTCCGGGTGGGCGACGTAGGTGTAGCTGAGGCGGTAGCTGTTGAACTTATAGCTGCCCTCCAGCGCCGTCCCCGCCGGGAAGCTGGCGGTATCGAAGTTGATCAATTGCGAAGAAACACCGCTGGCGTGGAACTTCAGCGGGGCGTAGAGCACCGACCAGGTGGTATGCTCGTCGGGCAGATAGTTCACGCGCACGCGCTCATAGGTGATGTCATTCACCTGCAACTCGTTCGGCAACGACACCCACGTGCCACCCACGCCCGGGATGCGGAAGACATTATGCACATTATCCGCCGTCCCCATCTCAAAGTCGACCGATCCCGCCGCAAAAAGCGGGAGCGAAAGTGAAAACAAAGCTACTAGCAAAAAAATACGCATAGATATCTCCTTTGGCAGATATTATAGCAGATAATCACAACAATAAAGAAATTGTAACTGTTCAGTCTTGCCAGGATGGTGCTGTATTCTTTAATAACCACGAAAGGCACGAAAAGCACAAAAAGGGAGATTCATCCAATTAGTTCTGCTTTATAGGTCGTGCCATGGGCGGGACGCCCATGAGAACGGGGTGGCAATTCATATCTCCGCTGGGATTGAAATCCCGGCTGCAGGGCGCTGCGCGCCGTTCGTCCGCCTTCGCGGACTTTATGAATCGAATGGTTCAGCGCCCATCAGGGTGCTTGCCGTTGTTAGCCACCACCTTTAGGGGGTGGTATAAGGATCGCCACCCCGTTCTCAAGGGCGGGACGCCCCTGGC
>JBBQQW010000184.1:0-4644 GCA_038215455.1 Armatimonadota bacterium
TAACACGAAAATGGCACGCGCGAAAGCGACATCTACAGATATTAATGCGAAACTGGCGCGCGGCGAATGTGCCAATTACCAGAAAAATTGCTGCCTGGGACGCACCCCCTGTCTGATAATTCAGGGTGAGCCGTGCGGGTACTTTGCCACCTATGTGAGGCCGCTGCTGGAGACCCCCGACATCGCCGCCCGCTATCACCGCGAGGCGAAGATCTCGGTGGCGCTCAACCCGAAGAGCAAAGTTATCCGCAAACGCCGGCAGGCGGCGGAGCCAAAACTGCTGGAGATCAGCGTCAAAATAACCGCCAGGCCCCCCGTCGTTCCGCTAGTCCCGGTTGCGCCGCCGTCGGTGGTGCCCACCAGCGCGCCCGTCACCGTCACCGTGCCCACCCCGCGCCCCACCCCAGTAGTGCGCGAGGAGCCGCTGTTGTTGATGGAGATCACTCCCGATTTGCCACGTAGCCACGCGCGTGGTCGGCGCTGAATCACCCTGGAGGCCATCCCATAACCCGCCCACCGATGAGGTGAAAGTGCAGGTGGGGGACGGTCTGCCCCGCATCGGGGCCGGTATTGGCGACCAGCCGGAAGCCCGTCACATCGATCCCTTCGCTGTGCGCCAGCTCCGCCGCCACCTGCATTATGCGCGCCAGCAGCTGCCCATCGCCCGCGCCCACCTGGGTGACGTCAGCGATATGCGCTTTGGGCACTATCAAGATGTGCGTAGGAGCCTGCGGATTGATATCGCGGAACGCCGCCACCAGCTCATCATCGTGCACCAACTCCACCGGTATCGCCCCATTGGCAATCCGACAGAACAGACAATCATCCATATTACCACCTCCAAAGATATGCTAGCAAAATAGCATAGATATCGCAGCAGGGCAACAGTGCTGTGTATTTGTAGCGGCTCTTCCACTTTTCTTATAACCACGAAAAACACGAAAAACACAAAAAGGGATTCATCTATCGCCACGCGCTAAAGCACGAGGCTATAAGCCTTCGCCATCCTGGCTATGGCCTACAAGTACGATAAAGCACCCTGAAGGGCGCTGAACCATTCGATTCCGAAAGTCCGCGAAGGCGGACGACCGGCGCGCAGCGCCCTGCAGCCGGGATTTTAATCCCAGCAACGGTAATGAGATATGGATTTGCCACCCCGTTCTCATGGGCGGGATTTCAATCCCAGCAACGGTAATGAGGCAACTCCGCAGGGATTATACCGGTTTCCAGGCACCAGATGTCTCTTCTGAGGTACAAAAAAATCAAAAAAATCTGTGTGTTGCAGGAGAAATACAGTGGATGGTCAATATAAGAGACTAAGGTTCCAATTTTAACGGAGGTTTTAGTATGAACAGTATTTCTCGGGCAACACGCGGTCTCATGGTCGTTGTTGTGCTGACGTTGTCTCTCGGTGCGCTCTTTGCGCAGCCACCTGCCCCGGCAGATGGTCGCGTGAATGGGTTGATGGTGCAGCTGCAGGATCCCAAGCCGGAAGTTCGCTCCGAAGCTGCGAAAAAGCTGCGCAACAATGGCATTGCCGTCAATGACATCCTCACGGCAGTGAACAAAGAAACAGACCCGGCAGCAAAAGTGAACATGATCAATTCGCTGGCAAGCATGAAGAACCCCGCCGTGCTGGCTCTGTTCCGCCAGTTAGTCGGTGACAAAGACGCCGCCGTACGCGCAGCAGCGCTAGATGGCCTGCGCGGCACGAACGAATACCTGCTGGAGCAGGTGGGCCTGAAACTGGTACGCGATGAGAATGAGATCGTGCGTACTAAAGCGTTGACGACACTCGCCGGCTTGAATGATAGTAAACTGGTGCCGGAACTGGCCGCCGGGCTGCGCATTATGCCCGCCAAAATCCGCCGGGATATGGTCAATGGACTCGGTAAATACAAAGGCAACAAAGATGCCTTCAACGCCGTTTTTGCCGCTTTGAAGGATGAAGACAAAGATGTACGCTTTGCTGCCATCAGCGCGCTGGGCAACCTGGGCGACCGCGATGCTATCGGCCCCCTGGTAGCAATGATGAATGAAAAAGATGTAGACAAACGCGTGCGCGCCGAGATCGCTATCTCCCTGGGCAAGCTAGAGGTTGCAGATGCACTGCCCGTACTGCAGGCAGTGCTGCTGGATGCCACCCTGAAGTCCCAGCACAAGGCCGCTATCGCCGCCCTGGGTAACTTCGGACGCAAAGCTGTAGGGACCGCCAACCTGCTGCTGCAGAGCAAAGATGCCGACGTCCGCGCCAACGGTATCCGCGTGCTGGGTGCCACACAAAATGGTTCTGCTTTCCGTGGTATTCTCTCCGGGCTAAAAGACAATGATGCCAAAGTCCGCATGGCCGCCCTGGAAGTTTTCGCGAATTACCAGAATGATAACTCGGTATCGGATATAATCCCGTTCTTATCCGATGCTGACGCCAAGGTACGTGCAGCTGCCGCTACTGCGCTGGGCAATCAGGCTACCTATGAGGCAGTCTACCCGGTAGCAAGTATGGTTTATCGCGATATCAACCCAGGTGCCCGCCAAGCCGGGATACGTGCACTGGGCAATCTGAATAACAGCACGGTTACCCCACTGCTGCTGACCACCCTTGCTGACTACGAAAAATACACCCGGGTGGATTCCGCAATCGCACTGGGCCAAGTGGGTGATTTCCGTGCCATCGAGCCACTCTACGCCATGCTGCAACGCGACTACCCAGACTTCCAAGCACCTATGGCCAAGGGAGAATACCCGAGCGTACGTGGCGCAGCTGCAGAAGCATTAGGCATGCAGAAGGTGGACAAAGCCTATCCAATGATCATTGCTATGCTGCACAACCCCGATTACTCCTACGTGCGTGTCTCCGCAGCCAACGCATTAGCCTCGCTGGGCAACGATGACGCTGTCCCCGAGTTAATTAGCGTCCTTGATGACCACAACAGCAGCGTACGCCGTGCCGCCGTCGAAGCCCTGAAGACCCTCACCGGTAAAAATCATGGCGAAAACCAGGCCGCCTGGAAGAAGTAAGATAGCACGACGATAGAACAATCGTGGCATGGGCACCAAGCCCATGCCACTTTTTTTATCTACCCCCGGGTACGCAATCCCCATCGAAGCATGGGCATCTCCCGCCCACGAGAACGGGGCCGCGATCCTTCACCACGCGCTAAAGCACATGGCTATAAGATCATGCACCCTGAAGGGCGCTAACGGATCAGGTATCCCTGGGTACGCATGCCGAAGATCATAATGTTTCGAAAGAGTGAGGAAAGTCCCCGATTGGGCCGCAGGGTAACGTTAGCCGGCACAGTTACTTCAGAACTTCAGCTTGTAGCCGACTTCAATCTGTTGTGCTTTGAGGGTACCACGGAAAAGCTCGGGGAGCAGGCGATATTTGACTACCAGCTCGTTATCGGCGCTGATGGTGTGCGCGAATTGTAGCTGATAGGCCATGCCGTCTTCTGTTGTTTGAGCAGTGCGCTGCGTCAGCCAGTCGGCCTGTAGCTGCAACTGGGTGTTAGGGGTGAGGTTGCCCATGATCCCCAATGAACGCGTCATTAATATCGCCGGTTTATCGGTAAGGGTCTCCTGCAGGTAACGCCCGATCAGTTGCAGGCGCGGCGTAAGGGCGCAAGCGGAGTGCAGCAGCAGGCGGTCGCCCGGATCGCCCAGCTCCAGTAGCGGCTTCGGGTTACGCTGGTATCCGGCTTGCAGGTAGAGGTCGCCCCCGGCCATGCTGCCCAGACTCACTGATTGATCCTGGATCGCCGCTGTATTCATCAGGGAGATCTTCTGCCCTACCGTCATGCCAGATTCTGGATTCGTTACCCACGAGGGCAGCTGGCCGAATCCCCAGGCACCGCCGTCCTGGAAGACGGTTCCGCGCAGTGTCTTGCCTGCCCACCCAGGCAGCGGGCGCGAGAAGGGCATGCGGATATTCCAGATGGTCCCCTGCTGGCGCGAGCCATCCGCCAGCAAAATGCTGCTTCGGCCCAGTTGCAGTGTGGCTTTGCCGATCAACCGCTCCACGCCGAATTCTGAAGTGGTCTGCACTCCTTGCGCCTCGATCTCACCGCGCATCTGCTTGACTACTAATTTCGTCTGGGCATCCAGCGTCTGGGTGATCTCGCCCCCGAGTTCACGGTAGTTGAGGAAATCCTTCATTTGCCAGATTCCGCTATTCGCCACGGGGGTTGTCCCCCACGAGCGATAGACGAGTGAATTTGTCATTAATGTCGGGCCTTCGTAATACCCCACGGCAATTGAAGTGGAGGGCAATGGGCGGAATTGCAGTATCTGCACGGAAAGCATATTTTTAGTAGACGTATCGTCATTGTATCCGAGGCGGTAATTACCTGACTGAAGCAATAATTTCGTCGGTGAATTCGTTGCCCCGAGAGCGGCATTCAAGCCGAACTCCAGTCGTTCTTCGCTGCCGGTGAGTGATCGATTATTCCGGCCCATGAGCATATTGGCCGTCCAGCCGGGAGATAGCTTCCACGTCGCCTGGTTATTGAAACTGGTGGTGTCGCCCTTATCGGGCGTGCTCACGATAACATATTCATTTTTAAACTGCAGCGCGGGCGTCAGGCTCGTCTCCAGACGGAGTTGGCGCATATTATTGTCAGCCGACTCGGTCATATTCGGGAGCAG
>JBBQQW010000185.1:0-4629 GCA_038215455.1 Armatimonadota bacterium
TCCGGGCGATCCTGCCCCCAGCAGATGATTTTGGCGAGCAGCGAGTCGTAGAAGGGCGGTACTTCATAGCCGGAATAGATGTGGGTGTCGACGCGCACGCCGGGGCCACCGGGGGCAACGAAGTTCTTCACAATACCTGCACAGGCCATCATGTTGCGTGACGGATCCTCGGCATTAATACGGCATTCTATCGCATGGCCGGAGAGTTTAATATCACGTTGTGTCCACGGCAGTTTCTCGCCCGCCGCCACCAGAATCTGCATCTTCAGCAGATCCAGCCCGGTGACCATTTCGGTAACGCAATGCTCCACCTGGATGCGCGTGTTGATCTCCATGAAGTAGAGCTTGCCCTGTGCATCGAGCAGGAATTCCATGGTACCCGCGCTGACGTAGCCAATAGCCTTGGCTGCTTTCACCGCGGCGTCGCCGATCTTCTGGCGCTGTTGCGGGGTGATAGCCACGGAAGGGGACTCCTCCAGCAGTTTCTGGTGTGATTTCTTCTGCACCGTGCAGTCGCGCTCGCCCAGATGCACGACATTGCCATGTTCATCCGCCATGATCTGCACTTCGATGTGGCGCGGTCGGTCGATAAACTTCTCCAGATAGACATCCGGGTTGCCGAATGCTCCCTGCGCTTCTGCCTGTGCCAGTGGCATATTGCGGATCAGATCCTCATCGGTATGACAGATGCGGATGCCGCGTCCACCACCACCAGCCGAGGCCTTGATCATCACCGGGTAACCGAATTTATGTGCCAGCTTCAGCCCATCTGCTTCGCCCTTCAGCACGCCGTCGGTACCGGGGATCACCGGCACGCCAGCTCGGGCTACTGCCTGTTTAGCGGCGGCCTTATCCTGCATGCGCTCGATAGTCTCAGGGCGCGGGCCAATGAACTTCATGCGGGCGATTTCGCAGTTTTCTGCAAAGGCCACCGTCTCGGACAGGTTGCCATACCCCGGATGCACCGCGTCGCAGCCCTTGATGATGGCGGCGGTGACGATGTTGGGGATATTCAGGTAGCTGTCGCGGTTGGGGGGCGGGCCGATACATACCGACTCGTCCGCCATTTTAACATGGAGCGAGTTAGCGTCTGCCTGGGAATATATCGCAACCGTGGCGATGCCTAATTCGCGGCAAGCACGGATAATGCGGACGGCGATCTCCCCGCGGTTGGCGACAAGGATTTTTTTAAACACTGATCGTCTGTCCCTTCAGCTGGTGGCTTGCGCCACCTTCACTAGAATTTTTCATGGCCCGGGGTGATGCAGTGCACCTCGCCGGTAGCCGGGTTATATGCGTAGGGTTCTTTGCTCACCGGGCATTTATTGATACTCTGGCTGCCGGAGATCTCCCCCAATGAGGCGGGGAACTTGCCGTCTGCAGCGTCCATCTTCACCATTTCGCGCAATTGGCCAAGATAACTTCGGCAGACATCGCCTTTCGCAGCCTGGACAGATTGCCCGTAGACCGTCTTCGGGGCACCGGCGGTGGCTGATGTGCCATCGTTTTGCAACACCCCGGTCTCCTCCAGTAGTCTGCTTTGCTTCAGTGTGGCTGTCTGTGAGTTGGTGTACCACACGAAGCCACCTGCGATTAACAAAGCGACTACAAGAAGCTCGATCAGCAGCGCGTAGCCTCTTTTTGTTCGGGTATTATGCCGAGAATCCTGTTTCATCATCGCTTACCTCCACCATGGGGCGGATCAGCAGTATTGGCTGGCCATATTCGACACCGGCACCTTCTTCTGCCAGTATCGCTTCAATGGTGCCAGCGATGGGCGAGGCGAGGTCAGTTGGGATGTGCATCAGCTCGATATTGCCGATCACCTGGCCCGCGAAAACCTCGTCATTAACACGTGGTGCGCCGTCGGGGAAGCCCCGTGTCAGCAGATGAAAAGTACCCACCACCGGGGCGGGTATAGCGACAGCTTCACTGATACTCTGCTCAGCAAATACCTCACAGAGTGGCTCGTCGAAATAGGCAGATTCGTCGGGCGCGACACATTGCGCCGCCCGCACCAGATCAATGCTGACGGTATCATGTTTCAGATGCAGTTCAGCAATTTCCCACTGTTCCATTATGGCCAGCAGCTCTTCCACATCGCCTTTATTTATGGTAGTGGACAACTTTCACCTCGCTCCGCTATACAAATATCCCCGATAGATGAAGAAATAATCACACTCGTTCGATATATTTGGCCGAGCGAGTATCTACGCGGATCCTGTCACCTTCATTGATAAAGAGCGGGACGGTGATGACCGCACCACTATCAATGGTTGCCGGCTTGGAACCGCCAGAAGCGGTGTCACCTTTCAGGCCCGGGTCGGTCTGCTCGACGGTGGCCTCGATGGTGTCCGGCAGGTCAACGCCGATGACGCGGTCATTATAGGTCATCACCATAACATCAAGGTTATCCTGCAGGAACTTCACCTGGGTGCCGATCTGTGCTTCGCTCAGGATCATCTGATCGAAGGTCTCGGTATCCATGAAGAAGAAATCATCGTCTACTTTGTAGCTGAACTGTAACGGTCGTTTTTCCACACGGGCAATCTCGACCTTTTCCCCGGAGCGCCAGGTCTTGTCGATCAATTGTCCAGTGCTCATTTTGCGGATCTTAGTGCGGACAAAAGCCCCGCCCTTACCCGGCTTAACATGCTGGAATTCGACGATCTGGTAAACCTCACCATCCATGTCGATAGTCAGACCATTTTTGAAATCGCTGGTCGAAGCCATAACGCCTCCATCTGTATAATATTGTACCCCGGCAAACGCCACGGTAAGACACTGTAGTCTAGCACCCGTGTGGCTACAGCGTCAAGAAAAATGTCACATTGGCGCTGATTTACTGCTATAATTGCACTATTCAGAATAGCGAAGGATGTAGCGCAGATGCTTGATGTGCGGGGGAAACGGATACATGTTATCGGCCTGGGGGCCAAGGGGACGGGGCGCGCGTGTGCGCAGGTGCTGGGGGGCATGGGGGCGCGGATTACCATCTCGGACACCAAGTCGCCGCAGGAGCTGGCGGGGGAGATAGCGCAACTGGGCGATGCGGCGGTGCGGCTGCAGCTCGGGGTGGGGGAAGCCTACCGGGATATCGAGACCGCTGATATGGTGGTGCCCAGCCCGGGAGTGCCGCTGGCGAGTGATGCTATCCAGCGTGCGCTACAGGCGGGCGTGCCGATGTATAGCGAGATAGAGCTGGCCTACCGGCTGGCGCAGGCTCCGCTGCTGGCGATCACCGGGACTAAAGGCAAGACCACCACCACCACGCTCATCGGCCTGCTCCTGGCTGCGCTGGGGAAGACCACTTATGTCGGCGGCAATATCGGCGTCCCGCTGATAGAGCTGGCGGCGAAAGCGATGGCGGATGAGCTGCTGGTGGCCGAGGTGAGCAGTTTCCAACTGGAGGCGGTGGAGGAGTTCCATCCGCATGTGGCCGTATTCACTAACCTCTATCCTGATCATCTGGACCGCTATCATGATTCGATGGATGAGTATATGGCGGCGAAGCTGAATATCTTCGCCCGGCAGACGGCGGAGGATTTCGCCATCGTCAATGTCGACCGCCCCGAGCATAAGCGTGTAATCGCTGCGACGCAGGCGCGGATCATCCCGGTGAGCATGGAGCATACCGTCTCCGGTGGGGTGTACCTGCGTGGCGGGGAGATTATCTCGGAGATCGGCGGTGCTGCTCACCTGCTATTGCAGACTAGTGCTATCCGTCTGCGCGGTGCGCACAACGTGGCAAATATCATGCAGGCGCTGGCGGGCGTGGAGGTTCTCGGGCTGCCGGTGGCGGATATCGCTACTGCGACGCTGGCAAATTTCCGCGGGGTGCCGAACCGGCTGGAGGAGGTGGACACCGTCAACGGCGTGGCCTGTTATAATGATTCGCAGGGGACGACGCCGATGGCGGTGCGGATGGCCTTGCAGGCTTTCGCCGCTACCCCGCCGGTGCTCATCGCCGGGGGCCGGGCGAAGATCAAGGATTTCAGCGAGCTAGGGACGGATATCGTCGCGGGGGCAAAAGCTGTTATCCTCATCGGCGAGGCCGCAGCGGATATCGCGGTTGCTATTCGCCGGGTGACCCCCTCCTTCCCGATATATTTCGCCGATTCGCTGGAGGACGCGGTACCGCTGGGCTACCGTCTGGCCGCACCTGCCGGCGTGTTGTTGCTTTCCCCCGGTTGCGCCTCCTTCGATATGTTTCGCAATATGGAGCACCGGGGTGATGTGTTCCGTACAGCGGTGGCAAAATTGTCCGGTGGGTAGTATCTTCTACGAAATAAATTTTGCGGGCACTTTGCCCATTGGTCTACCTAACCCCCAGCCCCTTCCCTGCGAGGGAAGGGGTGTCCAATTGAAGGAGCGCCCTTGAAAAACGATCATCCTCCCCCTTCCCGCGCCGGGAAGGGGGCCGGGGGGTTAGGTAGACCAGGGCTAACGCCATAGATACCACACCATTTTTTCATCTCCAAATAATGAAGCTCGCTTCATCGCATTTCCTACGATAAATGATTTTGCGGACGCTTTGCCCATTGGTCTACCTAACCCCCAGCCCCTTCCCTGCGAGGGAAGGGGTGTCCAATTGAAGGAGCGCCCTTGAAAAACGATCATCCTCCCCCT
>JBBQQW010000186.1:0-4601 GCA_038215455.1 Armatimonadota bacterium
TGTGGGGCGCAGCGACCGCCAGGCCTACGCCTACCTCACCTGGAAACCGCGCAAGAAACTCACCGAGACGGCACAACACCGGATAGCCGCCATGAAGGAGTTCTCCGCGCTGGGCAGCGGGTATAAGGTAGCCATGCGCGACCTGGAGATACGCGGCGCGGGCGACCTGCTGGGGGCGGAGCAGAGCGGCGTGCTCACGGCGGTGGGTTTTGACCTCTATGTGCAGATGCTCGAGGACGCCGTGCGCATCGTGAAGGGTGAATATATCCAGCCGGAGCGCGAGATACAGATCGACCTCCCCCTCGACTCCTTCCTGCCCGAGTCCTACGTGCCGGAGCTGAACCAGCGCATCGACCTGTACCGGCGGCTGGCGGCCGTGCGCGAGGCGAAACGTGCCGAGGAGATCCGCGCGGAGTTGATAGACCGCTTCGGCAAAGATATCCCCACGCCAGTGGACAATCTCTTCCGGCTGGTGGCGGTGAAGCTGCTCTGCTACGACACCGGCATCCGCCACATCGGCGCCTTCGGCGATACCATCGTGCTGCGCTTCGACAAAGAGCACATCCTGTCACCGCAAGCGGTAAAACGCCTGACGCTGGAAGCCTCCGCCTGGCGCAAGCGTAACCTCCCAGCCCCCGCCTTCACGCAGGAGATCGCCACCATCTACACCACCAACCTGGACAAGAGCACGCAACTCTCTATCCTGGAGGAGATAGCCGCCCGCCTGATAGTGATAGAAGAAGAAGTAGCCAACGCCCCCAAAACCAAACCCAACGACCGCACCCGCGATGCGGAGTGGCGACGGTTTGGGCGGTGAGGGGTGAGTGACACTTTTGATTTTGAGAATTTCATTGAAATTGCCGGGCAACGAGTTGCCGGATCAGCTCGTAAGTGTTGGATTTGTGGTGATTGCTCATTAGCTACTGTGGAGAAATTTGTCGGTGAGTACTACTTGGCTGAGCGTCACTTTGAGCATTACCTCGTCGACTCATCCTGTGTTTACGGTGGATTGCTTTGGGTGCTGTTTCATGACTTGCTCTTCCACATGAATATGTCTGCTCGTCACCCACTACATAGCCTCTTTTATTACCACCCTCGTCAGGGCTATCTTCGTAACAGTGATATTATCGAGGAACGTCTCAGGACATTTGCTGGCAACCGGATAGATTTTTTGCAGAAATCCTTTAAGAAGTTTTATGATCACCCGTTATTCCGAGACCCATCCAGCCAAGTGCCACAATATTTCGGCTCCTGGGTTCGGTGAAATGAGCAGGCGTTACTCAACTTCTGCAGCACCGCACCTGAACATGGCATGGAAGATTTAATTCGCGAATTATTGCTTACATCAACGCATGGCGTGAATCGTGGATGGCCTGACTTAGTGATCTGGAACGCAGAAAAGCTTATTTTTACCGAAGTAAAAGCCGAAGATAATCTTTCACTGGCTCAAATTACCTGGATTCAACAACACTATAGGCAGCAGACAATTGAACTGGTGCGGGTGAAAAGACGATCATAGTTGTTGCTGCAAGCCCCCATTGACACCCGCTCTGAAGGCGGTTATCCTATCGATTAGCGGGTACATTTATAATGAAGTAACACTGGAGGTTGCAACATGCGACAAGTGGTAATATATGCCGGTGAAGATGGTTACTGGGTCGCGGAATGTCCGAGTTTGCCCGGTTGCATCAGTCAAGGAAAAACGCGGGAAACAGCGATTGCGAATATCAAAGAAGCTATCCGGGGCTATGTCTCCGCCCTCAAAGCGGATCATCTGCCGGTGCCGGAAGAGCATTTTGATACGCTATTGGTCGCGGTATGAGTAAGCTGCCGACGATATCCGGACGCGAATGCTTGCACGCACTGGAACGGATCGGCTTCCACCTCCGACGCCAGGCTGGCAGCCATATGATACTCCGTCGGGATGATCCGTTCGCCCAGGTTGTCGTTCCCGATCATGATGTGCTGGTATAGAGGCACCCTGCGTGCGATCATTCGTCAAGCAGGAATGAGTGTAGATGAATTTCTTCGCTTATTGTAGTTTCTTACTGGGACTTTGGTCCCGTCTGCAGGGCGCTTCCACCTTCGCCATCCTAGCTACGGCGGACAGAGACGCGCCGGTCGTCCGCCTACGCGGACTTTTCTGAACCAAATGATAGCGCGCATTAGCGTGCTTGCCGCTGTGAGCCATCTACCTCATTTGCCCATTTGCCCCAGCAGCGCCGCCATCTCCTCGCGGGTGGGGCCGCAGACACCGGGGATGACTATGTTGGCCTGGCGCGCTAGCACGGTCAGCTGGCCGCGGTGGTGGGTCTGGTGGCGCAGCAGCACGGCGAGGAGCTGGCCGCGCGTCCAGCTTTGGCCATAGGCCTGTACCTCCTCGGGTAGCATGGCGTCCGTCCAGCTGGCGCTCACCTGCTGTTGCAGCGCGGTGGCCATACGCTGGTAGCTGGCGGCGATCTCGGCGGCAGTTGCCGGCACCGATGAATCATCCGCCGGCGCTTCGATAGGCGTGCCGGCAATGCGCAACAGCTCGGCGGCGGAGACGGTCAGGTGCCAGGCGATACCCCCCAGCGTCGCCCCCGCCGCATCCACCCGCTGCCCCAGCGCGGCATCGGTGAACGACTGCAGCAACTTCAACGTGGACAGGCTCTCCTGCTGCAACTCATCGAGAAAATCGGCTACGTGATGATACATCTTCCTACACCTCCGGCAATATAATCTGCTGAAGTATATTATTCCACAAAAAATGAGGAACCGGCAAGAGTGTAATTGTCATCGTGACCTGCATGTTTACAACCAGCGCATTATTGGCTATAATTACATGTACAAGGGGCGTTGGTCTATCGGTTATGACGCCGGCCTTTCACGCCGGAGACGGCGGGTTCGATTCCCGCACGCCCTACCACCTTCACCGCCGGAGAGTTTTCTCCGGCGGTTTTCTCTTTGGTGGCAGTTCTTTTGCTTCACAATCGCTATGGTTTTTCACTACCAAACAGACTTCATCGTAGTACCAAAAAAACTGGGGGCGGATATGGTATCCGCCTCCAGTATACGCTGTTGCTGATTGTTGTTGCAGCGGTGGCTACTTCGCGATCTTCGCTGCTTCCGGGCAGTTCGCTGGAGCGACGAAAGGTTTGGTTTTATCACCGATGCACCAGAGGTAACCCGCAGTGCGGAAAAAGAGCCGGCTCCCTGCCGAATACCACGAACCGTTGCCAAATGTTCCGGCCTGGCCGCAGTAGACCTTGCGTTCCCATTCCGGATCAACGACGTTAATATCATCCTCCAGTACATTCTGCGTGACCTTCCCGGGTTGCTTGATCGAGATCACCCGGTTCCCTCCGGAACCAGCAATATAGTCACCAGCGACTATCGGACTGTTCCAGGAGCTTCTGGAGTTGTAGGTAGCCAGTTTCTTGCCGGTGAGTAAGTCCCACGCGCCGTTGTCGTTGTAGACTACGCCGTCGTAAACCATGCCGGTGTCTTCGCCAGCTTTTGCAGTTGTATCCTTCCAGAGCTCGGTACATTCTACTTCATCTGCGGAGATAACCTTCAGCCGTGCCACCCCAATTGGGTAGGGTGCGCCGTCTCCGCCACTTTTCCAGACGTAAAGATCGCCGACGACGACGGGGGTCTGACCTTTATACGAGCCGGGGAGCTTTTTGCACACCACCTTCCCGTCGCTCAATCGGTACAGTTGTCCGCCGGCATCGGCGATGAAGTCCATATCTTTCCCCTCGAAGGGAAGCCGGACGTGAACCGGACTGCAACCCTCGGGGAATGGGCGGTAGGGGCGGCTGACAATACCACGTTTGTTCGTAAATTTGCCATACGGATCTACCAGGTTCCATATCTTTTTGCCGGTCTTTTTGTCATATACCGCTAATTCGGCATTCTGGTTCACTACCAGATTATCGCCGACAAGGAATGGGGAGGCGACGAAGCGGGTGTGGAACATTCCATTTTGGCTCGCTGCAGGGTGGTTAAGTACCATCCACTTCAGGTTGCCATCCAGGTCATAGCACGCGACCTGATTGTTGGCACATGCCACGTAGATGAATTCGCCATCGCTGCATGGGGTGGCTATAGTGAGGGTAGTCCAAGCATACCAGTTCTGCTGTGGCCAGGACCAGATATCATAGTTGGCGATTAAACCATTAATACTATCATTCACCGCTTTCCCGGCGGCAGAGGTAAGAAAATTCCCATTAATAGCCGTCCAGTTTTCCCCTCTTTTCGGATCTAAGAAATTGAAGCCATATTTTTTGCGCAGCTCGATGAGTTGCTCCAGCATCGGCTTAAGATCGACATCGGTGAGGGCTTTGTCGTATTCCGCGCTGGCATAATTGATGGTGCCGACGGAGCCGAGTTTCAGCACCGCATTCTTCATCTCTCCATCGTTTATCCCTTTTTGTTTGGCCAATGCCTGCATCTTCCCCATCAGGCGGCATCCGTCGACGTACATGGGAAAGAGTGCATCGATGGTAGCCAGCTCTTCCTTGGCTTTTTTCGCCTTTTCCTCGGGCATCAGGAGAGTGTGGTCTACTGCTTTTTGCCAGAGGATCTTGCCGTCGTTAATATTCACACAGATCAGCAGG
>JBBQQW010000187.1:0-4594 GCA_038215455.1 Armatimonadota bacterium
CTGGCCGTGAACGACCAGGCTGGAAGGCCTACGGCCAATCGCCCATTCGGGCGGGACGGGTAAGGGTAAGCGTTCCCGTCCGAAGGACGTTCGGCGTAAGCCCACTAGCCCAGTCGTTCACGGCTGGGCGAACAGGACGGGCGCCAAAGACGATACTCCTGGCCACCGTGCCCCCTTATTGCACCGTGAACCCCTTATCCCCCGCCGGGTAGCGGCAGAGGGTGCCGCTCTCGCCCAATATATAGTTGGGGGGGATGGCGGCGCCGAAGGGACGTTGCCAGCGGTGCTCGCCCAGCTGCACGTCGAGGTTGTGCGCCAGCGTTATCTCCGGGGCGGGGCCGCGTTGCACGGTGAGCACCACGTAGATGGCCACGTTCTCACGGAAGGGGAAGTGGGCACATATGTAGGGGCGACCGGGGTAGACCGATTGGCTTCCGCTCTGGAAGGTGCGCGCGGAATCAGGGGTGCGCCGGAGTTCGATCTCTGCAGGCTGCACCCCGAGGAAACGGGCATTAAGTGTGGCACCGTCTGCAGCAGTGAGTGTGAAGCCGTCGGGGAGTAGCTCCGGCACCAGCCCTGGCTCAAAGGTCATATTCCAGTCCCAGTCACGTCCTATATGGTCATCGATAACATCCAGTAGCGCCACTGCCGCCGGGCTGCCGCACGCCCCGCTGTAGTCCACCGCCACATAGCGTTCGGCGTAGGCATTGCTGGGTCGGCGCAGGTCCATGCCGAATTGCACGCCGGCGTCAGTAACCTCATCCCAGATGATCGCCCCCAGCCCCTTGGGGTTTGCCCGCGAGCCATCGGTGGGGGTGACGATGCTTTGCCAGATCGCATCGCCGCGTGCCTGGCCGCCCCCCATGATCCAGTCATGCCCCAGCGCCATGAAGCGCACCGAGCCGGCATCGTCATGCGCATGTCCGCCGACGAAGGTGACACGCGCATAGCAGCCGAAGATAGCATCATCGGCATCCTGGTAACGGTTGCGCGTGATGGATAGCCCCTGCCGCGTGTCGGTGAGGTGATTCGGCAGTATGCCATTGGGGTCGACGGCAGGCACGTCGTAGGGGTAGTTCACAAAGGTGAAGAGCCATCCCGCCCACCCCGGGCAGAATTTGCGGTCCGCTGCCACGCCGCTCAGGTGGTCAAACATCCAGCGCAGCGCTCCCCGTTGCTCGGGGTGCGCAATCGCCACCATATTGATGGCGGCGCTGCTGGTGGTCCAGCCCAGGCCGTCGTCATTCCAGCTCAGCTTCATGCCGATGCCGTTGACCGTACCGTCGGAGTCACTCACGGTCGGGCGTGCGGCTGCGCTGCTGTAGAGCGAGGCCGCCATATTGCGCAGATTAGGGAAGCGCTGCAGCAGGTCGATGCCGTCGTATTTCTTCACCGCCAGCATACAGGCCAGCCAGAAGGTGGCCGGGTAGCACTGGTAGCCTAGGCCCTCGTGGTACAGCCCCTGGTCGCCGTGGTGCATCATGAAGGCGACGGTGCGTCCGCGTGCCCAGTCGATATCCTCGCGCATGTCCCACAGGTTGCCGTCTTCATCGCACGGGTGCCCGTGCGCAGCCATGGCGGCGATGCAGGAGGAGGCGTGCGCGACAGCCCAGTGGTTGTTGGTGACACTATGCGGATTCCCGGATTCGGGGATAATCTCGCGCTGGCAACGCGCCAGCTTCACCAGCAGTTTCGTCACCACCAGTTGCTGCTCGGTTGTCCAGCCACTATAGCAGACATCGTGCGCCACCGAGATCACCAGCGCCCATGATCCCTGCTGCAGTTCGCCAATGGGCCAGACGGCCGTCATCTCCATGATATAATCATACAGTTTGCGCGCCGACTCCACCTCTCCGGTGACGAGATAATGAATGCAGCAGGCATCCAGAAAGGACTGCTCCTTCAAATCCTTATACTGCACCGTCTCCGGCACCGCCTGCCGCAGCAGTTTCTCCGACTCGGCGAACAATGCCGCCGCAGTAGGCTCCCCCTGCGCGACCAGCGCGCGCAACCGCGCGGCGTCGGCGTTGGTGTACCATAATGATGGCTGGTGAGTGAACATGATAATACCTCTTTTGAAAAAAGTTCCAAGTTCCAAGTTCCAAGTTCCAAGTTCCAAACCCATTGGTCTACCTAACCCCCAGCCCCTTCCCTGCGAGGGAAGGGGTGCCGACTGTAAAACCTTGGTACGAAAAAACATAACCGTCCAATTGGACACCCCCTTCCCGCGCCGGGAAGGGGGCCGGGGGGTTAGGTAGACCAAGGCTAACGCCTTATAGTCTTTCATCCCTATCCCACAATATTACCGCCACGATCATTACACCCCCAGCATCCCCCGCACCTCCGCCTCCCCGGCGGCGTGCAGGTAGCGCGGGTCGGCCAGTTCGGCGCGGTAGTTGTTGAGGACTTCGGCGTTGTCGGTGATGCGGCCATTGCCCCAGTCGGCCCACATGGGGTAGCTGGCCCAGTTCCAGCTGATGTAGCTGAAGGCCTTGACGTTGGGGTATTCGCGCATGAAGGCGAAGTATTTTGCGAACCATTGCTCCCAGCTTTCCGCGCCATCTTGCACCCCGACGTAGCGCGGGGTGGATTCGCCGATGAGCACTGGGAAGCCGCGCTTGATAGATTCCTGCATGAAGGCGATAGAGTCCTCCGCGGTGAACTGTTCCGGGCTGAAGGTGTCGATGCTCCACCAGTCCACATAGTCATCGCCGGGGTAGTAGCTCATGAAGTCTTTGTTGTCGGAGTCCGGCGAGTAGCACCACGCGGTGGCGACTTCGTTCAGCTCATGTGCGCGCAGCGCATCCACTAAGCGCTTCCATGCTGCGACATAGGAGTCCGCCTGGTAACCGTTCCATTGCCCGCTGAACTCATAGCCGATGCGCAGGAAAGCCGGGCGGCCCAGCGCCTTCAGTTTGCTGCAGAAGAACTCTATTTGCTCGTCGTACTGCCCCTCCGCCACCAAGTGCTCATAGTGCATCTCCGGCGTGCCATCTTTGGTCATCGACAGGCCGAGTTGTGGGATCAGGTAATCAGGGGCGTACTGGGCCAGATTATGCTCCAGCTTCTCCCAGTATTCAGCGGAATTCCACTTCAGTCCAAAGTAACTCATGTAGATCAGCGGACGGTGCGGGGCGACTGCTGTGCGGTAGGTCGCGAATTCATCGTCACTTTGCCCGGCACCATGCAGGATCTGTGTCCCACGCGGCTCCAGTAGTTTGCCATAATAATTGTTCATCATAAAAGATCACTCCGAAAAATAGCTCTGAAAGTTGACTTCGCCAGAGTGAAAAGTCGTTCCTGCCATATGCGGAGAAAAGATGCGGATTAATCCTACAAAGCAATTACGTCAGCAAAATACCTGGTACAGGTAGACAATTCCAAGTGAGAGCACGACGCAGATTCCCACGATGGTGGAGCAACCGCCTGGCCCTTTGCGGCGCTCTTCTTCGGTGATCGTAGGTAATGGGGGGAGGATGGGGTCTTTGCGTTTGAGCAGCTCAGGTATATCGTCGTATTTCGGGCGCGCTTTTGCTACTGGTTTCGCTGGAGCTGGTTTGCCCTCGAAAAGTGCCGCGCAATCCCGGCAAGCTGGTACCTCTTTCTCTTTATCGCCACCGCAATGTGGGCAAAACATACTCATGATGGGTACTCCATTATGTCAATATTCCACCATTGTGCCAGAAATTCACCAAACAATAAGAAATTATACCACATTTATCGTGTATTTCGACGCTTTTTTCCAGAGATAGCCGCAAATTGATTGCCACGTCGTGGGGTGTCCAGTTGTTGCCCCCCGTCTTCCATCTCGCGCTTCATTTCGGCGATGCGTTCACGCTGGTCGCTGCTGCTTGGGCGCGCACGCATCACGCTCCAGCGGCGTAGTGCGGAGATCGACTCCTCGGCGGTGACGCTGATGGGCACGGTCTCCGCCAGCGCGGCCAGCATGTCGGCAGTGTTGATGTCGCGATTCTGCGCGAAGGCCGAGTAGAGCGCGGCGATCACCGCCTGCTCCATCTCCGAGCCGCTGAAGCCGTCGGCATCGGCAGCTATCTGCGGCAGGTCGAAATTCTTCGGGTTGCGCTGCCGTTTCAGCAGGTGAATGCGGAAGATCTCCTCGCGCTCGCTTTGCCCGGGCAGGTCGACGAAGAAGACCTCATCCAGACGCCCTTTGCGCAGCAGCTCCGGTGGCAGGCTGGCGATATCATTGGCGGTGGCCACGATGAAGACCGGCGCGCTCTTCTCCTGCATCCACGTGAGCAGCGTGCTAAAGACGCGCGCGGTGACGCCGCTGTCCACGCTGTCGCTGCTTTTGATACCCGCCATCGCCTTTTCGATCTCGTCGATCCACAGCACCGCCGGGGCGATACTCTCCGCCACCTTGATAGCGCGGCGCATGTTGTCCTCACTGCTGCCGATAAAGCCGCTGAAGAGCCGCCCGACATCCAGGCGCAGCAGCGGCATCCCCCACAGGTTCGCCACCGCCTTGGCCGCCAGCGACTTGCCGCAGCCCTGCACGCCGGTGAGCAGCAACCCGCGCGGCGCCGGCAGGCCGTAATCCTTCGCCTTCTGGCTGAAAGCCCCGCGGCGCTGC
>JBBQQW010000188.1:0-4590 GCA_038215455.1 Armatimonadota bacterium
ATCGGGGCGTGCAATTCCATCCCCGGGGTGAGCTCCTGGAAGAAGGTGAGAATCTCTTCTGAATAGTCTTCGACTGAGACTGTCTTCAAAAGAATGTTAGCATCGATCACACAAGAAAAAGGCACCGCACTCATCGTTGCCTGTCTTCAGCAATCATCTCCGTAGCGGTTGCCGGGAAACGTTCTCGGGTGGTCATACGTTGGCGCATATTTGCCAGGGAGGCGTTGTGATCCCGGCGTTGTAGCAAAGTTTTTCGCACCCCAACCTCGGTAAGATGCAACACTTCTGCAGGCACCGAGCGTCTTTCCAGTGCCGCCGCTTGCTTGATCTCTTCCATCAATTCTTCCGGTATATCGCGTAACATGATTGTCGCCATTGCTTTACTCCCACATCATTATACCACTTGTTGCTCTTTTGATAACATCTTAGCAAGTGATTCTCAAAACCAATTATTATGCCGGGATTTCAATACCAGCGAGAATAATATGGTTTTTACCATAGCCACCAGCTTCCCAAATTTCCTGGAGTTGCTGGGGGCGTTGGGGTGGGCGGGGTGAGGTGTTGAAGAACAATCTGCGGAGCACTGCATAAACGCGCAATTAAATCGCATTTGGCCATTATAATTGCACGCGCTCTGCGCCCTTATGCTTCATTTCAACGCAATCAAAGCTTTCTTCTTCATGATGAATCACCTCCAGCGCTAGTTGTTGTGCAATCAGTGTAAAAGAGAAAATATCTCATTAAAACGTTGACATCTGGTGTTCTATGTCATAGAATACAGCTATTGAGATAAAATTTCTCATTGAGGTACGCAATGCTGATAAGTTTTACGGTAGAAAACTGGATGTCTTATGCTAAACCGGCGACATTGTCGATGGTGGCCAGCAGGGAACGGCAACATATCGCCCGAGTGCCCAGTATCGCCAAATACAAAGTGAAGGTATTGCCGGTGGCGGCGATCTTCGGTGGGAATGCTTCCGGCAAGACGAATCTGTTCAAGGCGTTGCAGTTTGCCAAGACTCTTGTCACCAAATTCAACCAGCCAGACAATTTGATTCCCATCGAGCCTTTTCTGCTTGATCCAGCAACTAAGGGAAAACCGTGCCGCTTCAACTTTGAATTGTTGATCGAAGAGATTATTTACGAGTATAGTTTTTCTGTCGGCAGAAATGAAGTTGTGGAAGAGAAACTGGTAAAGATATCGGGTAAAAATGAGCAAACGCTTTTTCATCGTGTCGCAGGTGAAGCCAATTTCGATGCCAGCCTGGCAAATGACCTGTCTTTGAAATTTGCATTTAAGGGCACCAGGGACAACCAACTATTTGTTACCAATACGGTATCACAAAAAAATGATCAGTTCAGGGCCGTCTATGATTGGTTTGATAAAACTCTTGCGTTAGTCGCCCCCGATACTCGGTTTGGCCCTTTTGAACGTTTTTTTCAAGAGGCAGATCCACTCTTCCCGGCGATGAATACTTCGCTAGCCGATCTGGATACTGGGATAGATCACCTGGGTAAAGAGATGATCCGGCTGGAGAATTTTCCGATTGAGGAGGAATTCAGATTAAAGCTCGAGGAGGAAGTTAAGGAAGGTGGTACGGTAAGATTGGTCACAGGAGCGACGAATGAACGTTATGTTATTTCACGCGAGAACGGTTCGCTCGTGGTCTACAAATTAGTGGCTTACCATAAGAGCATGGATGGGAATGATGTTAAGATGGAACTACGGCACGAATCGGACGGATCGCAGCGAGTTATTGATTTGATGCCGGCGTTCTTCGATATGGGCAACCATGTAGCAGGGAAAGTATACGTTATTGACGAGTTAGATAGGAGTCTACATACTCAACTAACACGAAAACTGCTGGGCTATTATCTGAATACCTGCACTCCTGCCACGAGAACGCAATTGCTCTTCACCACCCACGATGTAATGCTGATGGATCAGGAGCTGCTCCGCCGGGATGAGATATGGATAACCGAACGGGATAGCGCCGGAGGGACAAAGCTGCTATCCTTCAGCGAATATAAAGATGTGCGCTATGATAAAGATATAAGAAAAAGCTACCTGCAAGGTAGACTGGGTGGTGTGCCACGCATCTTCATTGATTCATGCACCGGTGATAATACCGCCATAGTAACAGCAAGAGGTTGACAGGTGGCGAACAATCCACGTTTTACGCGACCCCTCGGGGAGCGACGCTATAAGAAGATGTTCATCATCTCGACAGAAGGGGCGAAGACCGAGCCCCGCTACTTCGGATTGTTCAATCAGATGTGTGGCAAAAAATCGCCCATTATTCACATCGAATGTATAGCCAGCAGGAAGAACAAGAGCGCCCCTCAACAAGTGCTGAAGCGGATGACGGAGTTTATCCAGCGTGAAGGTTTGAAAAGAAACGATGAAGCTTGGCTGGTAATTGATAAAGACCAGTGGACTGACGATCAACTGGATTTGCTTTATCAATGGAGTCTGCAGAGAGAAAACTTTGGGCTGGCAGTGAGTAACCCCAAATTTGAATACTGGTTATTACTTCATTTTGAGGATGGGAATTCTATCGCTTCGGCCAAGGAATGTGTTGAACGATTAAAACGTTTTATTCCTGAATATGACAAGGATATCGCCGAAAAGAAGATTGCACCAGGTATTCAATCCGCGATTAGCCGAGCAAAATCACACGCTGTGCCGGCCTGCACGGACTGGCCGAGGATTACAGGAACGACCGTGTACCGCTTAGTTGAACGAATTATCGCACCGGTTGAAGATGAATAAGAGAGATAGAGGAGAACCAACCATGCCGCAGATAACCAACCCGATCCTGCCCGGGTTTAATCCGGATCCGAGTATATTGCGTGTGGGGGACGATTATTATATCGCTTGCTCCACCTTTGAGTGGTTTCCGGGGGTGCAGATTCATCACTCGCGTGATCTGGTGCATTGGGAGTTGATTGCGCATCCGCTGGAGCGGGTGGAGCAGCTGGATATGCGCGGGAATCCGAACTCTGGCGGGGTGTGGGCACCGTGCCTGAGCTACGCCGACGGACTATTCTGGCTGATCTACACCGATGTGAAGTGGCATAGTGGGCTGTGGAAGGATACGCACAACTATCTGGTGACGGCCACCGATATCTGTGGGCCGTGGTCTGCGCCGATTTATCTGAATAGCAGCGGTTTCGATCCCTCGCTCTTCCATGATGATGACGGGCGCAAGTGGCTGGTGAATATGCAGTGGGAGTATCGCCAGGGGCGCAACCGCTTCGCCGGGATTTTGCTGCAGGAGTATTGCCACGCGGAACGGCAGCTAACGGGACCGATCGAGAATATCTTCGCTGGTTCACCGCTGGGCATCACCGAAGGGCCGCACCTGTACCAGCGCGACGGCTGGTACTATCTGCTGACGGCGGAGGGCGGCACCGGATCCTGCCATGCGGTGACGATGGCGCGCTCGCGCAATCTCCACGGCCCATATGAGATTGACCCGCAGAACCCGATACTAACATCGCGGGGGAAGCCGGAGTTGTTGCTGCAGAAGGCCGGTCACGCAGATATAGTGGAGACGCAGACGGGCGAGTGGTATATGGTACACCTCTGCTCGCGGCCTATACCGGGAAAAAATCGCTCGATACTGGGGCGCGAGACGGCGATCCAGCAGATGACGTGGACCGCGGACGGCTGGCTGCGGCTGGCCGCCGGGGGCAACAGCCCGCTGGTGCAGGTGCCCGCGCCGGCTCTCCCCGCCGCCCCACTGCCCCCGGTGAGCAACCCCGGGCGCGACGATTTCGACACGCCCACGCTGGGCATCCATTGGAGCACGCTGCGCTGCCCGCTGGGCGAGGACACGCTGTCGCTGGCCGAGCGGCCCGGCTTCCTGCGCTTGAAGGGGCGCGAATCCCTCAGCAGCCAGCACGTGCAGGCGCTGGTGGCGCGGCGGCAGCAGGCCTTCCACTACACCGCCACCACCTGCCTGGAGTTCGCGCCGGAGAGTTTTCAGCAGCTGGCGGGGCTGGTTTGCTACTATGATACGGAGGGGTTCTTCTATTTACGGGTGTCGCATGATGATGAGTTGGGCGTCAATCTGGGGATCATCTGCTGTATCGGCAAGGACGGCGTTTTTACGGACAAGCCGGAGTCTGCGGTGAGCATCGCCGGCTGGCCGTGCGTCTACCTGCGTGTTACGGTGGATGTCGATGTGCTGCAGTTCTCCTATTCTGCGGATGGGGAGAACTGGGAGAAAATCGGCGAAGAATTTGATGCCAGCACCCTCAGTGATGAATACTGCCGCAGTGGTTTCCGCTTCACCGGTGCCTTTGTCGGGGTATGCTGCCAGGATATGAGCGGCAGACGGAAAGAAGCGGACTTTGATTGGTTTGAATATATCGAACGGCCGTGAAGGGAGTCGAAGGCTGCAAGCCATGAGCGAGCGTAGCGCGTAGTGCGAAGGGAGTCGAATGGTGGTCGCTACTGGATTCGAACCAGTGACCCCTACAGTGTGAGTGTAGTGCGCTACCGCTGCGCCAAGCGACCGGGGACATGGTGGGCGAAGAGGGACTCGAACCCCCGACCATCTGGGTGTAAACCAGACGCTCTAC
>JBBQQW010000189.1:0-4534 GCA_038215455.1 Armatimonadota bacterium
TGTGCAATATTCGTCCGCGAAATTCACCGCCACCGATACGCATCAAAGCACCTCAATTTTACTGCTCAACGGCATCGGCACCACACCGCCGTCACGGAAGATATGGAATTTCATATCATTGCCACTAATGAAGACACCGTCGCCATCCACCACGCCCATGTGGCCACAAATGCGCACCTTCTTTCGCTTCAGCCAGTTGAATTTGTTCCAGAGCAGGAGCAATTTCAACAACCTTTCCTCATAGGCCAACGGTAAATTCTTTTGTAGTTCATCGATTACTTTAGCAAAAACTAATTCTATCGGAGATGGGTAACCTAGCTGCGTGAGAGAACCAGCCGGATAATGTAAATCAAGTGGGAAAGCGTCATCTGGGATGTTGTGATTGATGCCAATGCCGATTACTACAGCATCACCGGTGGTTTCTATGAGGATGCCGGCGACTTTCCTGTCTTCCACCATAATATCATTCGGCCATTTCACCTTCGCTGGTATGCCCAATGCATCCAACGAGCTGGCAACAATGGCACCAGAATATATCGCTAACACATGCGGAGAAAGCTGCTTCTCGGGGCGGAGTATCAGCGAAGCGAGGACGCTACTACCCGCAGGAGCGCTCCAGTGAGCGCCGCGGCGGCCCCGGCCTGCCGTCTGGTAGTCGGCGACCACCACGGTGCCGTGGGGCGCGCCACCACGGGCCAGCTCCAGGGCACGGTCGTTAGTGGAAGGTAGTTCCTCATAGTATTCAACGGAATAGCTGTCGCCAAGTAATTGACGTATCTGGCTTTGATCCATTATAGTCCTGCTTTCTGCACCAGATAGAAAATCGCCGGTACGGTGACGATGCTCAATAAGGTGCTGTAGAATATCGCCCTTGCTGCCAATGAGGTATCACCGCCGAAACGCTCGGTGAAGATGCTGCAACTGATGGCTACCGGCATGGCGATAATGATGTAGGCCACCATGCGCGGGATCTCAGGCAACCTCCAACCGAGGAGATTGAGACCGATGAAGAGAGCCGCTAATGCGAGTGGTGCTAGTAGTAACCGCGCCCCCAGAATCCCAAAGAGCGCCGGGGTGGGGCGGTGCTCGGAAAAATGCAGCCCCCCGAGTTGAGCGCCGGTGACTACCAGTGCCAGGGGGATGGTGAGATCGCCGATCATCTTGATAGCCTGGAAGAAGGGAACGGCGACCAGCGCAAAGGCCCCGGAGGGGTGTGCGTCGCCCAGCGTGCGCATCACTGGGAAGCAGAGCGCCAACAGGATGCCCACCACGGTGGCGATGATGCCCGCGTTGGTGAATACCTCGCGGAGAGATTCCTTGTCCGGCTTGCCACCGCGCAGCGTCCACACGCCCACCGTCCAGAGGATCAGCTGCGCGCCCACATTGTAGAGCAACACCACCCGCACCCCTTCCATGCCGTAAAGGGCATCAACAATGGGGAGCGGCAGATAGACCCAGTTTGAGATAGCGATAAGAAAGAGGAAGGTCGCCCGCAACTCCGTCAGGTGGAAAAATGGGAGCACGGCCCAGGCGACTCCCAGACCAAAAAGGATCACACCAGCGCCAATGAACGGTAGATACCAGTCCTGCCCGATAGTGGCCGGGGTGACGGTGGTGAGCATGCTGATAAAGACCAGCGCCGGCATCGCCAGCCCTACGATAAACTTACTGAGGGTCACAGTAGTCTCACCAGAAATGAAATCCCGCCGTCGCGCCAGCCACCCCGCAACAATAACCAGAAACATCGCGACAATCTTAAGTAATACCACCAGCCAACCCGCCATCAAGCCCCCATTTTTGCAATAGTTGTAAGATGGTTTTAATTGTAGAGGGGACAAGCGTTAATGTCAAAAGAAGATAGCACCGCCGCATATCCCGTAGCATGGGAGTCTCAAAAATCATGAGGCTCTCGAATGACGCCTACTTCCTCCTTTTTCCTTCCTATTTTCTCCCTTCGTGCCTTCGTGGTGTCCCCGTCCCCTTGGAACTAGGAATTTGCAACCCTACTTCCACCGCATCACCGCCCGCATATACTCATTAAACCCCGTCGTATACCGCCGCGCCTTCGCATTCCATTGCGCCTTAAACTCTGGCGTCGATGCCACCCACACCGCCACCATCTGCTTCCAGTACGCCGCCCGCGCCTTCATCTCCGGCGGCATCGGGGCACCCGTCGGCAATACCATGTTCACATACGACCCCCACGGCGCTATCGTGAAGTACAGCCCGTTCCCCGACACCGCCACATCCTTCCAGTTCTTCAGCGGTGCCCCTGTCAACGCCGTCCAACTGGCCCCATAGTCCGTCGAGTAAAACGCCATACAACTGGTGTTCAGCGTGTACTGGGTAGCCACCATAAAGCTCCCATCCGCGCTCATATCCACTCCCATCCAGCCAATACCACTTTTCGGGTTAGGGTTAAGTTAGGGCGAGGTCAGACCAAGGTCAGGCCAAGGTCAGCCCGGAATTATCCCCAAAACCGCAAAATATCGCCAATAATAATTAGTATTACTACCTACTACACAAACCCGCTACGCAACTATTTGTCAGTGGCACTGTTACCGCAGCGGGGATATATATTTTTGTAACTCGGACGTTATACCATTGCCCTTTTACGCTTAACCTCGTAAACTGTAGCTTCTTATGAATTACTGCAAATTGTTATTATTGATAGCGGTATGCATTGCCTTTTGCGTTGCCGTAATAGGGCAAGGGGTGCCCGCGCTGAAAACTGTCCTACCATCGGGTGATCTGCTGGTTCCTACCGGGAAAGTTAATCTGAAGGCGCATAAGATAGCCCTGGGCGATAACGTCTATACCCTCAGTGGGAATGTCCATGTTAAAGCCAATAACATGACAGTGGACGCCGATGAGGCCAGCTATGACGTGGCGCGGAATATCGTGGCGGCACGCGGGAATGTGGTTTTCACCACCGACAAAGGTGCCAGTGTCCGTGGTGAAGGGATGCAGGTAAACATCGTCACCCGGCACTGGGAATTCCTCGAATGGTCAACCGCATTCACTGCCAATAGTCTGGGCAAGCCGTTTCTTGATTCGCTCTATGCAAGTGGTGCTAAAGTAGAGGGGTTGCCTAACGAGATAATCGCCAGCGATACCCACCTGACCACCTGCAATAATCTGGAGCACCCACATTATGAAATACGTGCAGGTGAGCTGGACATCTTCCCCGGCGACAAGATAATCGCACGGAATTGCGAAGTATTCCTGCTGGGCAAGATGCTCTTTCGCATCCCATGGTTCTTCATCTCCCTGCGTGACTATCGCTCGCCCATTGTGCCAGAGTTCGGCAGCAACGACACCGAAGGCTACTACATGCGGTTGCGTTACCAGTATGTGATGAACGACGACAACTATGGTAATATACGGCTGGACACCACCACCAAACGCGGCGAGGGGCTGGGCATTGATCACTTCTACACGCTACCGGGGGGCAAAGGTGAGATATTCCTTTATGGACGTGACCTGCTCAAGGAATACGTGGTTCGCGTGGATCATAAACAGCTGTTCACGCCGATTGATCTGAATGTCGATTTCCATGCTGATATCCGCCAGGACAGCCAGTTCACCGATACCCCGACTACCATCACCAGTTTATCATTGAACTTAACTGGCCCCAGTACACAGCCGATGTGGCGGGCAGGGTACTCTACGCAAAAGACAGCTGGCGTCTACGGCAGCGACTCTACCAGTGCCAATCTTAGCTACACAGCCCCTGCGGCAGGTGGCAATCTGCAGTACAACACCGATTATAGCAGCTACGGCAGTTCGGGGGGAACCGCGAAGAATCAGGATATGTGGAACCACCTTTCCTGGGATCGGCAGTTTAATGCCGGCACCCTGAATTTGCGCGTAGACGAGCATCCATATCTGGGGCAGCAGTTCTTTACTGGTATCCAGAAGCTGCCCACGGTAACATTTGAAACTGATGCGCAAAAGCTGGAGATGAATATCTTCCAGAATATCCCCACCAGGATGACAGTGGGGTGGGGGTACTTCGATGAACGGCCGGGTGACATCCGCCTGAATCGTTACCTGTTTGAGGTTAATTCCACCCCGGCTACCATCAAAATGGGCTCGACTAACTTGTCTCTGAATGCCGACTTACGCCAGACATTCTATGGCGACAAGGATAATACCGCGATGTACTATATGACATCTAGTGTTCGTCTTCAGACGCAATTGGGGCCATGGCAGCACCAGCTATCATTCCAACGGCAGCAAAGCGATGGCTACACCCCGTTTCAGTTCGATTCGGTATATCCCGGCGAATCGATAACGGATAGTCTGCAGTATATCACCGAACGGCAGAAGATATATGTGAGCGGTGGGAAGGATCTGCTCTTTGAGCGCTGGCAGGATGTGGCTATTCGCACCGATTCAGCGCTGGATGCTCGCTGGTCGATGCAGAATTCAGCGGCCTATGATCCCAACGGGCAGAGTTGGCGCGATCTGGTCAGTGATATCACCTTCCGTGATAATCCCCGGGGTACCGCACAACTGGGCACCCGCTATG
>JBBQQW010000190.1:0-4510 GCA_038215455.1 Armatimonadota bacterium
TAGGATGCTGTTGCAACGCTGCATCATCCCAGCCAGATTTGCCCGCCCAGCTATAACTATTGCCGGGCCAGGTCGGCAGGGCATGTCCGGTAGCAGTGCAGAAAGCGCGATATTGCGCCACCGTAACATCATATTTGTAGATCCAATAGCCGGAGAGGGTGACTTGCTGAGTATATGGAGCAGCACCAGAAGGGGAGTAGGTGGTACCCATGGTGAAGGTATCGCCGGGTACCCACACCATTGCGGCGTTGTCCTTGGCATTGGTGTTTGGTGACGCGCCATTACCACCGCAACCGGTAAACAACATGAACGAGAATAGCAGTGCTATCCCGACAGCATAGAAACGTAACATTCAGTCCTCCTTTATTTGCGTAGATTACGCTAAAAGATATGCTCTAAAATGTCTATTCCATATTGTGATGATAAACTCCTGTTTTGGTGGGTATTTTTTTTGTTGTTGAGTAACATCTTTCTGCATTATGTGCTTGTTGGCTGGCTTATCAGAGTGGTACGTCAGCAATTGAGTGGAGAAGCAAAGTTGTTTTGGCATGGAATCTGCACGCATTGTTGAAAGGCTGGCTATGTTCGGTAACCTGAAGGACGCCCGCTTCAGGAAACAAATCATCATCAGTGCCCAACCGCATTATCAAGAATTGAATGAACGGCAGCGCGGTATCCTGCGATATGTCAGCAAATCAGGACACATCACTACAAAGGAATATCAGAAACTCTTTGGCACGAGTGAACGTCAGGCGTCAAGAGATGTAAATGAACTCGTTAAACATGGTTTTTTTATAACGTCTGGGTCAGGACGCTCTTCACGATATGAGTTAACGAGCACGTTGAAAGAACAATACGTAAAATGGGACGAAGACTGATTCGCCCCGCCATTTTCGCTCGATGGCGGGATAAAATGAAACTTCACGCCTAACCAATAGGATAAATGGCGGGATATGGCGGGATATGGCGGGATATGGCGAGATAATGGCGGGATTTGCCGGGAAAATGCTGGGATAATGCCGGGGTTTGCCGGGATAATCTACATGAGATTGAGCAAAATTGCGGGGAAGTGCGGGATTACAGTTTATTCCACGCCTGCAGACACGCAAAAACCGTCGGAATATCTTCCATCGGTCAGGCAAAACCTGATGCGATGCCCCACAATCCGACGCTAGTACAGCGGCCAAGGCCCGCCGGGGCGCTCTTCTTCTGCCATCAGCGCCTGCGTCACTGTCCCAGCCCGTAGGTGCGCCACTAGCCACCGCTCTTCGCGTTCATAGAAGTGCAGCATGTCGTCCATGTGCCCCACCACCGTATCATACGCCGCCTGTCGGCGTGAATTGGCCGACGACGCGGCGGCTGCATCCAGTACTCGCCCCGAGGCACCCTCAAAAATAGAGGAGGCGCGCATCCAGCTCAACGGCGGTAGTACGTTGTTGGGTAGTACTGAGATGCTTGTTCGATTTTACCAATGACATTGCGAACCTCCTTATTGATTGCTTTTCAGGCAGCTTTTTTCTCTATTGTCGGCACAAACTTATCCGTGGCTTTCCAAAGCCGACCCCCACGCTCTCAATTGCTGTTGAGCCAGGCGCTGCTCCCGAGATAACTAAGTCCACCTTCTGGAGTCAAAGATAATATGCACCATGAGGAGATCAGTATGACATTAAAGATTATCAGCTATAGCGCGCTACTGCTATGTTTGTTCGCGTTTGTCACCAGTGTTAAGGCGCTCCCCGACCTTCGTAGTTTTGAGCTGGGCAAAATGGAGCAGGACGTACCGGCGGTGCTGGCCGCGGATGGCAGCTGCGTCGTCACCGGAACTGGCGCGCAGGCTTATAATGGCCGTGATGACGCCGCTTTCGTCGGTTTAGAGACCGAGGCGCTGGCATTTACCTTCATCGCGCGGGTAGCAAAGGCGGAAGGGCTGACCACCACGTCGAAATACGGTTTGGCGGTGCGGGCCAGTCAATGGGGCGCGGACAAGGTGGTCAATATCGGCTACGACGCGCGCGATGACCGCCGTTGCCTGCAGTGGTTTACGCGCTATAGTTCGCGCATGAAAGACGACGAAGGCGGGCTGCGTTGCTTCACAGATGGTCTGCTGAAAGAGCTGAACAGCCCGCAGGGCTTCTGGCTGAAGTTGACGCGCCGGTATCCCTATGTTGATATGGCGGTATCGGCAGATGGCGTAACCTGGACGACAGTGGCCTACCGCGCCGCGCTGCTGGCTCCCAAAGTGCTTGTCGGCCTGCAGGCGACGGCGGGTGGCGACGGCAAAAAGCCCATCACCATCACTTACGATAATATCAGCTATACGGTTGATACCCCCGCAGCAGGAGCGGATACCCCCGCCATAATCAAGGAGTATGCCCCGGCTGCGAGCACCAGTAAGATGTACCTGGCAAAGGTGGAGAATGGCAAAGGCCCATTTTCGGCCTACCTGATAGTTCCGCAAAATATGGCCCCGGCGAAAATCCGCGCCATCCTGTTCACCCCAGGCAATAAGGAATTGCTGTTGGAAGGAAATGCGAAGGTGGAGTTTGATAGGCAGGATACGCTGCGCAAGCCCACCGGAATGGCCGACTATGAGGGGGCATATGAAATCACCGGGTTACGCTCTTTTTATGATGCTTTGGCCAGCGACGGCATCGTCCGCGTCGCCGGTGTTTTCAATGCAGGTGATTACCGCAAGGCGATAGAACGGCTGGCGGTGGTATCTGGCATCGCTAAGCTGGCCAATGTGCCGGTGTTGAGCATGGGGGATCTGTGGGGCCGGAGCAAACTATTGCCTCCTTGGGAATGCCGGGGGCAGACGTTAGCACCCCGTGTCTCAGTGTCTTTAATACCGATGACGGCGGGGGAATCGGAAATTATCTCAAAGCAGTGCCTGCCTTGCGCGCCAAACACGCGCTGTGGGGTTGTGCACCGCAGTGGACAGTCGGCCACAAACCGTCACAGAGCGAGGCGCTGATCTTCCCGTTTTTCCTGGAAGCCATGCGGCTGCGTATACCGGCGGAGAGTGACTATAGCAAAGCCGCGCCCGCGCTGAATACCCTGCGCGAGGAGGACGGCTGGGCCGGGCAGGTGGACACCTGGGGGACAAATATGGCCACTGTGGCCGCGTGGAAAGATGCCGGGGACAACGCCAGCCGCATCTGGCTCCCCGACGAAGCCGTGGCGCGCACCTGGCAGGCCACGGTAGCGAACTTCCCCCGCGTAGTGATCAATTATCCCACCTTCGACGGCAACGCATCCTTTGATTCACCGCCACCGCCCTACTGGCACAACTCAATATTGGAGGCGAATGTACCGTTCGCGTTAGTAGCTTCCGGCCCGCTGGGTAACGGCCTGAGTGTAAAATATTTCGCGGGCGACCGCCTTCTCAAAGTATTAACCACCCACGGCAGCCCCTATCGCGTCACGCTGGAAGGCTTACCCCCCGGCATTCACTCAATTCATGCCCAGGTGACAATTGACGGCGCAAGTGAGGTGAGTCACCCGGTGCTGCTGACAGTGCTGGGGCGGTTGTAGTTGGCGCGGATGGTTCGGGATAGTCAGGATATCGAAGTTGTTGGAGGCATTGCATATTAGCTGATTTGCTTCGTAGAAGGACATTATTGTTGAGCTGATATGGGAGGGTGTGATTGTTGAGCAACGACACTGGTGGTGGGCAACCATACCTTGCGCGACACATTATTAACAACGCTACTTAAGTGAGGAAGTACAGGTGAGCGAAGTAGAACAGAGCATTGGGAGGGCACTATGAGCGAACTTCAGCAATTTTTCCTTTAAACCGCGCCGGACGGCATGGTAAAGGTGGAGGTGTTTTTCAAGGGAGAGACAGTATGGCTGACACAGAAAGCGCTGGCGGAACTCTTTGGGGTGAAACGCCCGACGATCACCACGCACTTGCAGAACATATTTGTTTCCGGGGAACTGGCAGAAAACTCAGTACCAGCCGAACTTCACTTCAGTCATCGGCGAGCCAGCCGGCAATGCTCGCATCGGTTTAGTTTTGCCGGTGGTTGCGTCAGCAGAGACGCGAATCATGCTGTTGCTACTGGGCTTTTGCACCAGCATGATGGGGGATCATCCTGCCTCCACGCCTGTCGCCAGCCGCGTATCAGCGCTGGCCTCAACGCCGATTGGCTCACGCCGAGCACACCGGGGTCGCTCTCGCCCTAGGGACCCTCTGAAAAACTATTTCGTGCCTGGTAAATAACTTTGCCGCCCGGGTAACCATTTGCTGTGTTGAATAGAGGGCTACCACTAACGGCTAATGAGAATTTTAAGAATTTCTAAAAAATGTCCCAAAACCTATTGACATCATTAACAACTAGCAGTATCCTAGATCAGCGACGGGGAAAATTCCTGGTCGTTAGTTAGCATATCGGCTAGCTGGGCATATGAAGTGGTGCCCAGTGGAGCAGAAAGGGAAAGAGAGAATGGACTGAGACCACTTCTATCTGGTGAGATCGTGCGGTACTCGTCATATTTAAAATCGGGT
>JBBQQW010000191.1:0-4485 GCA_038215455.1 Armatimonadota bacterium
GATACTATGGAAATTCCAGTCGGTGGTTACGGGAATAACTTTTCTTCAAATGGTGGGTGCTTTTTTACCCTGTTTGCTTTGCTGGGCCTGGCTGTTGCATCTGTCTTTACTCTCATTGCCATTATTTCCACTATCTTCGACTATACATCACGACTGAAGCATTTCAAGACATTTTTACGTAGTGCCAGCTGGTTTATGCCCGCCATCGCTATTTTTGTGATATTCAGTAATTACTGTACCGTCGTAGATATTAACGTAGAGTTATCACGTATACAACGGGTTGAAACCGTCACACAGAATGCATTTCAGTATTTTCCATCTTATGTCTCTACTGGATCATACGAAGACTTCCCTACTTCATTAGAAGCGAATAGAAAAGTCAGGAATTTACGCATAGAGTTTGCAATATTGGCATTGTCTTTTCTCGCGGCATTAGTTATCACCATCTTCCGAATCAGAGCATCCAGGCGTAATGGAGATGAGAAATTGAATATTGGCTGGGTTCCCGCAATTATTTTAGCAATAGGTGGTACAGCCTCCGTAATTACGTTGTTTTATTAAGGGTTATCGCCTCTACTCAATCTCCAAAAACAGATGCTTCCCCTCGTTGTCCAGCAACGCACGTTGCAGTATCGCTGGGAAACCGGGGCCAGCTAGCGCCATTACCGAGAAGATGTTGAGGGTGCGCTCTTGCAGGCCGTTGCCGGGGAACAGCGCGGTGCGGACTTGTTGTAGCTTGGCGGTGACCTCGCTGGAGCGGCGGTCTACTGCTTTCAGGGTTTTGTGCTCCAGCTTCTCCACTTCATTCAGCAGCCGTTGTCGCATTCCCAGCGCTGATTGCGCCAGCGTGGCGTCGACTGCTCCGGCGGCGTGCGCCAGTGTGGTGCCCAGCTCATCCACCAGCTCGCGGGCGTGGGCGAAGGCTTGCGCGCTCTCCGGCGGGGCGGCGGCGCGTAGCTCGGCGGCGCGTAGCTCCTCGTATTTATGCAATAGATCCAGCGGTTCGGCACCCCAGTGGCGCAGTGCACGGGCGTTGTTCGGGCGGATCAATGTGGCACCGGCACGGGCGATCACCGCGGGCATGGGGATATCCAGTGCGGCGAAGACCGGGGACAGCTCTGCCCAGTAGCACAGCTCATTGGGGCCGGCGACGAAGGCGGTGCTGCCGAAGATATACTCCTGCACCAGCGGACGCAGCACCGCGTTGGGGAGGAGCTTCTCTGGTGCCTGCTCGGCTAGTTGCAGCAGCGCAGCGGGAGTATAGCTCAATCCGGCGCAGTGGAACAGCTCGTCAGCGAAGGTGACGCGCTGACGGGTGCCGTCCAGCAGGAAGAAATTGCAGATTTCCGCCGGTTTGGTGAGTGCCGGATGATAACCCAGCGCGTGAACCTGCTCCACACTGGCGGCCAGCGCACGCGTGGTGGCCAGCGGGGCGGCGATCTCACGACGCAGCACCTCCGCCGCCAGCCGGCGCATCGCTGGCCGTCGTGGGTCGCAGATGACTAGTCCCATACCCGAGAACAGCTGCGCCAGCAGGCGGGCGCACCACTCGCCGAAGTCGGCGCTCTCGCGTAGCGTAGCCGTCAGCATTTCGCGTACTTCCTCGGCATATGGTTGCCCGGCGAGGAGCGGCTCCAGTTGCGCCAGCACCGTCTCACCGGCGGCCCCCAGCGGCAGGTCGCCTACCGGGATGCCCGGTGAGTCGGGATCGGAGGGATATTGTACCGTGGTGATATCGCCGGAATGAGTGCGCCAGCCGCAGTGGTCGACTTCGGCGCGGTCGTCATCATCGGTACCTAGCCAGAAGACCGGCACCACCGGTCGCCCCAGCTCCGCGCTCAAATTATGAGCGATATTGATGGCGGTGATGGCCTTGTAGGGGGTGTAGAGCGCGCCAGTGAGCAGGCCAGGTTGCTGCCCGGCGGTGATCACCGGGGTGGTGGGGTCAGCCAGCAGGCGCACGTTCACGCAGGCAGCGTCGGCAGCCCCGATAATGGCTTGATACTCCAGCAACTCCGCCACCAGCTCTACCCGGTTCGCCCCCACATGCGGGGTGTTGGCTATTGCGGCTAGCTCCTCTGGTTGATGGCTGAAGAGGGCGCGTACTGCCGGTGCTGCGTCAAGATAATCCTGCAGCAGGTGGTTGCTTTTATCCAGTTGCGCCAGGGAAACTGCCGGCCATGCTGCTGTCATATCCCCGGCTCCGATTCTGCGTTTTGGAAGAGTTCTTCATAACGTTTGTCGGCGCGCATGTCGTCCAGCAGCGGCTCATGCACCAGCCAGTGCTGTATCTCGTCGTCGATATCGAGGGCACGGCGGATGTCGGGCACCGCGTTATCGTAGTCGAGCAGCAGGCAGCGAGCGCAGGCACGCCAGAAGTAAAGCGCTCCATATTGCGAATCCAGCTCCAACGCGTCGGAGAAGTCCATCTCGGCGAGTATGCCATCACGCAGGGAAAGGTATGCCAGCCCACGATTGCACAGCGTCCACACGTCATCCGGGTGGATGGTGAGGATTTCATCGTAGATCTCGATGGCTTTCTCGGGTTGGCCGACGTTATCCCAGCCAACACCCACCCAGGTAGCATAGATCAGATCATCCGGGTCGAGGAGAGCCGCACGCTGGAAGGCTTCCAGCGCACTGTCGTAGGCTCCCAGCTCGCGCAGTGCCTTGCCGTGGGCGACGTGTGCCTCCGCGTCGATGGGGGCCATCTCCACGGCCAGCTCCGCCACGCGCAGGGCATATTCATTGTTGCCATCGTCCAGCAGCAGATCTACCAGATCATAGAGCGCATAGGGGCCACCGGTGGCCTTATGGAAGCCCAGATGCAGCGTGCGTTTAGCGTTCTCCCACTGGCCTTTGTGGATTTCTACCCAGGCGTGGTAGGAGTACGTCGCCGGGGTACTCGGCTCCATGCGCATCAGTCTGGCAGTGAATCTGCTCGCCAGCTCGGTATCGCCGCATTCCAGCGCCACTTCCACGGCGAACTGCTGTGCGTTCACGTCGTCAGGGAGATCATCTGTCAGATAGCGCACCAGCTCCAGCGCTTCTTTTTTCTCATTCAGTTTCAGATAGGCATACACCAGTAATTCAAAGTTATCCGGGGAGAGCGGCATATGGCGCATGGCCAGCCGATATTCGTTGATAGCCTCACGGTAACGATGGCGGTGGAAGTGGATGAATCCTTGCATCGCGTGCAGCGGAGGGTGGTCAGGGTCAAGAGCAATGCCATGTTCCAGTGCAGCACTAGCGGCATCGATATCGGAGTAGGTGAGGACATCAGCCAGTAGTTCCCAGCCCTCCAACAATTGCGGGTTTGCTTCCAGCAGGGCCTCCAGCGTATGCTGCGCCTGCTCCATATCACCCAGCTCCATCTCCAATTCGGCGCGGATAATCAGGTCTGTGGTCTCCAGCTGGATATGCTCCTGCAGATAATTGAGCATATCCAGCATCTCTTCTGGGCGGAAGTCGGCGTTGGAGTACGGGGCGTTATCGTCTTCATCAGTAGAAAGCCAGAGCTGATAGGCGCTGCGAAAAGTCAGCAGCGCTTCATCATAGCGTGCCAGCTCATAAAGCGCACGGTAGCGCAGCCACAGTGCATTCAGGTATTGCGGGACATGCGTCAGCGCAGTATCCGCAAAATCCAACGCCGCCACCGCATCTCCGGCAGCAAGATGCACCCACCCAAACTCTAAATCTTCAAACCCGGAAGTCATTTCCCCTCCATATCTATTGTAAGTATAACCGGAAAGGGGTGGAATGGGTAGATAGAAGGCCGCAAGACCGCGTAGCATCGTTTTTATGAAACAAAATCCGTCGTCTCTGACCAGGCCGTAAACGACCAGGCTGGAGGGCTACAGGACTGGGCGAAACGGACGCAAAAAACGATACTCCTGGCCGGAAGACCGCGTTCTCATGGGCGTCCCGCCCATGAGAACGGGCGAACCGGGGACGGTTCCAATTTGATGCGCCCCAGCAATTGTACTGGCACCACTCCCTGAAGGAGACGGCTAAAAACGGCGAGCACGCTTAATTGTGTTGATATTCTGAGGTGATTGCATAACCGCTTAAATTTAGACTATGGGCGTATCGAGAATAATCATCTCGCAGCATCCCAATCGCCCGCTGCAACACCTTCAAATGGATCGTGGTAGATGATTTTAGTGCCACGCAGAGGTGAGTCGTGGTGTTTCTCTGCCGAGAGTTCACGTGGCAACACAATGACCTCCACCAGGTCACCTGTATGGAAGGGGAGATTGTTTATTATCAGCGACCCGTCTTCACGGACGACACTCTCGATTCGATGTGCCTGCATTAAATTTTCCTCCGACCGTTAAATATTATACTCAAAAAATGCTGCGTGTCAAAGGAATCGTAGCCACGGTAACTGCTCAGACTTGTCAGCCTTGGTCTTACCTAACCCCCCAGCCCCCTTCCCGGCGCGGGAAGGGGGAGCAAGGTGGTTTTTCTATTGTGGATTTTGGG
>JBBQQW010000192.1:0-4452 GCA_038215455.1 Armatimonadota bacterium
TGAGAACGGGGTTGGAAACCGTACGCCACCCCCTGAAGGAGGTGGCTAAAAGCACCCTAAAGGGCGCTGAACCATTCGATTCCGAAAGTCCGCGAAGGCGGACGACCGGCGCGTGCGCCCTGCAGCCGGGATTTCAATCCCAGCAACGGTAATGAGATAAGGAATTGCCACCCCGTTCTCATTGGCGGGACGCCCATGGCACAGCGGGGTTTAAAACCGTACACCACCCTCTGAAGGAGGTGGCTAACAACGGCAAGCACCCTAAAGGGCGCTGAACCTTTCGATTCCGAAAGTCCGCGAAGGCGGACGACCGGCGCGTGCGCCCTGCAGCCGGGATTTCAATCCCAGCAACGGTAATGAGATAAGGATTTGCAACCCCGTTCTCATGGGCGGGACTTAATCTGTACCGGCAGCTAGGATATCGGAAGTCGAATGTGTGCGACGTGCGTTTTCCTGCTGTGCGCGAAAATCTTCCGCGACGCGGTTTAAGAAGGTAATTTTTTCCTCGTCGCTCATACCAGCCATTTGCGCCTGTACATATTCAGCTGCCTGGTGTTTCATTTCGACGCAATCAAATGTTTTATTCTTCATCATCGTCCAACATCTCCTCGGGTGTATAGATTTCAATGGGAGGATACCCACTAGCTTCATTTATTGCGCTATAAAGTTTCATACGACGGTAATTGACAATATGTTTAAAATTCCAACTCACTATAAGATCGCATTGCGATGTTGTCGCTAAAGCCACATGCAGTGCATCATCCGCCCATTTTGGGGAGACAATCTCAGCATCTAGATAACCGCGTTGCAGGGCAAGAGCTGCTGCATCCGTATCAAGTATAGTCATAAACTCCTGCAACTCCGCAAATAGATTCTTAACCTGAATAGGGGCGTTTTTCAATTCCAATACAACTACAGATGAAATAATCAGTTGAAAACGGCCAGCGCGTACCATATCGAAAAAACTCAATGTTGCTACGCTGAATTCCGCATCAAATGCTCCGCCGAAAACGCAAGTATCTACATATATTCTCAAAGGTTTGTTTGTCATCCCATTGCATTATACCACTATGTCGTACAGGTGAACCATTAACCGCAGACCCACTGAGGTGTATTTCCCCACATATCCAACTAAAAATATGTACTACCCATGGGCGGGACGTCCAAATCACGGTTACCAAAAAAGGGAATACCCCGCTGTTAGTCGAAAACTAACAATAGTGCTGAACTTTGAGGTTTTAATACATGCAACAATTACGCGTGCTTTCGGGCACAGCAAATCCTAAGCTGGCGGCGGATATCGCAGATAGCTTGGGTATCAAACTCACCGGGACGCTGATAACGCGTTTCAGCGATGGCGAGATCCGGGTGCAGATACGCGACAGTGTGCGCGGTATGTATGTTTTCGTGGTACAGCCCACCTGCCCACCTACCAGCGAGAATATCATCGAGTTGCTCATTATCATGGATGCACTCAAGCGCGCTTCGGCACGGCGCATCACCGCGCTCATCCCCTATTATGGCTATGCCCGGCAGGAGAAGAAAACGAAACCGCGCGAGCCGATCGCCGCCCGTCTGATGGCAGATATGATCTCCGTCGCCGGTGCCACGCGCATTTTACTCGTCGACCTGCACTCGCAGACCACGCAGGGCTTCTTCAATATGCCGGTTGATCATCTCCCCTGCGGGCCATTGCTCGGGCAGTATTTTCACGACCATGGTTTCTCTCACAACAACACCGTAGTGGTATCCCCCGACGTCGGCGGGGTATCGCGCGCCACCATGCTGGCTGACCGGCTGGGGGCCACGCTGGCCATTATCGCCAAACGCCGTCCGGAGCCGAACGAGTGCCAGGTGATCGATGTTATCGGTGATGTCAAAGGCAAACGCGTGGTGATTATCGACGACATCGTCGACACCGCCGGCTCGTTGGTGAGTGGTGCCGAGGCGCTGATGGAGCGCGGAGCCACGGAAATCTACGCCTGCGCCAGCCACGGCGTGCTCAGCGGCCCCGCCATCGAGCGTATCCAGGCGTCGCCCATCAAGAAACTCATCATCACCGACACCATCCCGTTGCCCCCGGAGAAGCAGATCGACAAGATCGAGGTGCTGAGCATGGCACCAGTCCTCGCCGAGTGCATCCGCCGCATCCATAACGACCAGTCGCTCTCCACTATCTTTGACAAATACTGGGAAGAGGGGAACCGCGAAGGGTAGATTGCTCAACTGCGAGTTGAGGTTAACAACTAACGCCCCTCCCCCGAAGTAACCTTCGAGGGAGGGGCGTTGGCAGTTCGATGCGAAATAGTTATCATCACCAGTTCGCAACAGTAACAGACCACTACGGCAGGGCCACTACACTGGTATCAAGGGAAACTGCATTATGCTGGGCCCCGATCATCGGCGGGGCGGGGGTGGCGTCGGTAACACTACACTGGTATCAAGGGAAACTGCATTATGCTGGGAGTATGCACGGCCAATCAGGATGGCTCCGTCTTGCAGCGTAATCATACCCTTGGCCAGGATAACTCCTTCGAAGGTAGATGTCGGGGCGAGTGTGGTAGTCCCCATCACCTGCCAGAAGATATTCTTGGCTTGTGCGCCACCGGTAAGGTTGATATTTTTGGTGCTGGCCAGATTAAGGTCACCAGCGACCTGGAATATCCAGATATCATATTGCCCACCGTTGAGGGTGATGTCACCATTTATCGCCACGCTCGTTGTCCAATTGTAGAGACCAGGGGTGAGGGTATTCCCATCCAAACCCCCTAAATCTAAATCGGTGAAGTCAGGCGCGGTGCGTTCTGCAGCATCATCGAGTGCAACTAACATTTCATGGAAGGCGTCGGTCAGCTTTGTAGGAGTCGGGGCGGCCATATCGGCGGCAAATATCTTCCCGGCTACGTTAGATGATGTCGCGAATCTGTTTGATACATCCATCGTCGTGTTGAAGCCGGTAATAGTATTCGTTAACGCCGGAGTGGTGCCGATATTACCCGTTATTGAGGTAGCTCCTGTGTTAGTAATGCCCGTCTTTGCCAGTATTACATAGTCAGCAGCGGTCCCCAGCTCAATTCCCAGAGGGCCGGCATGTGCCGTTGTTAATACGGTGTAGGGGATCTCTTTGTACACGGAGTAGGTGGTATCCATACCGATCTCGTGAGCGTAGATATACACGATATAGTCACGTGCGACGGTTGGGATCCAGGTGATTGTGCTGATCTTGCTATATGCCGGAGTGGCTGACCAGACATAGGCTGCACCATCCCAGTATTTCACTCGCATGCGGTATTCCATCGTACCGCCACCTACCTGAGTCATGGAGAAAGTAACCGGGTTATTTATTACCGATGGTGAAATGGGAGTTACTTTGACCTTTATAGCTGTGACTGCCGGGTTTACAGTGATTATCTGCTCGCGGTACAGACTGTAGGGAACCCATGTGGTGAGACCGAGCTCACGGACATAGGCGATGACGGTATATACATGTGCTTCTGTGGGTCTCCAGGTGCAGACAGCACTGGTACTATACTCCTGTACAGTTTGCCAGACAAAGCCAGCAGGAGTGGAATATTTGACTTTGAACATATATTCCATCAATTTGCCACCGGTAGCGATAGCGGTCAGTTTTATCGGAACGCCCACAGCTGTCGGGGAAATCGGTGACGTCTTCAGTTGCAGCCAGCTCAAGGGTTGATCCACCGATGGTTCCACGATGTAATTACCGATCATGGTGACGGCTGACTGTGCCAGTGCGCGGCCATTCAATACTGCGCCGTTTTTCATGACGATCTGTGTCTGTGACAATATTATTCCCTTGACGTTGGTCGATGCCTCCATGGTCACCTGGCCAGCGACCTGCCAGACGATATTCTCCGGTTGTGCCCCGCCACTGAGGACAATCGCGGCTCCAGTAGCTACAGTAAGATCACCTGCTATCTGGAAAATCCAGGTAGACTTCGGGCCACCTGCTAGGGTTATGTCAGAATTGATCAACACGCCAGAGCTCCATTTGTAAAGGCCTGGGGCAAGTGTCATTCCGCTGATATCCCCGGCACCCAATTCAGTGTGATCTGGATTGGTGCGCCCGGCGGCATCAGTATATGCAATGCCCATGTCACCGATGGCAGTAGTCAGGTTTGATGGCGTCGGAGGCGTCATGTTTGCAGCGAAGATCTGCCCGGTAACAATAGGCGATGTCGCATATGTGCCGTGCAATGTCTCAGAGAATCCGGTGATAAAGCTCAATGCAGCCGGACTGATGGCTACGTCGCCCACAATATTGGTTACGCCGGTCGTAGTTATCTTGGTCTCTGCGAGGATCGCGTAGTTACCTGCCGTCCCCAGATCTACTGTGCCTGGGCCAGATGGTGCTGCGACCACAACAGGGATCGTCTTAAAGATAGAGTAGGTCTGATTCGGAACCGTACCAATCTCACGTGCATAGATATA
>JBBQQW010000193.1:0-4445 GCA_038215455.1 Armatimonadota bacterium
GTGCGTTAACGGCGGCAGATGTTGCTGTGACGCCTATCGTAATTAGGGAGATGCCGACACTGCAACGCGATGCGACATCTCGGAAAGCATATCGCTTTCAGGGAAACCGGGGAAATACCCCAAGGCAGGTAAAATGTTAGAGAACTTCTTTACACCCAAATCCGTCGCCATCATTGGCGCGTCTACTGCACCCGGCAAAGTCGGGTACGACAGCGTTTTCAATATGATCGATGCCAACTTTCAGGGCGATATCTACCCGATCAACCCCAAGGCTGATGAAATCCTCGGTCTGAAGGCATACCCCAACGTCACTGCTGTACCGGGCAAAATTGACCTGGCCGTCATCGTCATCCCGGCGAAATTCGTCAATGCCACGCTGGCGGAATGCGGCGAAAAGGGCATCGATTCCGTCGTCATCATCACCGCCGGCTTCAAGGAAGTAGGCGGCGCTGGCGTGACGATGGAGTTGGAACTACTGGAGACCGCAAAGAAATACGGTATCCGCATTATCGGGCCAAACTGCCTGGGCATCATCTCCACCGGCGTCGGCCTCAACGCTTCCTTCGCTCCGGTAACCCCGAAGAACGGCCACCTGGCGCTGCTTTCGCAGTCAGGCGCGCTGGCTACAGCGGCGCTGGACTGGGCGACCCAGGCGGGTATTGGCTTCAACAAGTTCTTCACCTTCGGTAACCAGTCCGATGTCGCCACCATCGACCTGCTGGAAGCATGGAAAGACGACAAAGATATCCGCGCCATCGTAGCCTACGTAGAAGCGCTGGGCGACGGGGCGAAATTCATGAAGGTGGCGGAAGCAGTGTCACGCAATAAGCCAATTATCATCGTGAAGTCCGGCACCACCGCGGCAGGAGCCAAGGCTGCCGCCTCGCACACCGGCTCACTGGCCGGCTCCGATAAAGCCTATGATGCCGCGTTTGGCCAGTGTGGTGTGCTGCGTGCCAACACCGTGCAGGAGCTGTTTGACTACGCCATCGCCTTCGCCAATCAGCCGATGCCTAAAGGCAAGCGCGTGGCTATCGTCACCAACGCGGGCGGCCCGGGGATCCTCTGTACCGATGCGGTAGAGAAGATGGGGTTGGAACTGGCGGTTATCAAGCCGGAGACGGTGGAAGAACTGAAGACGCGCATGTCTCCCTCCAGTAACTTCCATAATCCAGTCGACGTGCTGGGCGACGCCAAGGCCGATATGTACGATTTCGCGATCCGCACGTTGCTGAAGGATGACAGCATCGATGGGATTATCACCATCGTCACGCCGCAGACCTCCACGGAGATTCTGGAGACCGCGCAGGTGCTGGTAGACATCAATACTATTACCGACAAACCGTTATTAGGCTGCTTCATGGGTGGCACGCTGATGCAGAAAGGCAACGACCTGCTGATGGCGAACGAAGTGCCGAACTACCCCTTCCCCGAGCGTGCTGTAGTCGCTTTCAAGGGTATGGCCAGCTATTCCGCATGGAAAGAACTGGCAGTGCAGGAACCTACCGTTTTTGAGGTAGATAAAGCCACCGTCGCCGCTGCCTTCGCTAAAACGCGCGCTGATGGCCGTACCGAGATGAATGAGATTGAGTGCGCGGGCATCCTGGAAGCCTATGGCATCAAAATCCCTGCCAACAAACTCTGCGCCACTGCTGCAGAAGCTGTCGCCTTTGCTGATAGTATCGGCTACCCGGTGGTGATGAAGATCGCCTCCCCGGATATCCTGCACAAATCAGACTGTGGCGGCGTGAAGGTCGGCCTGAAGAACTCCCAGGAAGTGGCGGATATCTTCACCAGCATGACCACCAGCATCCAGGCGCTGAAACCGGAAGCGAACATCTGGGGCGTGAATATCCAACAGATGATCGTCGACGGCAAGCAGACCATCCTCGGCATGAGCCACGACGCGCAGTTCGGCCCGATGATCATGTTCGGCCTGGGCGGTATCTATGTGGAAGTGCTCAAGGACGTAACCTTCCGCATCGCCCCGCTGAATGCGCGTGAAGCGAAAGAGATGATGGCAGAAATCAAGAGCTACGCTCTCCTCACCGGCGTGCGTGGCGAGCAGAGTGTGGATTTGGATGCCTGTGCCGAAGCCATCCAGCGCCTGGCACAGCTTGTCACCGACTTCCCGGAGATCAACGAGATGGACATCAACCCACTCACCGTGCTCCCCGGCACCCGTGGTGCAATCGCGCTGGATAGCCGCATTGCCCTGAAGAAATAGCCACGACTAACGCCCCCGCCACCGGTTCACCCGGTACGGGGGCGTTACTGTGTCCGCCTGCTCTTGTCTTACTAGTTGCTTTTCGTGTAACTTATGCTTGATGAATATTGAACATCAAATACTGGTACGTTGCTGAAGGACCTATTAAATGACCCAATTTCGCGACTCGGATTTAACACTTCGTGGAGCCTTGCAAAAAATACACGATTTTTTCCTGGGTTCCCCCCTCGCATCATCTGCTCACCTTGATCATCGCCTGCCCATCCTGCTGGCACTGCCCGTCTTCGCCTCGGATGCCGTCTCTTCCGTGGCCTACGGTACCCAGGAAATCCTTTTGCAATTCTACGACAAGGCGACCGGAAAATTCTCTCCCGAGGCCATCACCTCACTGATGGGTATCAGCCTGGCAATTGCCGTGCTAATTGTCATCGTAGGGATGAGCTATCGCAAGGCCATTCACCTCTACCCCGCCGGCGGAGGCTCCTACACGGTGGCACGCGATAACCTGGGTACTTTACCGGGCTTGATGGCGGCGGCGGCGCTATTTATCGACTATATATTGACAGTAGCGGTGAGTATGTCCTCGGGTGTGGAAAACCTGGTTGCAGTGGTGAAACCGTTGAGTGGGTCTATTGTGATATGGGGCATGGACATTCCGATTCCGGTACTGCTGTGCTTATTACTAGTGTTCCTTATCATGCTGGTGAATCTGCGCGGCACCAAAGAATCAGGGTGGTTCTTTGCTATTCCGGCTTATAGCTTTGTCTTTATGCTCTCATTGGCTTTGATTATGACGGCGTATCGGTATTTCACCCATAGCTGGGTTCCTGATGAAATGCAGATAATGGCAACGGAAAATACTATCAAAGGTGTGGGGTTGCTGGTCATTTTGAAAGCCTTCTCCAGTGGGTGTTCTGCCCTCACTGGTGTGGAGGCCGTCAGCAACGGTATCTCGGCATTTGAGAAACCAGAGGCAAAAAACGCCGCCAAGACACTGACAATATTGATTGTGATGCTGGTGGTGCTCTTCCTCGGATTAGGCGCTGCAGCAATATTTTTCCATGCCTTGCCGGTAGAAGGTGAGACCGTCATCTCGCTGGTGGCCCGCCATAGCTTCGGCGGCTCGCAACTGGGAGTATTCGCCACCTATGCACTCTCCATTACCACGCTATCAATCCTGATGATCGCCGCCAACACCAGCTTCGCCGGCTTCCCACGCTTGATCGCCATCGTAGCCAAGGATGGCTACGCACCAAAATCCTTCGCCAACCTGGGTGAGCGGCTGGTACACAACCAGGGGATCTTCATGCTCGCAGCGCTTTCTATGGTGTTGATTTGGGCGCATAAAGCACATACCAATGCGCTTATTCCGCTCTATGCCGTGGGCGTATTCCTCTGCTTCACCCTCTCGCAGACTGGCATGGCGAAAAAAGCGCATGAGATGAAGGAGAAGGGTTGGCGTTCCACCATGGCGCTCAACATCTTCGGCGCGGTGATTACTGGCCTGGTGACAATTGTGCAGGCGGTCAGCAAATTCTCCGAAGGGGCCTGGCAGGTGGTAATATTTATTCCTCTCCTCGTCACCATCTTCTATGTCATACATCGGCATTACCAGTGGTTCGACAAAGTTATGACTGTCGATAAAGATGATAACAACCCGCTGGCCGAGATGCCGCGCCCTTCACTGGTGCTGGTGCTCATCTCTTCTGATATTCACCGTGGTATCCTGGAGGGGCTGGATTGCGCGCGCTCCTTCATCGCCTGTATACCCGGTAGCGAATTGCGCGCCGTGCATGTGGAGATTGATGAGGTAAAGACCGAACGCCTGCGCCAACGTTGGGCGCAACTGGTGACACCATATATGGGGAACGAAATCAGCCTAGATGTCATCCAGTCACCCTACCGCTTCATCGTAGAGCCGATCCTGGAATACATTGACCATGCCGACCTGCAACATCTCAATGATAACGTCATTATCGTGCTGCCGGAGTTCGAGACCGGGTCGTATTTCACCCAGTTACTCCACAACTTCACCGCCAACCGCATGCGCCGCGAGCTGCTCAACCGCCCGCACATCACCGTGGTAAGCAAACGCTACTTCATGCGCAACAAAGCCTGGCGCGAAGGACGCGGGGGGCTGGTGTATTGAAGCTGACCAGGCCAAGACGGAACCAGATCATCTGTGATGAAAAATTGATGTCTTATCTATGGCGTTAGC
>JBBQQW010000194.1:0-4420 GCA_038215455.1 Armatimonadota bacterium
GCTTTGGCATCCTTGCCAAGGATTATAAAGACGGCGACATGCCCGGCATATACTGCAACGGCGGCGTATATGAAACCGATGTATTCGACGGCACCATCCAGGCCGGTGACGAACTGAAGGTGTCGACTAACGGCAAACTGACCGCCGGTGTGCAACAGGGTGAACAGGTAATCGCCCGCGCCATCGCCATTGAAAGCGGACTGCTGAAGTTCCGCCTGGTGCTGTAAAGAGGAAAGGAGAGAACCCCACCGATGAAAACGATTATGAATCAAGCCTATATGGCGCGCATGGCGCAATTGATGACCCAGGCGTTGGAGTCCCCGGAAGGGATGCGCGCGCTGGCAGCCGCTATCGCCGCGCCCATCGAGCAGGAGATTGCGCGCAAGGAGATATCCAGTCTGCTGCTGGTGCAGCACACACTGCCCAAGGGTGAACGCCCGCTCTATCAGAAGAAACCGCGTGTGAAAGCCTACTGGATTTCCACCGAGGGTGAAATCCGTGAGCAGCAACTCGGGCAGGATGAAGTGGAATTCGGAACTAACCGCATCCACTCCAACCCCATGGTCGATGTGTCGATCTTGAAAAACGGCAACATCGGCACGCTGATGGATATCCAACAGGCCTCCGCCGATGAGATCCGCAAAGAAATCGACAAGCGCACCATCAACGTCATCTCCTCGGCGGTGCCCAGCGTCAACACCATCGAGGTGGCGGGCAGTGTGGTCACTGAAGAGGCGTTGAACGAGGCCATCTCCATATTGGAAGACCTGGAGTTATCCGCCAAGTACATTGTCATGCGCGGTCGCCGTTTCAATGACATGCGTGGCTGGGACATGGACCCGCAGACACAACTGGAGTTGCGTACCAAGGGTGTCATCAAGAACTATGGCACCGGCAGCATCCTGCTCACAGCGGCAGCGGCATTGAACGAAGTGCTCGTCCTCCCGGAGGATGAAGTGGGCAAGATGCCGATCCGCGAGACCTTGAAGACAGAGGCCATCGACCGCAAAGAGCGCTTCAAAACCGGCTGGCTGGTCTGGTCGGAACTGGGTCAGGGCATCCTGCGCCCGGACATACTGGTGAAGATCAAGTTGCTCGGGGTGAATAACCCACCCACGGTGAGCTTGAGCAATCCTGCTACCGTGAATCTGCAGGCATCGGTGATCCCGACTGCCAGCGATGGCGACACCGGGCTGGCTAATCTGCTCATCCTGTGGGGTGATGGTGAAGTGACCGATGCCGTCAGCAGTGGGCAGGATTACCAGCACGTCTATGCCACCGCGGGCACTTATCGCATCACGCTGGTCGCCACCGATAAGTCGGGACAGACCTCCACTGCGATGAAGACAGTCGTCGTCACTGCCGAATAGGAGGAAATCGATGAGCTACATCATACGCAACATCCGTCCCTCCGTAGTTCATATCCCTGATGCCGGGCTGCGACTCGACTCAGGGGAGACGGCAATTGTGGAAACGCTCACACCGCAGATGGATGAGCTGCTGGCGGATCGGGCATTGGAGGTGATCAATCCGCCGGCGGGTAGTGTGCCCCCGGCAGCGGAACCCGTTACTGCTGAATTGTCTGCCGAAACGGAGCCTGCCACTGTTGTTGAAACAGAGGAAGTGGCGGCAGCGGAGGTACCGGTAAAAAAGACACGTAAAACCGGTGCCACATTATCACTGGAGCAACCAGATGAAGCTGCTTGAACTCGTAGGAGCGATCCGTATCGACCTTGGTGACGAGGGAAGCGAACTGTTCGCCGATACGGCGTTGCAGCGCTGTGTAATAAGGGCGGTCTACCCGGTGGGCCAGGATAGCGGGTGTCCGTTAAAAATGGTCAACGGGGAGATCGCCCCCGAACCCGAAGGCAATATTGCCGAAGTACTACTGCTGCTGGCGGAGAGCTACGCGTGCGCTATCATGCGCGGTAAAACCGCCAACAGCGTCAATATCAGCTCCGGTGACAAACGGGTAGATCGCAGCACGCAGGCCAAACACTGGGCCGATCTGGAAGCTGACCTGCTGGCGCAATACCGGCAACGCATTACGGAGATGTCCGGCGGTGACTTTTTCATCACCCCACCGCCATTGCGCCCGGTGATGTATGAGCAAGGATGCGAGGTGATCGAGTATGAACTGTGTGAGTGAAATAGAGCAGCGGCAGGCGGTCGCGGATGTGCGGGCGATCATCCTGGCATCCGGGCAGCAAGCAGTGATCATGCGCGAACTGGCGGATGAGCGACTTTATGCGTCAGACGAGTCCGAGTTTAACACAGTGGGCACCATACCGATTGAATGTGTGCCCACCCCGGCGGAAGAGTTAAGCCAGAAGATCGACGGCACTGCCAACGTATTGCCGGAGGCGGATGTACTGGTGAAGGATCACCTGACAGTTGCTGGTCTGCCCTATCGGGTGCAGGCAGTGCGTGAGGAACGCTGGTTCGGCGTAGTCACACACAAGGTGGTGTCACTGGTACGTATTTATGGGGGTTGAATTATTCGGCGATTGGGAGCGGGTGCGGCATCTGCTGGAAGAGCAACCCGGCGCACGGTTGGCATTAGCCATCCGGCAGGCGACAGTAAAAGTCGCCATCTTGCTGGTACGCGAGATTCAACGTGGTATCCGCAGCCAGGCACCGGGTGGGCAACCCTTTGTGCAATTGGCACAGTCGACTATCACCCGGAAAGGCTCCAGCAAAGCATTGATCGATAGCGGTTTCCTCATCAATTCGATCACGCATCAGATTATGAAAGATCAGGCCTTCGTCGGATTACTGAAGACCACCGTCTACCGCGACGGTGAGTCGGTGGCCAACATCGGGGCGGTGATGGAGTACGGAGCGACCATCCCGATGCCGAATGGCACGACGATTATTATTCCGGCGCGTCCCTTTCTGCATCCGGTAATGGCGCAACATAAGGGTGCCATTCTGGAGATTTATCACGACGCTATTAAGCGTGCATTAACGGAGTAATTGTTTAATGGACACCATCCGGCTGGCAACTGAAGCCTTGATTCGGCTCTTTCAGACTGAGATTGATCCGCATACATTGCTGGTCGCTGCCGATGACGTGTTCGAAGCGACCGATGTGCCGGCATTGCTGCTACAGGGACCGACGCCGGTAGAAGATAGCAGACGGCGCACGCTGGCGCAATGGACGGAGCGGGACAAGGAAAATATGACCTTTAGCAGCGGACGCTATCCCCGACTCTATCATCTGGATTTTGAAGTGGTGGCATCTGCTGGTGATGAGCGAACCCTGTTGAATATGATCGGCAAAGTCGCCTTGCTCTATCAGCGGATACTACTGTTGTCGGTACCAGATGTTGGTGAATTGCCACTATCGGAAATTACGCCTCTCGGCGGTGGGCGGCGGGTGAATCTGTATAACCTGCGCCAGGCGTCGGGGAGATTGCGCATCAAAGATTGTCCGGTCGGTGATGCCGACGATTTACAAACGAACACCGGGAAGCTGATTCTCACACCGGTAATAAATGTGGGATTGGAAGGAGAGACATGACTGTAGTTATCAACAAGTTATTTCAGCCACTGAGCTACCAGACGACCAGTGGCGCTGGTTTGCACTTACCACCGCGCGGCCAGATAGAGCTGGCGGATAAGCAAATCTCGGGGGAGATGCGTCGCGCCGCACAACGCGGCTTCATCGTGCTGCAAACGAGCGAGGACACCAGTAAAGCAAGGAGGGCTGATCCCATGGCAAGTTATCTGTCGCCGGGCATATACCCGCGCGAAATCGATTTCTCTTTTTATGTGAAACAGATATCCACCAGCGCCTGCGCCATGGTGGGGGTGGCGGAACGCGGCCCCATCAATGAACCAGTATTAGTCACCAGCAGGGCGCAGTACCTGGATAATTTTGGCGGATATCTCGCCGCCGGATATCTGACCTATGCCGCGTGCGCCTTTTTCGATAATGGCGGCTCGGTGCTCTGGGTGACGCGCATCGCGCATGCTACCGTCTTGACCAATCCCACGACGTTGGTCGCGACCGTTACGCTGAAAGATCGTGCAAGCACCTCGGTCAATACGCTGGCGATCACGGCGGCGTCACCGGGCACCTGGGGGCGAAAGCTCTCGATGACCGTGCAGGACAGTACGCGCAATCCGACCACCGAGTTTACCCTGCTGGTGAAAGAGAGCGGCGCCATCGTCGAAGTCTACGCCGACCTGTCACTGGATGAAGCGAAGGCGAACTACGTGGAACTGGTGATCAACGGCAAATCCGGCAGAATTGTCGTGGATGACAAGAAGAGCTCGACGGTGGCTCCCGGCAATCGCCCGGCGGTCGGCACCTTTGCGCTCACGGGTGGCGACGATGGCCTGACCGGCTTGACCGATCAGGATTACATCGGTGATCCCGCCGCGCATACCGGGTTCTATGCCTTCGATTCCGTCG
>JBBQQW010000195.1:0-4408 GCA_038215455.1 Armatimonadota bacterium
AACAGCCCCTGCGCGTGCTGGTAGGTGGCTTTGACCCCGGAGCCGGTGAGTATGTCGTGGAATTGATTCAGCATCGCGTGTCGCCAGGCTTTGTTGAGAGCAGCAGTGGGGTAGGGGATGTTCACTTCACGCCCGAGCAGGGCGAATATCTCCGCTTCGGTCAGGGCATTCTCGCTCTTCCTGTTGGCGTATTTGATATTGCTTTGCGAGCTGTAGCACCCTTCAAAGACGTAATTCATCTCCGTATCAACGACGGGAAGATTCTGCGCGGTCTCCTCCACGCGCTGGAAAAATCTCGCCGCAGTGCTGAACTGTACCAGGGGGAAGACCGGCCAGTTCGCCATATCGCGTATCAGATTCAAGTCACGCCGCGTTGGCCCGCCACCATGGTCGCCGACGCCATAGACAAACAGGTAGTCTTTACAACCAGTCTCGGCTGCGAAGGGCAGCACCCGGCGTGTGACATCCGGCGGAGTTATCGTGCCGTTGTACCACATCTCGAAATCGTCGAAAGCGAGCACCCGTGCGCCGTCTTTCCCCTGCCACCAGAAGAGTTGCGGTTTGCCATTGTGCCCCCGGCAGAAATAATAGTATTTCACCCCACCTGCTGCCAGCAAGGAGGGTGTGGTGCGCGCATGGCCGAAGGTGTCAGGCTCCCAGCAAACCTGTAGGTCGTCAAAGGGGAGACCGAACTCCTCGGCAAAGAAACGCTTGGAGTAGAGCAGGTGCCGGGTGATTATCTCGCCATTAGCCAGGTTTTTATCGCCCTCTACCCACTGTGTGGCGTTCACTTCCCAGCGCCCGCTGGCGACGCGAGTTTTCACGCGCTCATACAGCTCGGGCAGGTAATCCTTCAATATCTGGTAGACGCTGGTCTGGCTCTGCGAGAAAGTGAATTCGGGATATTCGTCCATCAGCCGGTCGACGGTGGTGAAGGTGTCATTGGTCGTCGCCACGGTTTCTGGCCAGCTCCACATCCAGTTCATGTCGATGTGTGCATGACCGACGCAGTGGACGGTATATTGCTTCGCAATGGCCGCTAGCGGAGCCAGCAGTGTCTCTGCGTCAGCAATGGCGGTAATACCTCGGGCGCGAACAAGCTCGACCGCTTGCAGCAAGAGCGACTGCCATTCATCACAGTTCTCTGGATACGCTTGCGCCAGCTGTCCGCCGAAATCTATCTCGGCACGGAAGCGGGCAAGCATCTTCTGTTCATCGTCCACATTGGCGCGCAAACGGCGCAATGACAGGTCTATATCAACGTCATATGACATGCAAATACCCTCACCAGTGGTAATGATAGCGAAAAAGCGCCTGCTCCGCCAGATGGGGAGCAGGCGCTTTTGATTGCATACAGATGCTGGGCTAATACCGGTAGTAATCCGGCTTAAAGGGGCCGTCGACGGAGACGTTGATGTATTCCGCCTGCTCTTTCGAGAGCGTGGTCAGCTTGGCACCGAGTTTCTCCAGGTGCAGACGCGCCACTTCTTCATCCAGCTCTTTCGGCAGCAGGTAGACGCCCACCGGTTTGGCCTCTTTCCACAGGGCTATCTGCGCCAGCACCTGGTTGGTGAAGCTGTTGGACATGACGAAGCTGGGGTGGCCGGTGGCGCAACCGAGATTGACCAGACGTCCCTCTGCCAGCAGGTAGATGCTATGGCCATCGGGGTAGGTGTATTTGTCCACTTGCGGCTTGATATTCAGGTGGGTGATACCGGCCCAGTTAGCGAGGCGTTCCACCTGAATCTCGTTGTCGAAGTGGCCGATGTTGCAGACGATCGCCTGATCCTTCATCCCCGCCATATGTTCGGCAGTGATGATATCGCAGTTGCCGGTGGTGGTGACGAAGATATTGGCGTAGGGCAGGGCATCTTCCACCGTGGTGACCTTATAACCCGCCATGCACGCCTGCAGGGCGCAGATGGGGTCAATTTCTGTCACGACAACCTGGGCGCGCAGGCCGGAAAGCGCTTCCGCCACGCCTTTGCCCACATCGCCGAAACCGCATACCACTGCAACTTTGCCGGCGATCATCACGTCGGTAGCGCGTTTGATGCCGTCCACCAGCGATTCACGGCAGCCGTAGACGTTGTCGAATTTGCTCTTGGTGACCGAGTCATTCACGTTATATGCGGGCAGCAGCAGCTCGCCATTCTTCTCCAGTTGGTATAGGCGATGTACGCCCGTGGTGGTCTCCTCGGAGACGCCCTTGCAATCAGCCACCACGCGATGCCAGAAGGTCGGGTCAGCGGCGAGTTGCGCTTTCAAAACAGAATTAATAATGGCGAATTCTTTGTTGTCAGTTGGCTCATCCAGGATGGCCGGGTCATTTTCTGCTGCATAGCCGCGATGTATCAGCAGGGTAGCGTCGCCGCCGTCGTCGACGATCAAATTCGGCCCATTGCCCCCCGGGAAGGTCAGCGCCTGCATGGTGCACCACCAGTATTCCTCCAGCGTCTCACCCTTCCAGGCGTAGACGGGGGTGCCGCCAGCGGCGATGGCAGCGGCGGCGTGATCCTGCGTGGAGAAGATATTGCAGGATGCCCAGCGCACATCTGCGCCTAGCGCTGCTAGCGTTTCGATGAGTACGGCGGTCTGGATGGTCATATGCAGACTGCCGGTGATGCGTGCGCCTTGCAGCGACTGCAGTGGGCCGTATTTCTCGCGCGTGGCCATCAGGCCGGGCATCTCCTGCTCGGCGATGTCGATCTCTTTGCGTCCGAAATCCGCAAGGGAGATATCGCGCACCTGGTAGTTATCTGTGCTATCAAACTTGGACATTATAGACTCCTTCCGCCGCAATGGCGTTGGCGGTGCTGCGCACTTCCTCCCACAGTTGATCGGGCAATGCGGCACCGAGATATTGAATTACATGGCCAGCGAGTAACGAACCGAGGGCACCACAGGTCGGCAGCGTACACCCCTGCAGGTAGCCAAAGAGAAAGCCCGCCGCCCAGTAGTCGCCCGCGCCGGTGGTGTCCACCACGCTGTTTACCAGATTTGCGGGTATGTGTAGGTGTTCCCCATTTAGCTGTGCCCAGGCTCCGTGGGCACCGACCTTCACCACCGCAGTGGCACATAAACCGCCCAGGGCACCCAGGCAATGCCGGGCATCGTGCGAGCAGCAGAAGGCGGTGGCTTCGTCTTCATTGGCGAAGATGACGTCGACATATTCGGGCAGAATTCTTTCGAGAAGCTCACGCTTGGCATTTACAATCTCAAATGCGCCCAAATCGAGGCTGACGATGCAGCCCGCAGATTTTGCCGCGCGTAGCACACTCAAGAGCAATTCTTCGTTAAAGAGCAGATAGCCTTCGATGTGTGCGAGGCGACAACCGGCGAAATCTGCCGGGGTTATCTCCTCCGGGTGCAGATACTGTGCCGCGCCCAGGTGCGTGCGCATAGTGCGCTCGGAGTCAGGCGTGACCATACTCACACAGCAGGCAGTGGGGTGCGTGGCATCATATTTGAAACGCGAGATGTCGCCATGGAGGTGCGCCAGCCGCGCCGAATAATCGCTCCCACGTTGATCGCGCCCCAGCTTACCGAGGAAGGAGCTGGGTAGCCCCAGGTGTGCCATGGCGAAAGCGGTATTGGCGGCAGAGCCTCCCGGTGTGAGGGTGGCGGGGCAGGGGAGCATATCCAGTAATGCTCCCATCTCCTCATCATTGACGAGGATCATACCACCCTTTTCACCACCAGCACGCTGGATATCTTCCTCGGTCACATTCACGATCAGGTCGTAAATAGGCGAACCGACACCAATTACGTCAATTCTATCTGCTGACACGTGTTATACCTTTGCCGTGGCGGACAGCGCAGCCTCGATAGCTTCGACCCGATCAAGCTGTTCCCACGGGAAGTGGGAACGCCCGAAGTGGCCGTATGACGCGGTATCGCGGTAGCACCACCCCTTTGGATTCATCAGATCCATGTCAGCGATGATGGCCGCCGGGCGGAAGTCAAAGATCTTCCCGGAGGCGAGCAGTTTCTCCAATTCGGTCTCATCGATGCTACTGGTGCCGAAGGTACTGACGTTGATATTAAGCGGAATGGGCACGCCAATAGCGTAGGCCACCTGGATTTCGCATTTATCAGCGAGGCCGGCGGCGACGATATTCTTCGCGGCGTAGCGTGCATAATACGCAGCCGAGCGATCAACCTTGGAGGGGTCTTTGCCAGAGAAGCAGCCACCGCCATGACGTCCCACACCGCCGTAGGTATCGACGATGATCTTTCGCCCCGTCAAGCCGGAGTCAGCGTAGGCACCACCCAGGATGAAGCATCCGGTGGGGTTGATATAATAATCGGTATCAGCGCAGAGCAGGCCGGTAGGGGCGAGGACTTCCTCGGCAATCGCCTGGATGTCACGACAGATCTGTTCGTGTGGGATGTCATCGGTCTGGTG
>JBBQQW010000196.1:0-4369 GCA_038215455.1 Armatimonadota bacterium
TTGAAACAGTAGAGGTGGACAGCAAAAGCTGATACCATCATGCAAAGAGGGGACATTATGAAACTACTCGGAATCATGGGCATCGTATGCATATTTGCAGCGATGCTGACAATGGCGCAGGACGTTCCAGCGCCGGTAGCACCGGTGCCCGCGCCCTGGCCGGCGAAGGTGCAGGACTTTGTTGCACCGGCAGCAGGCGAGCACCCACGGCTGCTCTTCCGCAAAGCGGAAATTCCTGCGCTGCGCAAGCGTGCAGAAACGACAGATGGCAAAGCCATGATCGCCCGGCTGAAGTTGCTGCTGGGTGGTGGTGAAGCGATGCCGACGAACTATTGCACCGAGAAACCAGTGAACAATGCGGATGAAGCTGCTATCGGAAAACAGCCGGTTGGCACCTTCACCATGTCTCATGGTGCGGGTTTTGGCATGCTCTATGTACTCACAGGTGAGCAGAAGTACGCTGACCTCAGCCGCGAATGTGTCGAGAAGATCTTCGCCGGGCAGGTTGACCGTGACTCGCGCTATAATTGGGCGACTCCCGGCACCGGCTTCCGCATGGGATTCGTTTTACAGAGCATCTGCTTGGCATATGACCTTAGTTACGATGGCTGGACGGCGGAGTACCGCAAGTCAGTCATGGATCGGGTGATGGCCTGCAAGCAACCGAAGGTAGACGATGCGAAGAAATTCTATACGCTGGAAGAACTCGCCAATGGCGGCGGATATCCTCCGAGTAGTAATCACTTCGGCCCCTACATCCTTGGGCCAACGCTGGTAGCACTGACCTTCACGGGCGAGCCGGGAGCCGATGAAGTACGTCTGGCGAAGTTACTGGCTAGCGCAGAGAAGAATCTGCAGAAATTATTCGGGGGAGGATTCGGCGATCACGGCTGGTTCTCCGAGGGAACTTCCTGCGGGCGTATCTCGTCCAACAATGGCGTAATCCCGATGATCGACAGCCTTAAGGTTGCGGCTGGGAAAGACTACATCTCGCCCCGCCCGGATGCCCGCTACACGGTATTGCGTTTCATGCATGAAATCGTCCCCACGGGTGATAGTATAGGCGAGAAAGCGGGGAAGAAGTTCCCGGTTGCCAGTGTCGCGTTAATCCCGCACCGTGGCGACTATGGTGATAATACCATGTACGCACGAAAAATTATCTCGCATCAGGGTGACTTCGCGCAGGGGATGGGCGCAGTGCTGCCGGAAGAAGCAAAGGCAATGGCCTGGATCTACAATCACTCGGTAGAGACGGGGACGGAGAAAACATGGAACACCGGCTCATACCCGCATCTCGCCGTCTACGCATTTGTAAACTGGCCTGACGCCGAAGTTGATCCTGACGAAGTATTGCCGCACGCTATAGTCGATGACATTCATGGCTATTACGTATTCCGAAACCACTGGCAGGACAATAATGATATCCTGGTAACCACAAACCTGAAGCGTGGACCGGGCGGCTTCAAGAGTGGTAAGGTGGCTACCGGGACGGTTGTCTGGGGTCTGGGCGAGAAATTCAGTTTCGGAGCCCTCAGCGGAAAGACATCATACTACCGTGGCGGCAAGGATGGCTCCGTGGAACTGGCCGATGAGAAGGGCAACGCGCTGGTAGTAGACTACAGCGGTACCGCAGGTGCCCCGGCGCTTATCGCTATGCTGGGTGAAACAAAATCTCCTGTCAAAGTCAAAAAAGGCCTTGTAACGGTGTTGACAGTAAATGGCGTCAAAGTGAGTGTCCTGACTCTCAACGATGGCGAGCAACCCAAGCCTGAAGTAGCCGACAATACCATCAAAATCGGTGCTCAGGTAATCAATGTTGCAGCAGGGAAGCTGACCCTGGGAACCTTCACAGAGGTGAAGTAATTCGTTAGATTAACCTGAATGACGCTGTGGGTTCCCTATCCGGTTCTATCGGATCTAATCCGAAGGGTAGGGTTCTCACAGAGTACGGTAGCTTCACCAGCGATGACCTGAGCAATCTGACCCGCCAGAAGGCCACCACCCCCGGCAGTAACAGCTGGGGCTGCACTGCCACCTTCGACGCAGCAGGCAACCCCACCACATTCTCGCGCGGGTTGCGCAGGCTATGCCAGGCTAGATTGATGCTGCCACCACCGCCGCTGTTGTAGTATTCGACGCGGATATCGTAGGTGTTACCGGCCAGCAGCACGGTACCCATCCTGCGCACGGCGAAATTATTCACGGGGATACCCGGCATCGGGCCTTTGTCCATGTATTGGAAGTTGATGGTAGCGTCTGTCCGCGAAGTGGTGCGGTCGATCATCTCGGTAGAGTTATAATAATCACCGCGCAACCCGGTGCCCTCCTGTGCAGCGGCGGACAATACCGCCAGCAGGACGAGAACAAATAATAGCAAGTGTTTAATCATAGGTTGATCTTCTTCTTTGCCGTTCAGCATAGTTTACCTCACTTCTGCAACGGCGATACCATGGGCAAGCTCAGTGATAAACTATCATTCATACGGGGTGGTGTCAATATTAACCCATATCTGTAATGGTTATGTTCAATTGACAGTTTCAACATCGTGTGCTAAGATGATGCACAGTAAGTGCATTAAACAAATAATCGGTAGAGGAAATACTATGCGACAACTAATGATATGGTTATACCTGGTGATATGCCTGCTAGGTAGTGGGCGGGTTTGGTCAGCTGATCCCGTAGCTGCAGGCGGTTTAAGCGGTGGTGGGTGGGGAATACCTCTGCATTAATAGATGCATTTGAGGTGCCTGGTACTGGTGGGCTACGTTCAACGGATGGTGATGCAGTATTGGCATGTATTAAGGCGCACGACACGGCTGGGCTGATGCGTGCATTGACAGCCGATGCTAGACCACTGACGAAAATTGATGAGAATGGCCGCACCCCCTTGCATATTGCAGCGGAAGTAGCTCCCTGTGTGGATATTGTAAATGTATTGTTGGCCTGGAAGATGGATCCTAATGTACGGGATTTTGATGGAGTTGCCCCTGTCCATCTTTTTGCTGAACGAGGAGACTTAAACACAATAGGCCTGCTTAAACATGACTATGGGGCAGACATAGATTGTGATGATTATGACGGCCGCACAGCTATGCATTATGTTACAATGAGTAATGCACACCGTTTGATTATTGATCAAATAATAGAGTATATGGTAAGAGTGGGTGCGCGTATCAACGCTCGCGATAACACGGGGCGCACCCCACTACATTTGGCAGCAGGCAATGGACGTAAGGACGTAGTGGTATTGTTGCTGAAACACGGTGCAGATGCTACCGTGCGCGACTACGAGGGCTATACACCATTCCAGCGCGCCGTTGCGTATGGTGATGTGGCAATCCTTGACCTGCTTGCGCCGGTTAAGGACGCTATGGCAGGTACTACCTACGATGGACAAACGCCGCTACACATTGCTGTACGGGCCAACAAAATCGACGCGCTAGCATGGCTGGTGAAGCGTGGTGTACCGATTGATGCGCAGGATGTGACCGGCGCTACACCCCTGGCACAGGCCTGCACACAGGGGTCTAGCGCCATGGTTGATGCGTTACTGGCTTCGGGTGCCCGTATGGATATTAAGGATAATTCCGGCGCTACTCCGCTCCAACGGGCGGTAGCCTCGCAATCAGTAGAAGTAGTGGATCGCTTGCTGGCGAAAGGTGCATCACTGGATGCAAAAAATAATAATGAGGAGACCGCATTGCATGTCGCCACGCTAGGGGCTGATTGGGCAATGGTAGAACGACTACTGAAGGCGAAGCCGAATGTGAATATGCGTGATGCAAAAGGCTACACCCCGTTATTACTGGCCATGATGATGAGAAGTGAGACGAAGTATCTACGTATGCTGGTAGACGCGGGGGCTGATGTGACCATTGGCGATAGCATGGGGATACAACCGATGCACATGGCAGGCAAAGGTGGCAAAGAGGTGATTGAACTCCTGAAGGATCATGGCGCTTCACTCGAATGCCGCACTATTCAGGGGGATACCCCGGCATTCCTGGCATGTATGCAAGGTCAAGCAGCCTTAGATGCATTTATAGCAGCCGGCGCTTCGTTAAAGAGTGTCGATTATTCTGGGGCCACCCTGGCGCATGCAGCAGCTCGTTCAAACAATGTAGCAGTGTTGGAATATCTGCTGGATCATGGTTTTGATAAAGATGTTACTAGTAAGAAAGGATTTTCGCTGGTGCATGAGAGTGCGCGTGGGAAGGCATACGAAGTGCTGACATTATTAGCCAAACGAAAAGCAAACTTGGATCAACAAGATCTACGTGGGGAAACATCAGTCGCCCAAGCTGTGCTTGCGGGCGACATAGAGACAGTGAAAGCGCTTTGTGCTGTGGGTGCGCGTCTTGATGTAGCG
>JBBQQW010000197.1:0-4362 GCA_038215455.1 Armatimonadota bacterium
CTGGCGGGTGAGCGGGGCTATGGCATTGACCCCGATGTGGTGGCCGATATGGCGGAGCAGCTGCGCGATATCCTGGCAGAGCAGGTGGAGATCGGGATTGTGGTGGGCGGAGGCAATATCTTCCGCGCGCGCACCGGGTCAAAGTCCGGCGGTATCGAGCGCACCACCGCTGACTACATGGGTATGCTGGCCAGTATGTTGAACGCACTGGCGCTGCAGGATGCGCTGGAAAAAGCCGGCGTGCAGACACGCGTGCAGTCCGCTATCGCCATGCATGAAGTGGCCGAGCCGTATATCCGTCGCCGCGCTGTGCGGCACCTGGAGAAGGGCCGCATCGTCATCTTCGCCGCGGGCACCGGCAATCCATACTTCACCACCGACACCGCCGCCGCGCTACGCGCCGCCGAGATCGGGGCTGAGGCTATCATCAAGGGCACCAATGTGGCCGGCGTCTACGACTGCGACCCGCGCACCAATGCCGATGCCAAACTGCTGCCGCGTATCAGCTACAAAGAGGCGTTGAGCCTGGGGATCAAGGTGATGGACACCACGGCGATCTCGCTGAGCATGGAGAACAATATCCCGCTGGTAGTCCTGGACATGCGCATACCCGGCAATCTGAAACGCGCGGTACTGGGCGAGAACGTCGGCAGTACTATTGAATAGAACGTTCAATATTGAACGAAATTCAGCAGGTTAATCCTGCATCTTGTAGAAATAATCATTTAAAACAACCGGAGGTGAACGATCATGCATACTATCGCTGAAATTCTGGCCGATGCTGAACACCGCATGAAGGGGGCGCTGGACGCCACCACGGATGAGTTCCGCCATATTCGCACCGGGCGTGCGAACCCGATGCTGGTGGACGGGGTGATGGTGGATTATTTTGGGACGCCCACTCCGCTGAACCAGATCGGCAACGTCTCCGCCCCGGAGCCACGTCTGCTGGTGATCGCTCCGTGGGACAAGAGTATGCTCGGGCCGATCTCCAAAGCTATCCTGAACAGCGACCTGAGCCTGAACCCGAGCAATGATGGCCAGGTGATCCGTCTGGTACTGCCGGCACTCACTGAAGACCGCCGCAAAGAGTTCGTCAAACTAGCGAGTTCCAAGGCAGAAGGGGGCAGGGTTGCCGTGCGCAATGTACGCCGTGACGCCATCGAGCATCTGAAACGGCTGGAGAAAGAGCACCTGGCCAGCGAAGATGAAGTGAAGCGCGCCCACGACAAAGCGCAGAAAATCACCGACGAAGCTATCCAAAAGATTGAAAATGCCTTCGAGATCAAAGTGGAAGAGATAATGGAAGTGTAGCCAGATATTCTGGTACAAAAACAACGCGCGCCTGCTTCATTCCGATGAGAGCAAGCGCGCGTTTTTTGTTTATCCTACAGCGCACCGTTATTTTTCAATAAATCGATGACCGCTTGATTAGTGCCGATATTGGCCATGCGCAACGGGGTACGGCCGTTGTTGTCGACCGCGTTGACATCAGCGCCGTGTGCGATGAGCACTTTCACCACTTCCAGATGACCACGCAGTGCGGGCCAGTGCAGGGGGGTGCGCCCGTCGCTATCGCGACTGTTCACATCAACACCACTTTCCAACTGCGCTACTACGCCATTGAGGTAATTATCCGCAGCATCGTGGTGCAGGGTGGATTTCCCGCTGGTATCTTCAGGCTTGGGCGGCTTTTTCGAGCGCGAAACGGCGGGCTTGCGCACGCGTGGTTTCTTCTCAGCCGTCTCTTTAGCCTTGATAACGGGCTTTTTCTCCGGGTCTTTCCACTTTTTCACCACTTCCAGGTCAATCTCATCGATCTCACCGGATCCGCCGCAGGCGTAACATTTGGTCGCCTCGCCCGTTTTTGCAGTGATATCACCTCGCCCTTCACAGCGCGGGCAAGTAACATTTGCCATCAAGAGTCTCCTTTTCTAGTCGCATACTCTTTCTAATAGCATACTCTATTTAGCCGAATAATTCCAACTAAACTGGAAAAAAGTTTGTATTCAGCGAGAAAAACGCTATAAATCACCCAGTTGGACACGAAATGCAGCGACAGCAACGGCGATATCGGGCACATCCAGCAGTGCGCGGATGGCGGCGACACCATATGCACCGGCGGCACGACACGCAGATATCTCCGCCACGCCGACACCACCCAGGGCGAAGACCGGCATATCCAGCGCCGTGCAGACGGTACGTAACTCCGCCACCCCGCGCGGTGCACCGTAGCCGGCCTTGCTGGGTGTTGCATAGACTGGCCCGTAGGTGATGAAGTCCGCCCCTCCCTGCTGCGCGGCAAGTGCCGTCGCTGGCGTGTGCGTGGAGACCCCAATGAGCATCCCCGGACGCAAAATATCGCGCACTGCCGCCACCGGCATCGAGGTGGTGGTCAAATGCACGCCATCCAGCCCCGCTGCCAGCGCAATGTCGGCGCGGTCATTCACCAGTATCCGGGTGCCGAAGGGTGCCAGCGCATTTTTCGTGGCCACCGCCAATTGAAACAGCTCCGCCGGGGGCAAATCCTTCACACGCAGCTGCACCGCCCGCACCCCCGCCCGCGCCGCCTGCACCAGCGCATCGATTAAATCCCGCCCGCCCGTCTGCGTCCGCTCCGTAATCAGGTAACAGTGAAAATCCAGCATAGGTGAATGATAACATTTTCGTAGCAGGACGGGGTGAACCACGAAAGACACGAAAAGCACGAAAAGGGGAACTCATCCGAATAGCTCTGTGCCATGGGCGTCCCGCCCATGAGAACGGGCATAATCGCCACGCGCTAAAGCACGAGGCTATCCGATCAAGCACCCTGAAGGGCGCTGTCAATTGCAGCAGCAGTGCGCTTTAGCGTACTTGATCTTATAGCCACGTCCTTTAGGGCGTGGTGCTGGCACCTCCGTGCCATGGGCGGCCCGCCCAAGAGAAAGGGGTGGCGATCCTTAGAACACCCCCGAAAGGAGGTGGCTAACAACGGCAAGCACCCTAAAGGGCGCTGAACCATTCGATTCCGAAAGTCCGCGAAGGCGGACGAACGGCGCGCAGCGCCCTGCAGCCGGGATTTCAATCCCAGCGGAAATATGCGGATTTGCCACCCCGTTCTCATAGCCGTCCCGCCCATGGCACAGAACCTATAACGCAGCACTATCCGGATAAATCTCCCTTTTTGTGCTTTTCGTGCCTTTCGTGGTTTTAAGAAAAGTAGAAGGTGGTGAATGATTACACAAAATCCCCCCAATATCGTAAAATAGGTAAATCACCACACCGAGGAGGGCAGAGGATGAAGATTGCACTGGCACAGCTAGATTGCCGGCTGGGAAATATCCCGGCGAATGCGCAGGCGCACCAGCAGGCGTTGTTGGCCGCGCAGGGGCAGGGCGCGGAGTTCGTCATCTTCCCGGAGCTTAGCCTCACTGGCTACCGGCTACGGAGCAATATCCACCGCGTGATGCTCGACGACGCTGAGTTTGCCGCAGCCTGGGCGGGCATCGCACCGCTTGACGTGGTGGATCAGGAGATATTCTGCCTGCTGGGCTATGTGGAGCTGACGCGGCGCGCGGCGTTGCACAACACCATCGCGTTGCTGCGCGGCAGTGAAACGCTCTTCCGCCACCGCAAGGTCTACCTGCCCTCCTACGGCATGTTTGAGGAAGAGCGCTACATGCGCCCCGGCGACCGCTTCCGCGTGGTTGATATCACCACCCGCACGGGCGAGCGCTGGCGCGTGGGGGTGCTCTGCTGCGAGGACGCCTGGCACAGCAGCGCCTGGACTATCATGCAGGCGCGCGGCGTCGACCTGGTGGTGGTGCCCAGCGCCTCGCCCGGTCGCGGTGTGGAGAGCGAGCGCCTGGGCAGCCAGCGCAGCTGGTACGGCATCCTGGCCACCCATGCCGAGCAGGCGGGCTGCTGGGTAGCATATTGCAACCGCGTCGGCTTCGAGGATGACATCCACTTCTGGGGCGGCAGCGCCCTCTTCGCCCCCACCGGCGAGATCGTGCAGCAGTCCCCGCTGCTGGAGCCGGACATGCTGGTGGCCGAGATCGACAAACGCGCCATCACCACCGCCCGCCTGCTCACCCCCTTGAGCGCCAGCGAAGACTGGGCGTTGACGATCCGGGAACTGCAGGGGGCCTATGAGGAGAAGATCGAGGAGTAGGGCGGATTTTTTTCAACACAGAGAGCACTGAATTGAATTATAGCGCCCTTCAGGGTGCTTGATCTTATAGCCACGTGCTTTAGCGCGTGGTCTCATTACCGTGTGCTGGGATTGAAATCCCGGCTGCAGGGCGCTTCCATCTTCGCCATCCTGGCTACGGCGGACAGAGACGCGCCGGTCGTCCGCCTTCGCGGACTTTCCTGATT
>JBBQQW010000198.1:0-4356 GCA_038215455.1 Armatimonadota bacterium
GGCGGCTGTGGGTTTTTTTTGTCCACCAACCCGGGCCCCGTGGGCGCACGACCGGCGCGTAGCGCCCTGCAGCCGGGATTTCAATCCCAGCGAGAAAATTACCTCATATGGACAAAAGATAGAGCAGGAGAGTGATGATGCTGACGATTGAAGTTATTCCTGGGGCACCGCTGGAGACGAACTGCTATCTGGTGGCTGACGTGACGGCGGGTGCGGCTATCCTGGTGGATGCACCCTGGCAGATTGTGGACGATATCCAGCAATTGGCGGCGAAATTGCAGGTGAAGATCACCGAGATTATCCTGACCCATGGTCACTGGGACCATACCATGGGGCTGACAGAGCTGCGCGTGGCCACCGGAGCGAGTATTGCAGTGGCTGCTGAAGATGAAGATATGCTGGTGAATCCTTCCTTCGCTCCGTTCAGTTTCCCCTGGGAGCTACTATCCGTTACCCCTGATAGATTGCTGCAGAATGGCGAGCAGATCAGGGTGGGGGAGTCTACTTTCACCGTGCTGGCCACCCCCGGCCACACCCCCGGATGTATCTGCCTGTACAATGCCGAGGAAGGTCTCCTCTTCAGCGGTGATACCCTCTTTATGGGGGCACACGGTCGCCTTGATTTCCCCGGCGGAGACACCGAGAAGATGGCAGCTAGTCTCACACGGCTGGGTCAATTACCAGCAGAAACACGCGTCTTCCCCGGCCACGGTGACGATACTACCATCGGGCATGAACGCTCCTGGATGCGTACCTTCAACAACCGGGATGGATATTGAAGCATGTACGACCTCCCGGCATTACTGGCGGATGAGCTGGCCGTGACAGCGCTGGTGAAAGCGGTACGAGGAGAAACCCCCGTACAGCGGTTGCGCGACGCCAAGATAAAGCTCACTGGCCGGTGCAATCTGCGCTGTAATTTCTGCCGTTGCTGGCGCACAGATGCCGGCCCGGAGTTGACGCAGGATGAACTACTCCCGGTGCTGGATGACCTGGCCGCACTGGACTGCCGCAAGCTTCACTTCACCGGTGGCGAGCCTACCCTGCGCCCGGATTTAGCTGATCTTATCGCACATGCTAATCAGGTAGGCATGCGTACCGCCATCACCAGCAATGGGACGTTACTCACCACTGCGCTGGCCACTGCCCTCGTCGGTGCCGGATTGGCCGGAATTAATATCTCGCTGGACGCACCGGAAGCTGAACTGCATGACGCCATACGCGGTGTGAAGGGGACGTTCAAAGCGGCGGTGGCGGGTATCAAGAACCTGCGTCGGGCGCGCAAAGCCAATGGCACCCGCCTGAAGATCCGGGTAAATACGGTGCTCACACGCCACAATTACCACCTGTATCCCGAGCTACTCGCACTGGTGGGGGAGTTAGGAGTGGATGATATGACCGCATTGCCGGTAGATGAGGGCAGCAGCAATCGCAACCGCCTCTCCGCCTGGCAGCTGGAGGAGTTCAACGAGGATATCGTCCCAGCGGCAAATGAGTTGCGCACGAAATTCGGTTTCAGTATGGGGCAGGAGGCGCAATATCCTTTCGGCACAGCACGACCGGAGATGAAACAGGCGGCCTCGGTAGAGTACGCGCGCGGCTTCTATCAGGGGCATCTTTGCTACGCCCCCTGGCTCACCACCCTCATCACCTGGCGCGGCGACGTCTTCCCCTGCTGCATGACGCGTGACAAAATCCCCCCGCTGGGCAACCTCCGCGAGCAGTCCTTCCAAGAGATATTCACCGGCACCGCCTACACCGCCTTCCGCCACACCTTCCTCGAAAACCGCTTGCCGATCTGCCACCGCTGTGACAACTACCTGGCAGAGAATATCCTGCTGGCCCGCTTAATGCAGCAGGAATGAGGCGAGAGCCTTTGCTGCCTTGCCGGCATTATTGCAAAAGTGTCTTTGTGGTTGTGAAGTAGCCAACGCCTCGCGTAGCCGCGCCTCCAGCTCCTCCGGGCAACTTGCTGTCGGGCTGTTCCGCACCCGCCACTCCTGCTCGTCTACCGTCCGTGGTTGCGGCAAAAAAATCCCCGGCACCCCGCAGGCTCGCGTCTCCTGGTACAGGTTATACCCCCCCGCGCCCACTACCACATCCACCCCCGGCAGCAGCTCCAGCAGCGGGTAATACGTCACCGCCCCCACGCCAGCATATCCTGGGGCTGCCAGTGCCACCTGTGCCCCCGTCCCCGTGCGCCTCACCGCCTTGCGCAGCACCGCAAAGAAACTCTCCGTCCACTCGCGCTCCCCCGTGCTCACCCCCAAGACAACAGGGATATCACCCGTCGCCTGCAATATTTCGCGTGCCTGCGCGCGTGACAACAACTCCGTTTCATCCCGCAACAGTATCGGCTGGCAGTCGATTGCTGGTCTCAATAATGCTGGGTCTGCCGTCTCCGCTTGAATCACCAGATCAAATAGAGGTAGTGCGGAATCAATTATCGCACGATATTCCGCCCGCACGTGGCGGTAGATGAATACCTTTTTGCCAGGTAGCAATGATAGGATATCGCGCAGTTCGCCACGTAGACCAAAAGGGAAGACGTCCAGCACCAGCACTTTCTGGCTGGAATGCTGCAGGTATTGTAGCGCATTGTCGGGGAATTCATGCTCCACCAAGTAGTGATAGGGGATACCTTCAAGTTGCAGCGGATATGGTGTAGCCACTGTGGTGAGAACCTGTGCTGTAATACTCGGCGGTAGTTGACGCAAAATGGCGGCGGCGCGGGTGACATGCCCCAGTCCGCCGCCACAAGCGTAGTAAAGGATATCCGGCTCAGCTTTCAACAGCACCGTTCCCGGTGGCACCGCTATCAGATTTGTTGAAGGCCGCTCGGTCGTTATTGTCATAATACCGGTTATTACCCCAGCCGTAGGGGTGATAGCTGCCGTAGTACGGATACATGTAGAACGGGTTATTATAGGGATCGCGATTCTGGTTGTTCTGGTTCCACCCCTGCTGTTGCTGTTGTTGCTGCATATTAAATGCCGCTGGATCGCGCTTCTGCTGGCATTCCGGGCAGGCAAAACTAGCGGCAGGAATAGTGCTCCCCGGGGCAACCACTGGGAAGGAATGTTCGTTGCACACCGGCTTGAAGCAATAACAACATTCGCCAATAGACTCGTTAGTGCATTGCTTTTGTAAGAGAAATCCTTGTGTACGTTCCTTGCAGATCATGGTATCGCTCCCTTATTTATTCAGCGCCAGCATTACGGCGGTCTTCTGCAGCGGAGTCCAGCCTGCTATGGCCCAAACTGCGGCGGCCTGGGTGTTTTTCACCCCAGTTATCTGGTAGAGAGTATCACCTTTGGCATCCTCAACCAGAATTTTATCACCTTTCAGTTTCGCTTTGGCGATTTTCGCGCCGGCTTCATCTCCGACTTTGCAGTCGCTGCCATCCGGCTTCAGTTTCCCTAGTGTTTTGCCCGCCGCATCTTTAATTCGGTAGCCACCGTCACGTGCCTCAATTTTTGCCAGTTTCGTGCCGCTACTATCTTCCAGGTTGAATCCAGTCTCGTTGGCTTTCATCTTACCGGTCGCATTTGTCATTTTCCCGTTTTCCGTTTTTGTGTCCGAGAATGAAATGCCGGTGGCATTGTTTTCCATCATGCCAACAAATGCACCGTCGGCACCCTCCAGGATGATCAGTTTATCCTCTCCAGTCGTGGCCTTCAGGATAGTTTTCCCAGCAGCATCCTGCACGAGAAATTCACCCGCGGCCAGTTTTACCGTCTCGGTCGGTACTGCACTGGTGGCAGACGACTTAACTTTCTCTCCCGGTGGCGTCTTTGGCTTGCTACTGCCGAAAGTACACCCGGTTATGCTGATGGCTAATAGTAGCCCGAGGCATAATAATAGATTACGCATAGTCTACCTCCATTTTATTTGCTTAAACATTTTCTCCCATGTCGAAGTTGTCGTCATCGCCTTTATCGGCGATCCCCAGACGGATCAACTCACTCTCATAGATCGGCACCACAAAGTCGGCGGCAAGTTTTAGGTTATTGGCATAGCCGCGCGGTCGCCCTTCGGCAGGTGGTGCACCTTTGAGGATTTCAATAACAGCTACCTGCTTACCCCGGCTCTTGATGTACTCCATGCTGGGCACGCCTTCGCTATCTCCTGCGACGATAATAGCCGTATCGTAATTATCCTGCATTCCGACCAGGTCAACAGCGAAGCAGACATCGAGTCCCTTTTCCGCTACTGAGCGTCGTAATAAATCTACTTTCCAGCGCCCACAGCGGCAGACCTCGATGAAATCAGAGGAGGACTCCACAGCATGATAGAAACGGCTCATACCGCCGAGGATACTCAGCTTCTTTTCATACCAGCGTTGCAGGCTATCAT
>JBBQQW010000199.1:0-4292 GCA_038215455.1 Armatimonadota bacterium
CCCTGGGCCCACAGTTTGATGTAACGGTTAAGTGTCTGGGCGGCGGCAACAGCGGCCAGTCCGGGGCCATGCGCCACGGCATTGCCCGTGCGCTGGTGCAGTATGATGAAGCATTACGCAAATTGATGCGCACATACGGCATGATGACCCGCGATGCCCGCGTCAAAGAGCGGAAGAAAATTGGTAAAAAGCGCGCACGTCGCGGTTTCCAGTTCTCCAAACGCTAATCGTGCGAGAACGACAAATGCAGACACCGCCCGGATCTTTCCGGGCGGTGTTTCGTCGTATCGCCCCCTTCGCAGGGATGGGGGAGGTCATTTTTTACGGTATTGTTCTGCGCTACTTGCAGAGAAAAGTGGCATATTGAGCATAAATAACGATCTGACACAGGCCCGAGCATTACCGCAGTTTCAGATGAAAACCCCGTGCGAAACCCGGGATCGGCAAATCGAAGTATGACCAAAAGAGATAAACCCCTTCCCCGGGTTTCGCCCGGGGAAGGGGTTTATTATTTCGATTGAATGGTAATTAACCATATCAGTCTAGTCGTCGCCACCACCGATGCCACCGAGGATGTCACCGAGCCAGCTACCCTTGCGCTTCTGCTGGTTGCCACTGCCGGAGCGTGAGTCATAGCGGTTGTCATGGCTACTATGGCTGTCGTGGCTGTCGTGCTTATCGCGGCGATCATGGTCGTCGTGGTCGCGCCGTGGGGCGGCGTTATTGAACTCTGCTGGGCGCTGCTGATCGTAATTACCGCTGTTTTCCATCGCAATGAGTTTGTCTAATTCACCGCGATCCAGCCAGACTCCTTTGCAGCCAGGGCAGATATCGATTTCGACGCCATTGCGCATTACCGGGCGCATACGGTCGTCACATACTGGGCAATTCATAGTGTACTCCTTCTGAAGATGGTGACATACTGCGGCTATTCCGCAATATGAGGGAAGAAATTGGCATAGCAATAGTGTTATACGCTCAAATGAGGGGATACTAGGCAGTTTTCGGAGGTTGGAAAACTGCAAAGAAAATGGTTCGAGTTATAGGATTGTGAGTATCGAAAATAGGTGCCGACACTGGTGTGACCAGCGTTAATGGCATAGTGGGTGCTACCACCATGTAGGTGTTCAGATCATCGAATTCGGCGTGGTCGCACATGGTGATGGGCATATCTGCGTGAGAATCCACCGTGTGGTACCCCATCCGGACGCTAAAAACCGCCCCTACTAGTAACAGTAGCGTGATGATTCCCAGTATTCGTCGGTAGTTGCGCAATTTTGCCATTGATATAATTATGACCTGACTGCCATATGATGTCAAATGGCGTCAGAAATATGATTCGGCGGGTGAGGTGAAATCAAGGCTCACAACTCAAAAATGAAACAAATTGTGTGGCCGCTAGCACAATCAGCACCTCAGGTGTATAATAATCGTATTCTGTCTAACCATGTTAATTGAGGTGTTGCTTGTGCAGTTACGTGTGATGATATTGCTAGTGGGAACTCTTTGCGCCGGGACATTGCTGAGCACAGTTGTTTCGGCGCAGGATACGGTATCGCCGGCGAATTACCAGGTATATACGGTCATCAACGGTGATACAATCACCGCTGTCGCGAATCAGATGAAGATCACCGAGGAGTCGATCCTCTCCTTCAATCAACTTATTGCCGGTACCGCATTAGTACCGGGGGATCTGCTCATCATCCCTGGTGGCCCGCAATATGCGGCGAAACCGAAACCAGCAGTACAACCTAAAGCGCAAAATACCGTAGTATATGAATCAGGATCCGCCACCGCTGCAGCCGGTGACAGCATGTCACGCTACGTTGCCGTGATACCCCCGCGAGTCGCTGTGGCAACAAAATCGCTGGATGAGCTGATCCCGGAGATTGAAAAAATCACGGCTTCCGGCGTCGTATCCGCACTGGTAGCAATATGCACTAATGAAAAACCGCTTATTTACCTTGAGTCCGAATTAAAAACCGTCATCTGGGATCAAAACACGCGGGGCAAAGCGGTAAGCATTTTTGCCAAACAAGGGAACGCCTATGCCGTTATGATGGCCGACGGCTCCACCGCCTGGATGCGCAAATCTGATCTCCGTATTACCAGTGAGAAACTCTCCTTCACCCGGGTGGCACCGCCCCACCCTCAGTCTGATCCAGTAGGAGTTGCCGCTCTCATTGAGACGGCAAAGGGGTATCTGGGAATGCCCTATGTATACGGTGGTAACGGTGTGACAAATATCGATTGTAGCCTGTTTGTGAAGCAGGTATTTGCCGAACATGGTGTCACCTTACTGCGTACCGCGCATGAGCAGGCCGAACAGGGTACCTATGTCCCCGTGGAAAATTTACAGCCGGGCGACCGTCTATATTTCTACCAGCGTGGATCTAGTCATATCGGTCACACCGGCCTCTATATCGGTGATGGCAAATTCATCCACGCATCCAGTAATGTCGGCGCAGTGGCGATATCGAATTTCAACGATAGGTCTTATACCTCCATCTACGCCTGGGCCAAGCGCTAATTGCGCTGATAAAAGAAAGTAGCATTCATGATTTCCGCACCAATTCGCGTCGCCATCCTGGGAGCGACCGGCTATGGCGGTGTTGAGTTACTTCGCTGGCTGGGGGGACACCCCGCCGCGCAAGTAGTCGCCGTCTCTTCCGAAACTTCCGCCGGTAAGCCGCTCTCCGCCGTATATCCGCACCTCACCGGATCAGGGCTGTCCCTGCTCCCGGCGGCAGAGGCACGCTTCGCCGGCGACCCGCAGGTGGTATTCTGCGCACTGCCCAACGGGCAGGCGATGCACCTGGCGCCCGAGTTGCTGGCGCGTGGCGTGAAGGTCATCGACCTCTCCGCCGACTTCCGCCTGCGCGACGTTGCGGTATATGAGCAGTTCTATAAAATGAAGCACGCATCGCCGGAGCTGATCGCCAGCGCCGCCTACGGTCTGCCGGAGCTGTTCCGCGCCGAAATCGAAGGCAGCAATCTGGTGGCTAACCCCGGCTGTTTCCCCACCACTGCACTGCTGGCGCTGCTGCCGCTGTTGCGCGCGGGCGTTATTTCACCCCGCAATATTGTGGTGGATAGCAAATCCGGTCTCAGCGGGGCGGGACGCACTGCGCTGAAGACACCTTATCTATATGCCGAGGCGAACGAAGACGTGTGCGCCTATAATATCGGCACGCATCGCCACACGCCGGAGATCGAGCAACAGCTGACCACCGCCGGGGTGGGAGACGGGCTGATCACCTTCACCCCGCACCTGATTCCGATGACGCGTGGCATATTCACTGCGGCCTATGCCACGCTGGAAAAAGATGTCTGCACGGAGGATCTTCTCGATATATATCAGCAGACCTACGCCGATTCATGCTTCGTCAAGGTGCTGGATGCCGAGACGCTGCCGCATACCAAGTGGTGCACCGGCTCCAACCGCGCCTTTGTCACCGCGCGTGTTGACCCGCGCACCGGCAGGGTGACCACCTTCAGTGCGATCGACAATCTGGGCAAGGGAATGTCCGGGCAGGCGGTACAGAATATGAATATCCTCTTCGGTTTGCCGGAGGATACCGGGCTGCAGATGCCCGCGCTGTACCCGTGAGACCAAACCCCCAGCCCCTGCCCTCGCAGGGAAGGGGGTTGGGGGGTTAGGTAAACCCGTGAGGAGACCTTAATTGATTTCAAAGTGTACGATAATTCCTGCCGGGGGCATCACCTCGCCGCGCGGTTTTCGCGCCGCCGGGGTGGCTTGCGGGCTAAAAAAAGAAGGGCGCGACCTGATGCTGCTGGTGGCCGAGCGTGCATGTTCTGCGGCGGGCGTCTTCACCCGGAGCGTCTTCAAGGCTGCTCCGGTGGTCTTCTCTAATCGTCGGGTGAAAACCGGACGTGCCCAGGCCATCGTCATCAATGCTGGTATCGCCAATGCCTGCACCGGGGTGGAGGGAATGGCGCGCTGCGAGCAGATGTCCGCCGTAGTTTCCGCTACCGCCCATGTGGAGGAAGAGCTGGTGCTCGTCTGCTCTACCGGGGTTATCGGACGACAATTGCCCATGGAGAAAGTGAACTTTGGTATTTTCACAGCGGCAGAGGAGCTTTCTGAAGAGGGCGGAGCCAATGCTGCACTGGCGATAATGACCACCGACACCCACCCGAAAGAGATCGCAATCGAGGTGAATACCTGCGCCGGTGTCATCCGCGTGGGCGGCATGGCCAAAGGCTCCGGCATGATCGCCCCCAATATGGCCACCATGCTCTCCGTTATCACCACCGATGCACAGATCAAC
>JBBQQW010000200.1:0-4282 GCA_038215455.1 Armatimonadota bacterium
GCCTACCAGGGCGATCACTTCACCGGGCTGCACTGTCAGATTGATATCCGTCAGCACTTCCTCGCCGGTGCGGTAGGTGAAGCTCACATGGTCGAATTTGATATGCCCTTCCGCACGCGGCAGCACCTCTGCAGCGGGGGCATCTTCGATGTCGGGCTTTACATCCAGCAAACCGAAGATACGTTCGCCCAGGCCGTTTATCTGCTGACGCAATTGATTGGCGCGCGAGAGCATCTTGAACTTCGTCCCGACCTTCTGCGCCAGGAAGAGGAACTGAATAAACAGCGCCGCTGGGACATTCCCCTGCATCACGGCGAGTCCGCCGACAATTACGCCTCCGAGCATTCCGATGATGGCAATTGTCTCTGACCCGGGGGCTATCGTCTCGGTGACGAGCGCCGCACGCATGGTCTCACGGTAGTAGCGCTGATTGTAACTGCTCATCTGGGTCTTTTCAAATGGCTCACGCACAAATGACTGGATAATGCGCACGTTGCCCAGGCGCTCCACCAGCGATGCATTGAAATCGCCCAGCCGTTCCTGGATGAGGATCGAATACTTGCGGATAAGCCGGCCACCTACGGCCATGATGCCACCGATAACCGGAGCCAATGTCAACACTATCAGAGTGAGTTTCCAATCCACGAGGAGCATCATTGTCAAAGCTATCGGGATGGTGAGAACCGCACGCAGAACATCGGAAAGCTGCGGGCCCATACACGCCTGCAGCGCCCCCACGTCGCCAGTGATGCGCGACATGTGCGCACCGGTGTTCTCTTTCTCAAAATATGCGGGAGATAGGCGCAGGAGATGATCGAAGAGCTTCTGCCGTAGATCCATCCCCACTTTATTAGAGAATTTGTGCATCAGATAGGCACCGGGGACGTCAAATAGAAATTTGATCAATACCACACCGGCAGTGATAACAGTCAACCAGATGAGTATCTGCGCTGAATTATGCGAGGCAAGGAATTGCTCCAATGCAGGCTTAACATTGTCGATAAGAAACTGAAATTGGGTGCCTTTGGCGTTGTTCAGGAAGGGAATGTCGATTTTACCGCTGTTGGTAGACGCTGTCGTCACCAATGCTAACAACATGGCGAACAGAGTGGTCAGTACTGCTGTGTCAAGAATCTCGCTGATAAAAACGAAGGCGAAACCCATGAACAACGAACCGCTATATGGGCGGGCTACTTTTGCCAGGCGACTGATAACGGACATGAAATATACACTCTCCGGTATTATTGTAACCGATATTGGAGCTGTCACCAAATATGAGGAAGGGACGGGCAGATATCGCGAGGGTACTGCGAGGACTCAGCCTCGTCTCAACCTCGTCTTAACCTCGTCTTGGGTTAGCCCTGGTACTCTTATTCATAGCAGATAGTAACGGGTACCAAACCTAGTGGCACGACATCACGCAGAGTTTGAAGTATAATACATACATGCCATTATTGCTACTGTATTCATACGATTTATGCACACGAAGGGGTGATTACCGATGATTGAAATCCTACTTATAGTTATAATTGTGCTACTGGTAGCGACGTTGGCGGCAATTTTCCTGTTATTTCGCAAAGTGGAGCCGAACGATACCGCAACGGTTATCGCGGGCATCATTGACGCTTTCAAAAAGACGCAGGAGGGTACCGAGCGGGCCATTCGCGACGAAGTGGGGAAGAACCGCGAGGAATTAGGAAAAACGGCACGGGAACAACGGCAGGAGCTGGTCGAAAACTTCAAGACTTTCGGCGATTCTGTCACGTTGCGCATGGCCGATACCAGCAACTTCCAAAAGGCACAACTGGATACATTTTCTACTCAGCTGGCTACTTTTACCAAAGAGAGCGGTGAACGGCTGGATGCCGTGCGCACTGAATCTGCCGGCACGGCGAAGGAGCTTCGCGAAGAGGTAGTGAAAACCCTTACGGCGATATCCGAATCAAATGAAAAGAAGCTGGAAGCAGTGCGACTCACTGTAGAAGGCAAGCTGCAAAAGATGCAGGAAGACAACACCAAGCAGCTGGACCTGATGCGCCAGACAGTGGATGAAAAACTGCAGGGGACGCTGGAGAAACGGCTGGGCGAATCCTTTAAACTGGTGAGTGACCGCCTGGAGCTGGTACACAAAGGGCTGGGCGAGATGCAGACGCTGGCCACCGGCGTCGGCGACCTGAAGAAGGTGCTGACCAATGTCAAAACGCGCGGAACCTGGGGCGAAGTGCAGCTGGGGGCATTGCTGGAGCAGGTGCTGAACAACGAACAATACGCAACCAATGTGGCGACGAAAGACGGTGGTGAGCGCGTCGAGTTCGCGATCAAGCTGCCGGGCCAGGGATCCAATGCCGAAGATATCGTCTGGCTGCCCATAGATGCGAAATTCCCGGTGGAAGATTACCAGCGCTTGCTGGAGGCGCAGGAAAATACTGATATTGATGGTGTGGCACAGGCGGGGAAGCAACTCGAAGCTCGGGTAGCAGCCTGTGCGGGCGATATCTGTAAAAAGTATCTGAATCCGCCGAAGACTACCGATTTCGCCATCCTCTTCCTGCCCATCGAGGGTCTTTTTGCCGAAGTAATCCGCAGACCCGGTTTGACGGAAGCACTGCAGCATAAATACCGCGTGATCCTCGCCGGGCCTACCACTTTATGGTCTATCCTTAATAGCCTGCAAATGGGGTTCCGCACGCTGGCGATCCAGCAACGCTCTAGCGAAGTCTGGAACCTGCTGGCCGCTGTGAAGACCGAGTGGATGAAATATGGCGATCTGCTGGAAGCGGTGGAGAAAAAGCTACATCAGGCTACCGATACCGTAGAAAGAGCAAAGGTGCGCTCCAGGGCTATCGGCAGAAAGCTGAAGGATGTACAGGAGCTGCCCGTGAACGAAGCTGCTAAACTGTTGCCGTTGTCTATTTCCGACGAAGAAGACGATGCCGGCGAAAGTGATGTCGACGAGATCATAGCTGCGATTGAAAGATGACCCGCAACTTTGCACTTTGTGCGTACTTAAGTGGTAAAATATTCTCGTTCTTCTATGGAACGATCTAAATGGAGCATTAATAATGAAATACATATTGATAGTACCGGATGGGATGGCAGATAACCCTATCCCCGAACTGGATGGGCGCACACCGCTGCAGGTGGCAAAGACGCCCAACATGGACGCTATCGCGCGTGCGGGGCAGGTGGGGCGGGTGCAGACGGTGCCGCCGGGCATGGCTCCGGGGAGCGATGTGGCTGCCCTTTCCATCGCCGGGTATGACCCCGCGAAGTATTACACCGGGCGCGCGCCGCTGGAGGCGGCGAACCAGGGGATAGAGCTGGGGGCGCGCGACGTGGCTTTCCGCTGCAATCTGATCACTACCGACGGCACCAACATTGTGGACTACAGCGCGGGGGAGATCGGCAACGACGAGGGCGCGGAGCTGATGCACGCTATTGAGGAACGGCTGGGCACAGCGCAACGCCGGTTTTACCCCGGCATCAGCTATCGTAATCTGCTGGTATGGCGCGGTGGCTCGGTAGATTTGCACAGCACCCCACCCCACGATATCATGGGGAAACCGCTGGCCGCACACCTGCCCGAGGGCGAAGGCGAGGATATCCTGCGCGAGATGATCTGGGATTCCTACGAAATACTCAGCAAGCACGAGATCAATATCCGTCGCGTTGATGCGGGCAAAAATCCGGCGAATATGATCTGGCTGTGGGGCCAGGGCTTCGCCCCCGCGCTGCCCAACTTCTTTGCCCAATACGGGGTGACCGGCACAGTGATTTCGGCTGTCGACCTCATCCGCGGCATCGCCCGCCTGGCGGGCCTGCGCGCCCCGGCGGTGCCCGGTGCTACCGGCAGATTAGACACGAACTGGGCAGGGAAAGCGCAGGCATCGATTGACGCGCTGCAGACCAGCGACTTCCTCTGGGTGCATATCGAGGCCCCGGATGAATGTGGCCACCAGGGCGACCTGGAGGGAAAAATCCGCGCCATCGAACTCACCGACAGCGAAATAATTGGCCCGGTGTGGGCAGCAGCGCAAGAGCATGGCGATGCGCGTGTGCTGATACTACCCGACCACTACACCCCGGTGGCGCTGCGCACGCACGTAGGCGACCCCGTGCCCTTCGCGCTGGCGGGCACCGGCATCACCCCCGACAACCTCGACCGGCTGGACGAGGCAGTAGCCGCCGAATCGCCACTATTCGTGGAGGAAGGGCATCGGTTGCTGGGGATGTTGGTGGGGTGAGGGATGGGGGACGGTCAACAGTGTTGCTGCCCGCCCCT
>JBBQQW010000201.1:0-4257 GCA_038215455.1 Armatimonadota bacterium
ACTGAAGGTCGTGTCCCCCGTGCTGGCATCGGCACCTCCCCGGCGGTGCTCACCGCCGCGCAGGAAGTTGCCGGTACGCTGACATTAGCGGAGGATGATATTACGGCTTTCCTGATCTCGCTGAACACATTGCCACTGCAATCGCCGAATGTGCGCATCAAAAAAGATAGCGCTACCATCAATGGCAACACCCCCTGGGTGGTACTGAAGCTCCCCGTCACACTGCCGGTGGCAGTGACAGGGACAGTATCTGCGCGCAACGGTGCGGTGCTATATCTGGACAACCCAACCCTGAATGTCGAGCTAGTGAACCTGCACAAAGCAATCGGGGACAGGATATTGAAAGACCTGAACCCGCTGGTGGATCTGAACGCAGCGCTGAATTTGCATGTGCCTATCACCATCACCAACACCGAGAGTGCAGAGCGTAAACTGATCTTCACCGGTACACTAGGGTTTCAGAAACCGAAATAGCATCAGGATTTCGTGGTGCCGAAAAGCTGCTGCAAGCGTGGCTCCGTCAGTTTCAAACCATTATAGCCTGCGGCGCGTCCGGCGAGCTTGCCCTCATTATCAAAAAGAAAGTAAGCAGGGACGAACTCATTCTGGAATAGATCGTTGACGTCGTGGGTATTGTCGATACCGAGTAACTCGGTGATGCTCATCTGCTGCGCTTGAGCAATTACCTGCTCGACGTCCATCTCTTCTTCGCTTCGTGGCACGTGGATGGCGATGGTCACCAACCCCTTCGCGCCATATTCATCACGCCAGCTATTGATAGTAGGCATGTTTTCATGGCAGATATGGCACCCTACCGCCCAGAAGTGGACGAGCACCGGCTTGCCTGCCAACGCTGCTTCATCGAGTGTCCCATTCACCCACTGCGAAGCACCCGCCAGTGAAGGCATTGGTGCGCCTAATCTTAATGGCATAATATCCTCCGTAATTGGCGTACTCCGGATTATATCCGGGGTACGCCAAAGATGCTCTGAATTACAGTAATTTCTCGCCCGGCTTCCACTGCACGGGGCAAAGGCCGCCCGTCTGTAGGGCTTCCAGCACACGGATAGTCTCGTCTACGCTACGCCCGATGTTCAAGTTATGCACTACCTGATACTGCAGGATACCTTCTGGATCTATGATGAACAGGCCGCGTAGCGCGATCCCTTTATCTTCCAGCAAAACGCCATAAGCCTCAGATACCTCGTGGGTCATATCAGCGGCCAGTGTGATCTTCACCCCTTCGATTCCACTGTTACTGCGTGGCGTGTTCAGCCAGGCGCGGTGGCTGTAGACGGAGTCGGTGGAGACACCGAGTACCTCAGCTCCGAGACTAGCGAATTCATACAGTCGGTCAGAGATAGCGGTTATCTCCGTCGGGCAGACGAAGGTGAAGTCCAGCGGATAGAAGAAGAGCACCAGCCATTTGCCTTCATAGTCATCCAGGGAAACCGGCTCATCCAGTTTCTCGATGTTTTTAGTTGATGGCATGGTGAAGTCGGGTGCAGGTTCGCCTACTTTCGCCTGGTAACTCAGTGCATCTCCGCATTCATCGCAAAATTCATTCATGGTATTCAATCTCCTTTTTAAAGATGTGATCAGATTCTAGTACAAATTATAGCATAATAGTCCGATATGCGACAATATCTGTCGCATATATCATACATCGGGAAAAAGTTTTTTACTTCCCCTGGTACAACTGTCGCTGAATAATGAACTCTGCTACCGCTGTCGGGGTCAGGTCAGCTATGTGTAATCCTGATCGCACACGCTCGCGTATCTCTGTCGATGATAGATCAACCCCGGGTATCTCCACGAGCGATATTTCGCGGTATGCTGGCTGGGCAATGAGGGCACGAAGTTCATCCTCCCCCAACCCCACACCTGGCCTGCTGACGGCCACCAGATGGGCCAGCGAGAGTATCCCAGCCGGATCGCGCCAATGGGGAAAATCTACCGCCATGTCCGCCCCCAGAATGAGGAATAGCTCCACCCCCGGATTTAACGTATGCAATTCGTGCAGTGTCGTTACGGTGTAGGATGGCCCTTCACGCTCCACCTCCAGGCGACTCACCTGGAAATATGGCTTCCCGGCGATGGCCAGCTCTACCATGCGGCAGCGCAGCTCCCCTGGCGTTCGTTCGCCCCGTTTATGCGGCGGTGTGCCGGCGGGGATGAAGATCACCGTGTCGAGGCGGCATGCCGTGCGCACCGCCTCGGCAAGAGCCAGGTGCCCGTTATGAATCGGATCAAATGTCCCCCCTAGTATGCCGATACGGCTACCGGGAGCAAAGGTTTTCGCTTCCATTCCGTTTATTATGCGACGTTACGAGGGATTCTCCTGCTGTCTACCGAATAATAGCCAGTGATGGAGTAAAAATATATCATGCGTATCGCCTATTTCGATTGTATATCCGGCATCAGCGGCAATATGGCACTGGGGGCCATGCTCGACTGCGGACTGAATATTGACTATCTGCGTGCTGAGTTAGCCAAGCTGCCCATCGGCGAATGGACACTGACGGCCACGCAGGTGCAGAAGCTGGGCATCGCGGCCACCCACGTTGATGTTGACGATCATCCGCATCAGCACGAGCACGGTCACGGACATCATCACCCACATCGTAACCTGGCAGATATTCTGGCGATCATCAATGCTGCTGATCTTGCCTACGGAGTGAGGGAAAAGGCAACTGCGGTATTCACCCGCCTGGCCGAGGCCGAAGCGCAGGTACACGGTAGCACCATTGAGGAAGTACATTTCCACGAAGTGGGCGCTATTGATGCCATCATCGACATCGTTGGATTCTGCATTGGCATTGAAGAGCTGGGGATAGAGCGCATTATTTCCTCGCCACTGCCGTTGGGGAATGGCTGGGTGAAGTGCGCCCACGGCGTCTTCCCGGTACCCGCCCCCGCCACCGCATTGCTGACGGCGGGCTTCCCAATAGCCACAACTGATATCGAAGCGGAGCTGGTCACCCCCACTGGGGCGGCACTCATCACCACATTGGCAGAATCCTTCGGGCCGCTACCCGCGATGGTGTTAAAACAAGTGGGCTATGGCGCGGGCACCAAAGAGTTACCCCGCCCGAATGTGTTACGCCTGTTCCTCGGAGAAACTGCCTACGCTAGTGAAGCGCCGGAGGAGATTATCGGGCTGGAGGTCAATCTGGACGATACCACCGGTGAGACGCTGGGATATGCTATGGATCGCCTCTTCGCCGTCGGCGCACTCGACGTCTTCTTCACCGCAATCCAGATGAAGAAAAACCGCCACGGCATCCTGCTGCAGGTGCTATGTACCCCCGATTTGGAAGACGCCTGCACTAATATCATATTCCGCGAGACGACTACGCTAGGTGTACGCCGCACCTGCTACACCCGCACAGTGTTGCCCCGGCGTCATGTCAGTGTGCCCACCATCTGGGGAGAGGTGCGCATGAAGGTCAGCTGTTGGAACGGTATAGAACGCGCTGCACCAGAATACGAAGATTGCCGACAACTGGCGGAAGAGCATAACATCCCGCTCCAGCAAATCTACATAGCCGCACATCTCAACTATCGCGAGGGAGAATAACATGGAACTAACCGTTGAAGCTCCAGGTTTGAGACTCGACCAGTACCTGACTGCCCACACCGCTGACTTCTCCCGCGCACGTCTGCAGCAGCTGATCAAAGATGGTGAGGTGCTGGTGAATGGGAGAAAAACCAAGGCCAGTTACAAGGTGGAGGCGGGTGATATTATCTCGCTCAATGAACCCGAGCCGACGATATCGGTGAATGTAACCGCAGAAGATATCCCGCTGGATATCATCTATCAGGACGCAGATCTGGTGGTGCTGAATAAGGCGGTGGGGATGGTAGTACATCCGGCCGCCGGCAACCAGTCGGGCACGCTGGTGAATGCGCTGCTACACCACGTGAGCGACCTCTCGGGCATTGGCGGCGAGGTTCGCCCGGGGATAGTGCACCGACTGGACAAAGATACCAGCGGGCTGATGCTGGTGGCAAAAAACGATGTCGCCCACCGCGCACTGGCGGAGATGATTGAACGTCGTGAGGTGACACGGGAATACCGTGCGCTGGCGTGGGGGAATTTCGACGAGGATACCTTCACGGTGGATGCTCCCCTCGGGCGGCACCTGCACGACCGACAGCGCATGGCCGTCCTGGCGGGTGAGAATGTCACCGCACGGCGCCGTCACGCTATCACGCACTTCACCGTGTCCGCGCGCGGGGCACATGTCACCGAGT
>JBBQQW010000202.1:0-4186 GCA_038215455.1 Armatimonadota bacterium
GCCAGCGCCAGCATCGCCAGGATAGGGGCGGAAAATGAATGGTCGTCACCATACAACTCATAGACGGCGCGGATGATAGTCGGTGGCTCCAGATCACCCAGCCGGCCACTGAGCCATACCTCCACCAGCCGTCGCGCCTGGGCATATTCGGGGTTGCGCAGGTCGCCGACGGTGAGGGCGGCGCGGCAGATGAGCGTGGTGCTGATGTTGCTGGGGCTTTCGGGTGAATCTCCCCACCCGCCATCCTGGTTGATGGTAGCCACCAGCCAGTTCAGCCCGTGATTGATCGTCTCACGGTAGGCATATGAATCCGCCTGCGCCAGCGCGAAAACTGCGGTTGCGGTAGCCAATGCACTGCTGGATAGCCCACCCAGCCAGTACCCGTTAGGGTTATACTGCCCCAGTAGGTAGCGTTGAGCATTAGTCAGCGTCTCGTTAACTGCGGCTTCATTCATTGCTATTCCTGGCCATCCATCTGCGTGAGATGGCTGACAACTTAAATTTCTAACTCATTATACAGCTATTTGTGAAATTGTAAAAAATGCCCAAGCCAAAACATGAAGGCTATGGCCACTATATGAAGTACCCACCAGAGGGGCTTGAGAAACTTGATCTCGTTCATGCTGAATTACCTCCAGAGGAAATGGCCGAGGGCGTAGACCGCCGCCATAGAGAAGAGGTGGAAATACCAGAAGCCGATATTCGGATACCTGATGAGGTTCCAGCCTTTGATAACGCGTGCGGTATCGATATTATTGAAAAGCTCCAGCGCGAATATCGCCTGCCCGATATAGAATTTGACGATTACTATCATGATATCCGGATAGATATTCCGCACTGCGAGGGAATAATGTGTCATAGTAATCACACCGATGATGCAGGTGATGCCATTGAGGATATTGGCCAGGTGCAGTGTCCGGCGGAAGAGGTAGAGGGCAGGAATTACAATAACACTGATAAGCCCGGAAATAAAGGGCACATATCCCCAGATAACCTTCGACGGGTTATGCAGGTTGTTGTGCAGCAGGTATCCGAAGACAGATACTAGCAAGAGCGCGAATATTAGTTGTAATTTGATGTGTTTTCGCACCAACATGGCATTACCCCCAAATTCAATGCTTGATTATTCATTATACGGTGAAAGATGAAGGGGTATTGTTGTAAATTCACTACAATGCTGTGTAGTGGGAGTGACATATTTGATTATTGCGGAAATAGATTCGGCGGGCGATTTACCCATTGGTCTACCTAACCCCCCAGCCCCTTCCCGACGCGGGAAGGGGTGCCTACCCAATATCTACAATTGAAAAACGACCTTGCTCCCCCTTCCCGCGCCGGGAAGGGGGCTGGGGGGTTAGGTCAAACCAAGGCTGAGCAGTTACCTCGTGACTTTCAACTAGCGACTATCACCCGCCCCTATGCTATAATATACTCATGGGTAGAATTGCAGATTCGCTGATATTGTCGGAACGGCAGTTGGCGATATTGCAGGCGGTGGTGGAGGAGTACGTCTCCACGGCGTTACCGGTGAGTTCGGCGATAATCGCGGAGTTGCCGGGTATCAAGGCGTCTTCCGCTACCGTGCGGAATGAGATGGGGCGGCTGGAGGAGCTGGGGTTGCTGCTGCAGCCATATACCTCTGCAGGCAGGATACCCACCGACCTTGGCTACCGCTACTATGTCGATCATCTGATGACCATCTACCACCGGCAGCGCCCCACGGCACAGCAGTTGCCCGCCATGGCGGATCCGGGCGTGGCCTCCACCTGCAGATTGCTGGGCGACCTGACGAAATATACCGCGCTGGCGCTGGTACCCGGCTGGCAGCAGCACCGGCTGGAGCATATCGAGCTGGCGGCAGTGGGCGATGACCAGCTGCTGGTGATGCTGGTGACCGACAACCGCCAGGTGATGCACAGCCTGAGCACGGTGAATGAGCGCCCCACCCCCGCGCGGCTGCGCCAGCTGAATGACCTGCTGAATCAGGAGTTCTCCGGCAGATTGCTCGCGCAGATGTCAGATGAGGCGTTGGCCGCCGCAGTATCGCGCCTGCCGCATGTTTCCACCGGCGAATTCTACCGCCACACCCCCGAGATGGTGCGCCGTGGCCTGCCCGGCGACGGCGGCACGCGCTTCTATGTGGAGGGGACAGACCATATCTTCGAGCAACAGGACTTCGCCGAGATGCCCAAGCTCCGCTCGTTGATGGAGGCACTGCACGAGGAGTCGGTCTTCACCGAACTTTTCGCGCGCGGTAATGCCGGTGAAATACAGGTGAGCATCGGCGCGGAGAACCCGCACGCCGGGCTGGAGGACTGCGCCATCGTCTTCACCACCATGCAGATATCCCCCGACAGCACCGGCCGCGTCGGCATCCTCGGCCCCCGCCGCATGCCCTACCGCAAGGTGATCAGCACCCTGGACTCGGTGGTGCGGCACTTGGAGAAGAAGGGCGAATGACCTCGGGATTTATATTAACCACGAAAGGCACGAAAAGCACGAAAAAGGTGGTGAAGCGTACCCCGGATTGCATCCGGGGTTGAGGCTGTACATCACCCCGCCATCATCGGCTCGATGGGCAGGTGGCGCAGGGTGGGCTTTTTGCGGCGGGCGAAGACGTAGACGAAGGCCAGGGGGCCGAGGCGCCCGAGGAACATGGCAAATATTAACAGCCAGCGCGTGGCGGGGAGTAATTGCGGGGTGATGCCGGTGGTGAAACCGGTGTTGGTGAAGGCGGAGATGACCTCGAATACCAGTTTCACCTGGTAATCCAGCACGTCCATATTGGGCGGCAGGCTGGCGCGTAGCGTGATCTCGCTCATACTCACGGCGACTATCATAACCAGCAGGCCCAGCACGTACATCGTCACCAGCGACATCGCCAGGCGCACCAGTGTGCCACTGATGCGCCTTCCGAATACCTCGATCTCCTCTTTGCGCTGCATCAGGGTGCGGATAGCCAGCCCGATAGTGGCGATAGTGGTCGTCTTCACCCCACCGCCAGTGCTCCCGGGGGCCGCGCCGACGAACATCAGCAGGCAGAGAATTAGCCAGGTGGTGGGGAATACCGCCATCATATCAATGGGCGTAAAACCGCCGGTTCGTGCGGTGATGGAGAGGAAAAATGCATAGAAAAGTCGCTGTGGCGAGGATAATCCCTCCAGCGTAGCGGCGTTATGCCCCTCCAGCAGGATGATCATGGCCGCACCCAACAGCACCAGCACGGCGGCGGCCGCGAGCACCACCTTGGCCTGCACGCTCAAACGGCGTTGTACGCGCCAGTGAAACAGCTCCATGATAACGCCGAAGCCCAGCCCCCCGAGGAGCACCAGCACGGCGATGATCGTCAGCAACGGCATATCGCCGAAGTAACCCTGCATGCCATTGAAGCCCGGCGTGAGCGTGAAACCGGCGTTGCAGAAGGCGGAGACGGAGTAGAACACGCCACTGAAAAATGCCTGCCCCCAGGGGAGACCGTACCCCTGCACCAGCCGTAGGGTGAGCGCCACTGCGCCGAGGAACTCCAGAATGAGCGTGGAGCCCATCACATAGCGTGCCACGCGCCACGCATGGCGAAAGCCGAAGGAGCCGTGCGCATCCACCACCTGCATCTTCTGCGGCAGCCCAATACGCAGCCCGAGCAGCAACCCGATATTAGTCGCAGCAATGATGATGACCAGCCCGCCAACCTGCATGAGGAAAAGCACCACGCACTGCCCGAAGAGCGACCAGCTATCCGCTGTGCTGACAGTAACCAGCCCGGTGAGGGTGACCGCCGAGGTAGCAGTGAACAGGCAATCCAGCGGCGACACAACATGCCCCGGCACCTGCGCCGCCGGCAGTGACAGCAGCACCGCGCCCAGCAGACAGAGAAACAAATAGACCAGCGAAACAATGCGAATAGGGCGCAAACGCAGCAGCCCCGCGTTCTGCCGCCCCCCCGCAGTTACCGTATTAGCTAAAAACCGACTCTCCGGCATAAAAAATGCTCCCGCGGCATTATAACCTTTGTAGGTTATCAGGTCTACATGGGGTTAGGTCTTAAACTGTTCAGTATTGTTCCATGGGCGTCCCGCCCATGGCACAGCAGGGGTATTTCGGAGTTTATTTTTTTCACTTAAGAGATAAAATCCACCACTCCGGCGATGCTGGTATCGTAGGCGGCAATTACGCGGTCTATTTGCTC
>JBBQQW010000203.1:0-4186 GCA_038215455.1 Armatimonadota bacterium
GGCTAACCTCGGCGGCGGCAATTTGGGTTTCGGCTTCGTTGGGGGTGGCAGCAGGGTGTGGACTTTGGACGATCGGGCTATTTGGAGCGATCGCCACTTTCGTCATTCTCCGCGTCGCCAAAAGGCTAGAAAGATCGATTAAGTGCGATCGAAAATAACCAACTTCATGAGTTCAAGCAATCAAGGCTTCAGGCTGTCAAGGCTTTAAAAACAGCTCATACAGCGACAGCATAATCTCCACCACAATCAAAATCACGACATACCACTCTACCCGCAGCCCTGTGTTGTGTTGCAGCAAATTTAATGTCTCGTTGCTGGGCTACCACGCCTACAATCGCCCTATTTACTTGAACCGCGGTATCTACAACGGCTACAACGCCGGCCCGTGGGACTTCTCGGTACAGGGGCACGCTGGTGTGGTAGTGGACAACCTGCAGGCGCAGCCCATTGGCGAGGTGCCCACCCGGCAGGAGTTCTCCCCGCTGGTGAAGTTCACCTCCGCACGCGGCATTATGCTGCACCCCGAGAAGCCCTACACCGGCAAAGAGGTGCGTAGCACCGACCAAACCAAAATACCAGCGACGGAAGTATACCCGGGGGTAGATCTCTCGCGCTCGCTCTTCCTGACCAAAGAATACCTCTTTGATGTCTACCAGCTTAGCAGCGAAAAACCACGCACCTACGACTGGCTGGTACACGCCCCCGGCGTGCTGATCCCTGCAGATGCGGATAAATGGCACCCGGCGCAGGAGCTATACACCAACCGCTTCGCCATCACCGACGAGAGCAAACTCGCTGCCGGTGCCGACCCGGTGGCCATCACCATACAGCAGAATTGCCTCCTGCCCGACGTGGAGAAATCTACCCTGGGCAAGGAATGGTATGATCGTAAAATAGGCGTGCGCGTGCGTCTGCTGGGGGAGCCTGGCACTGCCGCCTACACCTATACCACCCCGACATGTTACCTGCCCGGCACCAATGGTGCCCCGCCGACCCCCACTCCCATCCCCGAATTCGGTGGTATCAGCGTTGATATCCAGCGCAAAACAACGAGCACGGCGTTCATCGCCCTGCATGAACCATACGAGAACGGCACCCCGAGAATAGACGATTTCCTGCGCATTGCCCAGACTGACGACGCGGTGGCCGTCTCTGTCACCGGCAAGGCCAATGGTGTGAACGACCGCCTGCTGCTCCGCTGGGGCAACCAAGCGGGAGAGGTTACCACCCTGGCCGGCAATGGCGAATCCTTCACCTTCGCTGACCACGGCTATCTGCGCATCAGCGCCGACAAAGTGGAGGCCACCGGCGACTTCCGCGCAATTACTTTGAAAGTAGTGGGAACGCCGAAGTTATTCCTGAATGGCAAAGAACTGCTGGCGACAGTGAAGGATGGCATGCTGACGTGGACACGGTAAAAATGGCCGCAAGAGCGCTGGCGATTGAGGTACGGCGACGGCTGGAGGCGGTATACCACGCCACCGGCCCGTCGCGCGGGCACGGGTGTGCGAGTATCCCGGCGGTGGACGAGCTGGTACTCACTTTCCTCTCGCAGGCGACCACCGATATCAACAGCTGGCGAGGCTACCAGGCGCTGCGCGCCGCCTACCCCAGCTGGGAGGCAGTGGCGGACGCTCCCGTTGAAACAATTGAGGAATTGATCCGCCCCTGTGGGCTGTCACGCCAGAAGGCACCGCGCATACTGGCGGCGCTGCAGCGGATACGTGCCGAACATGGGACAATATCGCTGGACTTCCTGCGCGATATCCCCCGGGCAGACGCGCTGGCCTATTTGTTATCCATCAAGGGAGTTGGGCGCAAGACGGCCGCCTGCGTACTGCTCTTCTCTCTCGGCATCCCGGCACTGCCAGTGGACACGCATGTGTGGCGCGTCTGCAAACGGCTTGGATTTATCTCCGCGAAGACAACTGCCGATGCCGCCCATCTGCTGCTGGAGGAGATCGTGCCGGAAGCCGACTATCTCACTTTCCATGTAAATATCATCGCGCACGGCAAGGCCATCTGCACCGCACGCACGCCAAAATGCTCCGCCTGCGTACTTGCCGAAATATGCCCATCTGCCGTATTATAATAACAATTCTCGCAAGAGTGAAAAATGGAGGAAAAATTAAGATGAAGAAGCTGTTGAGCATGTTGCTCATCGTGATACTGGCCACGGCGCTGGCGCTGCTGGCAGGTTGCAAGAACAACAATGATGCGTCGACCGGCGTTACTGACACTGGGAAAATGCCAGTGAAGATTGCCGAACCGCCCGCACCAAAGCCGGTAGACACTACGCCGTTGGTGGCAACCCACAAAGTGACCATCACTACCGCTAAAGGAAAAATCGTCGCCGAACTGTACGGCAATGACGCCCCCAACACCGTGAAGAACTTTGTATCGTTGATCGAGAAGAAATTCTACGACGGCCTAAAATTCCACCGCGTAGAAACCGCTGAAGGTTTCAAATTGATTCAAGGTGGCGACCCGAAAGGTGACGGCACCGGCAATGGCCCCAACACCATCAAGCTGGAGATCTCCCCGAAACTCCGCCATTGGGAAGGTGCGCTGGCCATGGCGCGTTCGCAAGACCCCAACTCTGCCAGTTGCCAGTTCTACATCTGCAATAGCGATATCGCTACGCTTGATGGCAAATATGCCGTCTTCGGCAAAGTAATCGAAGGCCTAGATGTAGCCAAGCAGATCGCAGTAAACGACAAAATGACCAAGGTGACCGTGGAGACACTGGCCCCACCCGCAACTGACGATGCAAAGAAATAGGGTACGAGAAAACCTGACCTGAAGAGAATGACCGGCGCTCCACTGAACTGTGGAGCGCCGGTTTTTTTACATATAATGCCGTAAACAGAGGTTTTTGTTCGCCACCAGTTATGGTATAATGTACTTGTTAGTTGGCGTTTTCAACACGTGATGTTGAGGAGGATAATACCATGGTATCGTCTGTAACTGAAGAAGAAGTAACCAGCATTTTAAAACATTTTGAAGCTATTCGTGAACGGGTGAAGAATGACCCTAAGGAAGCACGTCGTATTCTACACGAGGCTGGCATCACTACAAAGACCGGAAAGCTGACTGCTCGATACCGTGATTCACCAGCAAAACAGAAGTAATTATTATGTATAAGACATCACCGACCTTCATTATAGGGTTTCATGGATGTGACCAAAGTCTTGTGGACAAGGTAGTCGGGGGTCAGCAACAACTGATTTCCAGTAGCAATGATTATGATATGCTGGGACATGGGATATACTTCTGGGAAAACGACCCTGAACGGGCTTTAGAATATGCGCAATTACTGCATGAGTATCCTGGACGCGGAAAAAGTGAAATTGTAAAACCGGCGGTACTAGGTGCTGTGATTGATCTGGGGCATTGCTTGAACCTGATGGAAAGTTCTGCGCTGCAGTTGGTACGATCTGCATTTGATATGCTGCAAGATACCCTATTAAGCAATGGTGAACCTCTGCCCAGAAACGTTCCCAGCCGGAGTGGTGGAAATGATTTATTGTTACGACGATTAGACTGTGCCGTAATTGAGCTATTCCACAAACAGAATCCAGAACGCAGCTTCGACAGCATCCGTGGGCTGTTCTTTGAAGGCGAAGACCTCTATCCTAACGCGGGATTCAAAACGAAAAATCACATCCAGGTGTGTGTACGCAACCCTAATTGCATCAAAGGTTACTTCATTCCCCGCACTAGAGATAGCGCTTATCCGATACCATAAGCCTCGTTTTGTCGCTGGGGCTGACTCCCTCGATTGCGGTCTCGTCAAGCCGACTGCCGACAGTCAACTCACCGCCCTGGTAATCCACGGCCGGGGGTAGTCCGGTACAACATCATCTTTGATAATAACCCGCTACATGCCGTCGATTTCATCGAAACTTCACCTTACCCTCGACCTGTTTGTATTAAAAATATTACAAAATAGCAACACAACAGAGAGCATCCAGAGAAAACCATCGATTGTACGAACCAGATTATTGCGGATTGTAGGATTTGATGATACATTGATAAGTATGAGATGAGATGAGACAGTAATGGTCGGATTTGCCGACTTTTACTCCTGCAGTTGCTGTTTCTCTGGGAACGGATTCCCACAATTGAAAATGGATTTTGTGGGGTTGGTCAGGGGCCGCCGACATTACCGAGGAGGTAAAAATGA
>JBBQQW010000204.1:0-4184 GCA_038215455.1 Armatimonadota bacterium
GTAGGCGAGGTGAAGAAAGTTTTTGGCAAATAAGGCGTGGAGCCTATTGCGCCAGGGAGGGCACAGACACCAGGAAATTCATGCCTGGCTCTGGGGTCAAGCAGGCACGATTGCCGCCATCGGAGACTGCAGAGAGACGATAATAATACCAAACGCCTGGACTTTTGATTGCACGGGCAACGCATGGTTAGATGATGCGGCCAACATACTGGAGAGGGCCGACGACTCAATTCTGACACAACCAAGCTTAGGGAGGACGCGCACATGGATTTAACGCAGGCACGGATCGTTATCACCGGTAAACTGCAACATGATGTAGTGCCAGAATACCCGGTTGAGGCCATACGTGAAGCGTTAATAAATGCTATCTGCCACCGAAACTACACTGATCCCGGTACCATACAGGTGCGTATCTATGATGACCGGCTGGAGATTTGGAATCCCGGCTTGTTGCCGCCTGACCTTACTATTGAACAGCTATACCACGAGCACGCCTCACATCCGCGCAATCCACGTCTCGCTAGCGCATTTCACCGCGTCGGTCTCATCGAACGCTGGGGTACCGGAACAATTCGAATCATCAACCTCTCCCTCGCCCACGGTCTAAGCCGCCCGGAATTCGCAGCAGAAACCGGAGTATTCAAGGTACGATTCTTTCCGATCGCCGTGAAAGCAAAGGAAGAAGGTCTTCAGCTAGAAACTCGGCTTCAGCAAGCATTGGAATTTATCAGGAATCGGGGTAGCATTTCAATTACAGAATATTCGGAATTATTTAGAATTAGTCGCCGTCAAGCACAAAGAAATTTAGCTCAATTTGTAAAAAATGGTATTTTGCGAACAGATGGCAAAAGATCAGCAATAATATTTCTTCTTCCGACTGATAATGAGGAGGGAATCGAATCATAACGACAATGTTCGCGACATTCGCGACATGTCGCGAGATGTCACGACATGTCACGAGATGTCGCGAGATGTCGCGCTTCACGCAGGAATCGGTAGCCTTACCAGCTTTCCCCGGAGCTGCCGGTATAGCTCCTCTGGTCATCGTGGTAATTGTAAAAGTTCAAAGTTGTAAGCATGCAAATACTAACGCGGCCAAGCCGGAACCAAACTCAATACGCGCTGGTACCGTATCAGGTCGTTATTTCTACTTAACGTACAACTTTTCGCTACAGCTTGCGCAGAATATAACCGATCAGAGGCGACGGACATAATATCCGTCGCCTCATTATTATGGTCAAATGCAAACCAATGGGTTTACTTGCCGAAAACCGCCGCACATTCTTTCAGTTGTTTGCGGATTTCGATTTTCTGCGGGCAGTGCTCTTCGCAGAGGCCACATTCTACGCAGGCGTCGGCTTTTTTGCCCTTTACCCACTCTTTTTCGCCGATCTCATCATAGAGTTTCTGGGCTGGGTCTTTGATCTTGTAGATGCGGTACTGATTCATCGCCGAGAAGATGCGGCTGATGTTTACTTCCTGCGGGCAGTAGGGGATGCAGTAGTTGCAGCCGGTGCAGTACAGCTCCGCCAGGCGCTTGTTCTCTTCCATGGCGGCATTGATGCCCGTCACTTCCGCATCGCTCAGCGGGGCGCTGTTGGAGGCTACCGTGCAGTTTTCTTCTACCATCTCCATGGTGCCCATACCGCTGATAACGCAGTCGACATTGGGGTTGGCGAAGACGAAACGCAGGGCCAGCTCGGCGCTGCTCTTCACTTCCACGCCCAACTCCTTCGCCACGGCGGGATCCATACCGGCGATACGTCCACCGCCGATTGGCCCCATCACTACCGTGCCCAGCCCTTTTTCCTTGGCATAGGCCATGCCCGCTTCGTTACTGCGGTCGAGGAAATTGTACTGGCAGAGCACCGAGGAGAATACCCCCAGGTCGATGAGCTTCATCATCACTTCCGGCTTGTCATGGAAGGAGAAGCTCAGGTGCTTGATCAGCCCCAGCTCTTTCGCGCGCAGGCCATCCGCCACCGCACTCTCCCAGGTGTCCTTCTCCATGGTCTTCTCGCCGATTCCGTGGAAATGGTAGACGTCGATGTAATCGACATCCAGCTTCTTCAGCTGCTTCTCCAGCGTCTCCATCAACGGAGCGTTGAATGGGTACTTGGTGGAGAGGTAAACCTTGTCGCGCCAGCCCTTCAGCGCTTTGCCCACAGTGTACTCGCTGAAGTGGTCGCAATACATCCACGCGGTGTCGATGTAGTTCACCCCCAGCTCGAAAGCGCGATGAATCATCGGTATCGCCAGCTCATCGTTGACGACTCTTTTTTCATCAACTGTCATCATGGGCAGGCGCATCGCGCCGAACCCGAGGCGGGATATGTTCATCCCAGTGTTGCCAAATTTGCGGTATTCCATTTTTTCCCCCGTGTGATAATCTATATACTATCTGACAATTACGACGGCAAAAGGTTTTTCCCTTTTCGTTCATGGAGAAAAAACGCACATTTTTGCGATATAGGTATCTACCTGCGCACCACCATCGTCCCCGCAGCGCGATCGTGGAAGCCTTGTTTCATATTGTCGTTACCGATTGATATCCCAATAGCGATAGGGTAAATAATCAACAGATTGCTGGCCAAGTTTTGTAAAAACTTGGGACTATCCATAAAATTCAAAGCAATGATGATAAGAATAAATAGTATGAAGGGTAATAGTTCAATAAGAAAGAGTCGATAAAAAGCCTTTCCAAAGCCGATCTTATTCCCATCTTCGTCTGTCACCTTTGCTCCGATGGCTAATTTACCCAATGTTGCTTGCAGGTTTGATGACTCCATTATCGGCTTGTAGAACGTGTGTATCACACCAATTGCGAGCACTAGTAATATATAACCTACGATAGCTGCGATTAGTCCGCTAAGTGGGTTGTTTTCAAAAGCGCTTTTAATCGACGGATATATTATTGCTGTCAGAATAATCGCGAATGGAATCGCTACTATTACAACTGCAATATAGTCAATAAACCTCGCCAGGAAACGCATCCACGCTCCGACAGGTTCTGCGCTCATGTTCATCGTCCCCATACCCGGCCGTTACATCGGCGTGGGCATCGATTGCGGATTACGCATTTGCGGGTTATATTGCGGTGGCGGTACCGGGCCACGCGGCATGTTCGTGGGGCCGTTAGGTACCGGGCCGCGTTGTGGCACCGGTTGCGCTGCTACCGGCTGAATCAGGCGCAGACCACACATCCCACACATGATGGCGCTATCCGGGTTATTCTCTTTGCAATGTGAACATATCAGTGCCAAAACCATATCCTCCTGAATTATTGAGGTACACTGATATTTTCATACATAAATCCAAAACTGTCAATATATTTCCGATAATTAATTAGGAGAATCCCAGCCGAAAGACCAAACGCCCATGCTACGGCAATAATATTGCCCACAAAACTTGGAACTTGAAATTTGGAACTTGGAACTATCCTCTACCCCAGCACCACCAACACCACCGCAAAACCGAAGGTGATCATCAGGAAGGCCCAGTCGCTCAGCTCGAAATGTGGCTCATCCAGCAGGTGGATTTCACCGGTGTAACCGCGTGCCACCATAGCCAGGTAGATATCATCGCCGAGAGTGCGCGTGCGGCGGTAGAGGCTGCCCATCCCCCCGGCCACCCAGGCTTGCTCCTGTCGCAGTGATCCGCTACCCGGGGAGCGGCTGATCTTCGCCAGGTGGATCTCCTCGGCGGCGCGGATGAAGACGGTGAGGTAGCGCGACATCATCCCCAGCAGCGTGACAAATAGCTGCGGCACGCCCAAAGCGCGTAGCCCGCGGAAGAGCCGCGCCACCGGGGTGGTGGCGGTGAGCAGCAACGCCAGCGTGACGCACACGGTGAGGCGCAGCAGAAAACGCCCGGCGATGAACAGGCCGGAATCTGTGACGTAGATGCCATCTGCGAAACTCCACGGGCCAATAACTGAATGCGCGGGCCACAGCGTGAGCACTGCATTGCCCGGGGTGATGAGGTTGAGCATCGCCGGGAGCATGATGGCTGCGGAGAACAATGGCACCGCCAGCCAGGCACCCAGCAGCCGCCGGGGTGGCACCTGCGAGAGCAGCGCGAGGGCGACACCCACCAGCAGCACTAGCGCCAACGTGGCCGGGCTATGCACCAGCGTGACCACCACCAGCAAGGCCAGCAGCCCCACGACCTTGGCACGTGCGTCC
>JBBQQW010000205.1:0-4130 GCA_038215455.1 Armatimonadota bacterium
TGGCACTGGGGGCTGCTATCCAGGGTGGTATCATCAGCGGTTCGCAAGGTCAGACGCTATTGCTCGATGTCACTCCGCTGTCACTGGGCATTGAAACGGCCAACGGAATATTCACCCGCATTATCCCACGCAACAGCACCATCCCCACCAGCGAGACGAAGATATTCACTACATCCGAGGAGAATCAGGAAGCTGTAGATATTCATGTACTGCAGGGAGAGCGCGACCTGGCGATATACAACAAATCTCTCGGGCGTTTCGCCCTGCATGGCATCGATCCCGCGCCGAAAGGATATCCACGCATCAATGTCACCTTTGATATTGATGAGAACGGCATCGCCCACATATCTGCTGTCGATCGTTCTACCGGGGCATCACATAATGTCACGCTCACGCCACGCTCTTCATTGCATGACGAAGAGATTCAGCGCATGGTCAATGATGCCGATCTCTTCGCCAACATCGACAACGAAGTGATAGAATTGACAGAATTACAGCGCAAGGGCGAGGATATTATTGTAGGCTTGAATCAGAAGTTGGACAAATTGACCGATCTCGTCCCTATCCCGGAATTGGCGCGCATCGACCACGCGCTGATCCGCATGCGTGCCGCCCTGCAGACCGATAACACCGCCGAACTCCGCGCCGTCCTCGACGCCTGCCAGGACCTGTACAACAACCTGACTGAATATGAAGTGGGACCGGAAACAATAAACTAATTTTGAATGGATTGTAATAATGTCAGATGATAATGTCAACGATTCGGAAATGATCAGTTGTGGTGATATCGTACTTACCCTTCATGCAGCTCTGTGCTCTAAAGGACAGGGACGTGACCTGGTAATCGAAACCACTCTCCAGGATGGTGTGTGGGGCACCACCGCTACCGCGATAGCGCAAAGCTTCAACAGCATGGTACATGATGTACAGCTGAACGTTAATGCCGCCAGCGGGCTATTGCAGGTCGCATCAGAGATTATCTCCGATCCGTGGGTGATGGGTGGTTCACTGTGTGCAGTGGTAAAGCTGGTACGTGAAGGCAACAGCTGGAACGGCAGCTACACCGGCACCTTCAAAGATTGCACCGTGGCGGGGGAAGCGACCGCGCGCGTTACTCCTACCTGGGTGCCTATCGTCACCATCAAAGAGGGGCTGCCCGCGATCCTGGCTGAATTTGAAGCTAATGGCCCGGGGCGGCTGGCGGACTTCTCCTATGCCGGATATCACGGGGGTGAGGAACCACCGCATGTTGACGGGCCGGTGTTCCCGGTGGAGCAATATGGCGCACTGCCGGACAGCGGAGTGGATGCTACCGAGGCAGTGCAGCGTGCGATTGATGCAGCGGCGGCACACGGTGGTGGTGTGGTAGAGTTCCCGGCGGGGCAATTCGTCTTCAGTTATGATAAAAAACGCCCGGGGCTGGAGATCATCAGCTCCAATATCGTCATCCGCGGCGCGGGTAGCGGTTACGATGGCACCACGTTGACCTGTTTCCGCCCCTCGGATTCGCCTAATCCAGCGCAGATGTGGCGCGCCAATGAATATCCGGTCTTCTTCCATGCCGGACACACCAGCGCCCCACTGATGGGTGGCTACGGCCCACGCCCTACCGCACTGCTGACGGCGGTAATGCCGGCTAGCCGCCATGCACTGCGGCTGCGCGTGGAGCAGCCTGCTGCACTCTGTGTGGGCACCACCTACCTGCTGACGCAACTGGAGAACGCCGACGGTTCCCTCGGTTTAGCGCTGGTTTTCCCCGGCACAAAGATCGGGCAGAACTACCAGGGCGAGGACAAACCCCTCGTAAAGCAGTACGTCACTGTGCTGGCCATCGAGGGAGACGAGATCGTCATCGACACACCATTGCACTGGGATATCCGCCCGGAGTGGCGGCCGGCCCTATACTCGGTACCGTTGCTGCACGAGGTGGGTATCGAGGGATTGCGCCTGCAGAGCACCTGGGAAGAGTACTTCGAACACCACAAAAACGCCAAGCATGACGACGGCTACGACCATATCCGCTTCGACGGCATCGAGCACGGCTGGGTGCGCGACGTGGTGCATGATTCTCCCACCAGCGCTGTCACCCTCATGGGCACCAAGCATTGCTCTGTGATGAATGGGGCGGTTATCGGCAACCCCGGACACAATGCCTATGCAGCAATCGATTGCTGCACCGCCAACCTCTTCTACCGGCTGGACGGCAACCGCGCCATGCACACCTTCGGGCTACAAGGCACCCCCTGTGGTACGGTATTTCTCGATTGCCATGCTAATGAGCCGGCGGGGATTGACATGCACGGCGGCGTCGGACTGGATAACCTCTATGATAATCTCATCGGCTGTGTGAATGTCGGTGGCGGGGCCGCCACCGCCGTGCCCCCACGCAACAGCCACGGCCTGGTGCTGTGGAACTGGCAACAGGGCCGCTACAACCCCTACCGCTCCTGGCGTACCGCAATTGATATCACCAAATGGAACGAGACCCCCGGCTTCCTGGCCATAGGAGTGCGCGGCCGCGACGGCCACCGCGTCTGCTACACATCCCCCACCGGCACCGCCTGGGATGACGCCGACGCCCCCTGGGGATATATAGAATCCATCAATCAGCAAGTAGCCCCGCGCTCGCTCTACCGCTACCAGATGCAACGACGCATCGGTAAACTGCCGGGGTGGCTATAGGTGGTTGGGCTTTTCTCGGATATATTCTGGACAACTGGTATAGAAAAGTTGTAGTTTAAGCAGAAATAACGACCTGATACGTTTCCAGACCATTACTACGATATTATTCCGATTGAATTGTAATTAACGGTACCAACGCTTATTGAGCTTGGTTCCGGCCACTCCGCCCGCAACAGCGAGTACTGGTCGAAATCTACCACGCGGCCGTTGGTCAGTTCGGCGTGGCGGAAGGTGCCTTCATGGGCGAAGTTCAGGCGCTGGGCCACGGCTTTGCTGCGGATGTTGGTGGCGTCGATGCGCATGGCGATGCGGTTGATATTATCCTCGGTGAAGAGCCGTCCCACCAGGTAGGCGAGGCCCTGCGTAGCGATACCGTGCCCCTGAAACTCCTCGCCCAGCCAGTAGCCCACCTCTACATGGCAGTGCTGGCGGTCGATAGAATGCGTGCCGATGACTCCAGCGAGTTGGCCGCGGTACCAGAGCGCCAGCTGGTGCTCGGTGCCATCCATGCGTGCGCGCAAGCTTGCCCTGATGAAAGCACTGCTGTCCTCCACAGAGAGCGTGGTGTCGATCCAGTTCATCCACGGGCGCAGATACGCGCGGTTCTTCTCGATGAGCGCGAAGAGCGCCGTGGCATCGTGGGGCTGAAAGAGGCGCACCTCCGTCTCTGGCGAGAGCCGGTGGCCGAAGTGTAACGGCTGCCCGCTCCCGCGCCAGTCCTCGCGCTGCATGGCATAGACCACGCGGTCGGCGAAGTGATCGCCCATGTTGATAATCTGCCGCAGGTTTCCCTCATAGGTGAAGCCAAAACGCTCGGGGATGGCGCGGCTGCGCACGTTGGCCGGATCCGCCTGAATCTCCATGCGGTTGATCCCCAGCGCGGCGAAACTGTGGTCGATAAGCGCGGCGCAGGCGATACTCACCAGCCCACGCCCCTGGTAGGTTTCCGCTATCCAGTAGCCGATCTCGCCACAGCGGTTGAAACCCTTGATCCCCATCAGATCTATCGCCCCCACCAGCACCCCCTGGTGCCAGATGCCGCAATATGGGCTGCCCTCCACGGCAAAGCGATTGACGTTATGCACGATATGCCGCGACAAATCCGCCACACTCTGCATCCGCTCCACCCAGGAGAGATAACTTCCCAGGTGTGCGCGATTATGCTCTACAATAGCGTACAACTCCGCCGCATGGCACGGCTCCAGAATAGCCAGCGCGGTGTCATCATTCAGTTTATGGGCTAGCATATCGGTATCTCCCGACTTATCTTCGCAATTGGTCTACCATGGGTGAATTCAGGGGCGGCACATCGAATTCATGCCCTGATGCTGTAAATCGTTTTAACATTGGTTACATGTAAGGAGGGTATGGTACGCCGGGAGGGACTTGAACCCCCGACCCTCAGATCCGAAGTCTGATGCTCTATCCACTGAGCTACCGGCGCACGC
>JBBQQW010000206.1:0-4076 GCA_038215455.1 Armatimonadota bacterium
GGGGAGATGTAGGCCAGCCCCGGTGGGTCGTTGCCCTCCGTCACCACCACGACGGTGTAATCCATCGCGCCCTTTTCCCGTAATGTAGCCACTGCCTTAGCCACGGCAGCGGCACGTTGCCCGATAGCGCAATAGATGCACACGACATTCTGCCCCTTTTGATTGAGGATGGTGTCGATGGCGATAGTCGTTTTGCCCGTCTGCCTGTCCCCCATAATCAACTCGCGCTGCCCACGCCCCACCGGGATAAGGGCGTCTATAACTTTCAGCCCCGTCTGCAGCGGTACCGTGACAGGCGAGCGATCCATAATAGGCGGGGCCGGACGCTCTACCGGCAAGCGCCTGGTGGTAGCCACTGGCCCTTTGTCATCAAGTGGCTCGCCCAGCGGGTTAATGATGCGCCCGAGCAATTCATCGCCCACCCCCACGTCCATCACCCGGCCAGTACGCTGGACTTCATCCCCCGCGTTAAGGTGCCAGTACTCGCCGAGGAGAATCACGCCGATTTCGTCCGGGTCTACATTAAAGGCGATACCCAGCACGCCACCGGGGAAGGAGACCAATTCATCGAAACCGACACCCGGCAGCCCCGACACTTTGGCGATGCCGGTGGCGACACTGGTGACCACCCCCACCTCGCGCGGCGTCAACTGCGGTGTGAATGCCTCGCGCGCCTGACTGATCCCGGCGAAGGTATCATCAAAAACGTTCTCAAGGTTATCAGGTTCCATCTGTTACAGCTCCTTGCTCACCCTTTTCATGCAACAGTTCGCCGATACCCTTTTCCAGCGCTGTCAGATAATCCGCAATGCTCCACGCCACCTTTTGCCCGCTTGCAGTAAGCTCTATTCCGCTGATCAGCTCTGGAGTGGTCTTATACTCCGCGTGGATCTTCACGGTGAATATCTCTGCGATGGCAGCTTCAATTGTGCTGCGTTGTGCCTCCTGCAGTTCAAATGCCGAGCGGATAATAACCGTATCCGGCGACGCGGCAAGTATTGCGGTTAGGTTTTCCTGCTCCTTTTTGCCCAGCTCACGCAGCTGATGGATAAAAGCATCCACCATCCGCTCTTCCAGTGTCGCTCCGGCAAGAGCTGTCAGCGTTTTACGAGTAATCGCAAATACTTCCTGCTGTGTCCGTTGGCTGATTGCACGCCGTAAGTTACGTTCTTGCGTGCGCAAATCTTCCTGCCGTTTTGCCATCAAATCATCTGCATCCTTGCGTACGCCATCGAGAAGTCGTTGCCCTTCGGCTTTCGCGGCATCGATTGCAGTGTTCATTTGTAAGACCCGCTGCTGTTCAAATTCCTCATTTTTGTGCTGAAATTCCTCTCGCTCTTTTGTAGCTTCGGCCATTTTCGCATCGGCATCCGCCAGCTCTTTAGCGATCCGCTCCTCGCGTGCGTCGATGGCGTGCAGGATTGGCTGATACAGAAAGCGCTTCATCAGCCATACCAGCACGAGGAAATTGAATATCTGCGCAACAACAGTGAACCAATCTATCAAGGGCATATTGCTACTTCCCTACCGTCTGCGCAATGACGTGGCTCCAGAAAGGATTGGCGAAGATGAGGATCATCGAAACCACGAAACAGTAGATGGCCGTCGACTCGATCATCGCCAGACCAACGAACAATGTTCGCGTGATGGTATCGGAGGCATCTGGCTGCTGCGCCAGCGAGCTTAACGCTGTCGCTACCGCCCTTCCCTCTGCTAACGCGGGAAACATACACCCGAAGCACGTGGTACCACCCGCAGTGATAATCGATGCTATCGCGACGACTGTCATATTATCCATAGTATCTCCTTTTCGTTGCAGCAAATACGCTATTGCGTTGCCGCTGCTTCATGCTTTGCTTTACTGACTTGCGTAGCGGCCGCGATATATACCGTGGCCAGAATACTGAATATATAGGCCTGAACCATACCCGTGAGTAACCCCAGCAGAATCATGACCACGGGGAAAAAGAAAGGCGTAATCGTGAGCAGGATAGCAATAATCATTGCCCCACTCATCATGTTGCCAAAAAGACGGACTGCCAGCGCCAGCGTGCGCGAGAACTCGCTGATGATATGGAAGGGCAGCATAATCACTGTCGGTTCCGTATAGGTCTTCAGGTATCCAAGCAGTCCTTGCTCGGAAATGCCGAAGAATGGCACCGCTATGAAGACGCAGATCGCCAGCGCGGCAGTGGTAGAGAGCGAACCAGTCGGCGGCTCGTAGCCGGGAAACACCGTAAAGATAGCTGCGGTGCCGACAAAGAGAAAAAGTGTGCCTAAGAAGCCAATATAATGTTTGGGTTGCCCCAAGCCAACTTCTTCGATCTGTTTCAGTATGCTGGTAACGATGATCTCCAGCAAATTTTGCCAACGCGAACGCTCCAGACCGGTGGATAACCTGCGCGTAATAAGGTAGGAGCCGAGCACCAGCACCAGCATCAACGCCCACGTGAATACAATGGTCTCGTTGAGCTTGAAAAAGCCATATTGCCAGAAAATCACCTCATCAGGTGTTATGTGGTACATGCTTTGTCTCCTGCACCGGTGATACACCGCGGGTGAACTGTGTCACCACAACACGCATGATGATGAATCCCAGCACACACGCCAGCAAGCGCTCCCAATGATCGTGACCGATCAAATAGAAACCCAGCAACGCCAGTGCCGTGCGCAATAACATGCTGCCCATAAACCAAAGCGCGGGCCGTGGGGAGGCAAGCCCTTTCTTTATCGTCCACCACAGACCGCCGAAGTAGACAGCCCCCAGTATCACCCCCGCCAGCAGCGCCAGCAGCAGACCAAAGGGATCATTCATCATCATCGTTCTCACCCTCATGTATCTTCTTTTCTTCTTTGTCTACCCAGTACCAGGCATTCACACAGCCGATAACCAGACCGATTATCAACAACGACAACGTCCAGGAATGGATGCTGGGATAACGCTTATCCAGCCAGACACCCAGTGCGGTACCCGCAAGCGTCGGCACCACCACTGACCAGCCTACCAGCCCCATCATGCCCAGGCCAAACCAGACACCTCGGTTGGTATGTCGTTGTGCCTTCATCTTCCGCGCCGCCTTCGCCTCTACCGACCTGCTAAACGCGGAATTGTCTTTACGACCATTATTTCCCGGTCTTTCATTCATGATGAAGCACCGCCAGCCGACGAATGAAATCGCTCTCCATTTTCGTCATTACCGAGAGCACGTCTTGCTCCTGTTTATTCAGCTCCAGGAACTCCCGGTCCACTAGCTGATTCAACTGGCCCAGATCAGCGCCACCAGTCGCATTGCGCACGGAGACCAGCACCTCCATACCCGCCTTCACCAATACTCCCTCATCTATCGCCACATAAATCTCACCATCGGTTTCCGTTTCAAACGTCAATATCCCCGGCACGAGCGCCGCCACGCAGTCGAGCCGATGCGGTAGCAGACCGAAAGAGCCTTCCTTCGTCTCGGCAATGATGCGTACCACCCCCGCTCTCTCGGTATATATCCGATACGGCAGTAGAATCTTAAGATTCATGAGCGTTGGCTGTTGCATGCGCCTCCTCTGGTTTCCCCTTCGCTTCGCTGATCGCCCCGATCATATAAAGCGCACTCTCCGGGTAGTCCTTGAATTCATCGCGCAGGATACGTTCGCAGCCATCAAGTGAATCGGCAAGGCTGACGAGTTTGCCCTTGATACCACTGAACTGCTCGGTGGCGTAAAATGGCTGCGTGAGAAAACGCTCCAGCCGCCGGGCACGGGCGACGATGTTGCGGTCTTCCGGCGATAACTGCTCCATTCCGAGCATAGCGATAATGTCCTTGAGATCCTCATACTGCGCCAGTGTGCGCCGGATATCCTGTGCCAACCGGTAATGCCGCTCGCCCACAATCCCCGGCGTGGCCATTTTTGAATTGGATTGCAGCAGATCGATTGCCGGGTAAAGCCCCTCACTCGCCCGCTTGCGCGAGAGTACGATAGAGGCGGAGAGGTGCGAAAATGTGTGTACTGCCGCGGGATCCGTCAGGTCGTCTGCAGGCACAAACACTGCCTGGATAGAGGTAATAGCACCGGCATCGGTATTG
>JBBQQW010000207.1:0-4075 GCA_038215455.1 Armatimonadota bacterium
AGTTTTATCCTGCGCGTTGATGTCAAATGGTTGCTGCGCCAGATAGACCACCATTTCTACTTTACCCCAGTGTGCAGCGGTGTGCAATGCAGAACGGCCATCGTCACGCACTAACTTGATATCTGTTCCCCTGTCGATCAATAACTTTGCCACCGTCACCACGCCACTCTGGGCAGCGGCATCCAATGGCGTGCGTGCGTGATTGCCATCAGAGATGGCGTTAATTTCGGCACCATGTTCCAACAACGCAGTAACCGCCGGAAGATTGCCGAAGATAGCTGCCGCATGTAAGGGTGTCCAACCGTTAGGATCAGTTGCATTAACATCGGCACCTTTGGCGATGAGCAACTCGACCAACTCCGCGCTACCGTGCCCGGCGGCATCGTGCAAGGGGGTCAGACCTACTTTATCCGTCGCCTTCACGTCAGCCCCGCGCTCAAGCAGGAAAGCTGTCATTGCCACGGAGTTCTGCTCTGCGGCCAGGTGGAGCGGCTTGCGCCCGTCCACTAATGCAGCATTGATATCAATCTTCAGCCCCAGCCAGTAATCTGCGACTGCTTTATTGGAGTGGTAGATCGCCACGTGCAGTGGCGTCCAACCGTTACTGTCACGCTCCAGTTCCGGCTTGGCTTCATCACGAAGTAAGGTAGCAATGTCGGTGGTGTGCGCGTAGAATACCGGCGTCCAGCCCAGTGAGTCGCGCACGGTGCGGTCTGCCCCCTTGTCAAGGAGTAGCTTGACGACATCGGTGGAGGCGTATTGTGCGGCCACGTGCAGCGGTGTGTAACCCTCGATGGTACGTGACTTCAGCGAGGCTCCCTTGTCCAGCAGCAGTTGTGCGACCGCCAGCTTATCACTGGCGACGGCCAGGTGTAGTGGCGTGCGCTTGCTGTCATCGCTCACCTGCACGGTAGCGGCACGTGCCAGCAGCGTTGTGATAATATCCAGATATCCCCCTGCAGCAGCCAGATGCAACGGCGTGGCACCATCGGAGGTCTTTCCATTCACCTGCGCTCCGGCATTGAGGAGCATCGGCACCAGTGCGCCACGGTTACTCACCACTGCTATATGTAAGGGCGTCAGGCCGTCGTCGTCGGCGATGCTGATATCCGCCTTCTTTGCCAATAGTGCGGTCACCAGCGGTGCCAGGCCATTATGCGCGGCCAGCCAGAGGGGTGTCTGCCCGGGGTTGTTGCGCACATTAACATCGGCATTGTAGCTGAGCAGCAATAATGCCTCGGGTATTTGCCCCTGATCTATCGCCAGTGCCAGCGGCGACCAGCCGCCCTCATCCTGTATGTTTACGTTCGCTTTCCCCTTCACCAATGCGGCGGTGATATCTACCAGTCCCTCGGAGGCGGCGTTGTGTAGGGGCGTCATGCCGTGGTTGTCCCGGGCATTCACATCGGCTTTACTGTTGATAAGGTAGCTGACCAGCGCCACGTTGCCGGAGAACGTAGCCTTGTGCAGCGCAGTAGCACCGGTGCGGTCGCGCGAGAAGACACTGGCGGCATCTGCCGTCACCAGCGCCTGCACAGCGGGGAGATTGCCCTGCGCCGCCTGGTCGTGAATCTCGGCAGCCCCAGCCATTATGCTAAATATCGCCATCATTGCGGCGAGCAGGTAGAACTTGTACATTATTTAACCCCCATAGGCGCAAAGCTAGTTGCTACCGTCTACGCCGGTAGAATATTCATCCACATGCTTTCCAGCGCCAGGTCTATATTTACATTACGCTCGATGAGGCGTTTTGTTTTCAAAATAGTTTGCAAGCCCTGGCGAAGCTGGGGGGCGGTGTGGCGTCCGGCGTTGCGTTTGATGTCATTGGCGAAGTCCAGGTTGATGATCATGTCCCCCTGCCCCATCTCTACCAGCAGCATGTCGCGCCACCAGCTGGCGGTGATATCGAGCAGCTCGGGGAGGTTGCGGCGTACCTGGCGGTCGGCGGTGGTGCGCGCTTTGGCGTCGTCGGTACCGCCCTCCGCGGAAAGATCGGCTCCGGTGGCCAGCGTGTGCAACAACTCCGCTGCGCGCAAGGCGGAGCGGCGACCCAGTGCGTAGTATCTCCCTACACCTTCCAGCAGCGAATGGCGCGTCTGCAATGCTTCGGGGTTGGTGCCTACTGCCAGCGCCCACCCCACCCTACCGGCGGCCATACCGGCGATGGCGATTACCTGCTCCTCGGATAAATTGCCGTGGATGCGCAGGGCTTCTTCCACTACGGGCCGGGACGCCAGCTGCAGGCGCACGGGGCGGCAGCGCGAGGTGAGCGTGGGCAGTACGGCACTGGGGCGCGAGCTGATGAGGATCATCACCACGTAGGAGGGTGGCTCCTCTAGTGTCAACAGCAGTGCGTTGCCGGCGTCTTCCTGCAGTCCGGGGCGGTTGGCGGGGTCGATGATATATACTTTGTAGCGGCCTTCCATGGGGCGCAGCTGGGCGTCCTCACGCAGGGGGAGTGGGTGCGAGGGGCTTTCGCCTATCTTTGTGCGGATGGCGTCGAGGGGAATTACGGTTTTGCCGCCGCAGGTTTCGGGGGTGAGCAGACGGACGTCGGGGTGCTGGCCGAGGTCGATCATGCGGCAGGAGCGGCAGTGGCCGCAGAAGTCGCCGGTGAGGCGCGCGGTTTCGTCGGTGCAGTTGAGGGCGCGCGCGTAGGCGAGGGCGAGCGTTTTCTTGCCGATGCCCTCGGGGCCGGCGAAGAGGTATGCGTGTCCTACCTGTTGCTCCAAAATAGAATTACGCAGCCAGGTGATGGTCATCTGCTGGCCGTAGATATCATTGAAAGGCATGAGTAGATTATACTGCAGATGGGGAGGAAGTGGTAGGGCTGCGGTTTTGTTATAATTGGTAGGTGGCATTACCATGCATTAAATGCGGTTTTTTGGTGTTTTTGTGAAAATATGCCTCCGACTCCGCCCTGACTCTGCTCTGATATCCCTCCGATATAACTCTGTTCTTTGTAAACGCTCTTACAAAAGCGAAACCGGGACGTTTCTAGTTTAAATGTTGTGTTGCTAGACGTGTTTTTATAATGAATTATGGGACTGGGCAGCGAGGATAGCTGCACTCCCGGGGAGAAATTGAAGGACTCCCCTACCCTGATAGCGAATGTAGGGGGATGCCTGTTTTACACATATTGCATACGAATGACTTTCACAATACGCTTAATGCGCAGAAGGCGGCTTTTATTCGGGGGTTGAAGGCGCATTTTGCTCCGAATGTGTTGCTGCTGGATGCGGGGGACGCGGTGAGCGCGGGGAATTTGGGGGCGAAGAAGCATGAGCCGGTTTTCGCACTGATGGCGGGGGCGAACTATGACGCGATGGCGATGGGCAACCGCGAGAGCCACCCCACTATCGGCGCACTGGTGAAAAAGCTGAAGGACGCGAAGGTGCCGGTGCTGGCGGCCAACCTGCACGGCAACAAGAAGATGCGCCCGCCGCGCATAGTGCAGGAGTACCTGGACTTCGACTTCGGGCTGGACGAGGATGACGAGGGGGACGACGAAGAGGGTTTCGCCGTCTCGGTCTTCGGGCTGGCCCCGCAGATAACCGCGCCGGACTCTTTCTGGGCAAAGATGACTGACTTCGTTTTTGATGACCCACAGAAGACGGGGCCGGGGCTGGCGGCCAAGCTGCACCTGAACACTGAACTGGTGATTGCGCTGACGCATATAGGGTATGAGCGCGATGTGCTGCTGGCGGAGTGCCTGGATATCGACATTATCATCGGCGGGCACAGCCACCGCGAGGTCTGCCCCCCGGAGCAGCACGGCCACGCCTGGGTAGCGGCCACCGGGAGCCACGGCAAGCATATAGGGCACCTGACGGTCACCTTTATGCCTGGTGAGAGTGTGACCGAGATAACCGGCGAACTGATTCCGCTGCCGTGAAGTTCAATGTTCTATGTCCAACGTTCAATTTAGGACGAATGGCGGGAGAGAAAGTGCATCAATATTTTGGCCGTACTGAGTTACTCATCGGCGAGGCGGGGCTACAGAAGCTGCAGGCGGCGCGGGTGGCGGTCTTTGGCATGGGGGGCGTTGGCTCCTATGCGGTGGAGGCATTGGCAC
>JBBQQW010000208.1:0-3998 GCA_038215455.1 Armatimonadota bacterium
CAGCCGCCGCCGGTGGTCATGCGTTGCTCCAGCCGCATCACCTGGTCAAATAGCTCTGCCGGGGTGATCTCCGCGCCCAGCATCTGCGCCAGTGCGCGGAGAACCGTCACCGCCAGGATGCTGCTGGTGCCCAAGCCGCTACCCATCGGCAGATCGACCTCGGTGCTGATCTCGATGCCCCCGCCCATATTTGCCAGCGTCTCTGCCAGCGATTTACCTGTTGAAATAACGCCGGAGAGCTGCAGCGCCACGCGGGATATCGCCAGCGAATCGCCCGGTAACAGTGGGGCAAAAATCTCCTCGGTGGTACGGTATTCGGCGCGTTCACCGGTATCCAGCGAGATGCAGCGGAGCAGTGGTTCATTGATGCGGCGCACCCGCGTGATGATCGGGTACTTCCCGTCCAACGAGAGCGCCATATTGAGCACGGTACCGCCCCAATCGAGGCAGAAGGGCGGCGTGTCCGACCAGCCACCGCCAAAGTCCACGCGCACCGGCGCGGAGACATTCACCCCCGCATATGCCCAGCAGGCGCCTGGTGCCGCGAAGTCACCCGCGGCAATGCCCATCTCCACACCGTGATGCACCGCAGCGAAGGCGCTGACGCGCGCGGCGGCGGCCTCCCTCACCAGCCCGGCATGGCCCAGGAAGAAACTGGCCATATAGTGCCGGCTGGCCGCTTCCGTGGGCTTGGCATCCAATAGTTTCTTCGCGCTCAACTCCAGATCATGCCCGGCGGTGGAGAGCGCAATGATCCCCGGCGGGGCGGCCAGCAGCGGGCGGATATCGCTCCCCGCCTCCGCCAGCGCCACCGCGGCCAGTTGCCAGCTTGCCTGCAGGCGTCGGGTGTGCGCCTCTGCCAGTGCGGCCCCATTCGCCCATTTGGCACTTTCTGCCAGCGATAGCCTGGTGGCCTGTTGCCACTGTGCCACGCCGTAGTCACTGGCCTCACCCATGAACCAGCGGGCGCAGCCCCAGACGTCGGCGATACTCCCCAGTGGGGAAAGGCAGGCATTCCACAGTGTGCGCTCCGCTGCGGCCACATTCGGCCACACCAGCTCGGCGTCAATGCCCAGCTCGTGCAGCTTCTCCAGGAAGGGCACCCCCAGCCAGCTGGCACCGTCGGCGACCGTGGCCTTGGGGTCATCATCCACCGCATAGACGCGGATAATCACCCCGTGGCCTCCGTCGGGCATGGCGATAGGTATCTGATGCACAACGGTATCGGCGGGGATGTGTACCGCCGCGGGGAGATCGGTAAGGCCGTGCAAGATCGCGCCGCTCCCGGCACTCACCGGCACACGCAGCGAGCACTCGATGGCGATACTGCCCAGGCCCAGCTCACCGCCGCCGGCAAAGACGCTGTCCACAATGACACCGGTGGTGTGCAGACCCGCCATGGTGGTATTGCCCAGCCGTTGCTGCGCCTCATACAGGCGCGAGAAGTTCGTCTCCTCTGTCATCAACTGGCGGAACAAAGTGGTGGAGCCGATGTGCGTGAATTCACCGCTGACACAATCACACCAGAAGGGTACCCCGCGTAGCGCGTCGGCCAGCATCACCCAGCCAATATCCGCGCCTGGGGGGGCAGTCCACTGCCCGGTGAGGGCCAGCGTCATATGCTCGTAGAGATCAATATTAGGGCGTCCGGTGGCAGTTCGCGCCAGGATACCGTCGGTGATGGCCCAGCTATCCTCCAGCTTTACTACACCGGCCAGCGTGGTGAGACGGGCGGAGGTGGCGGCGTCGAAGCGGATCAGCCCGGTGTCCAGCGCCACTTCATCGCCGGGGAGCATCCCCCCGGCGGCGACCACCTGGGCGGCGGTGGGCTTCTGCAGGAAGGAGTAGACGCGGCCCAGCTCATCGGCGATATAGACGCCGTGCTTGCTGCCCACCGCCACCGGCTCGCGCATCGCCACCCCGCGCACGCCAGGGGTGTCCCAATGCAGCTCATCGGCATCGAAGGTGAGGATGACGTCGCCGGAGGCCACCACCAGCCCGGAGTCCAACTTCTCCACCCAGGCGGTGGAGAGCGCGAGCATCTCATCGAATACGGCAGACACTTCGCCCCAGGGGGTCTTCACCGGCAGCGCGGAGAAGAGCTTGCCGGAGAGCGAGTATTGCGGCAGCCGGCGCGAATCGCCGCCGGAGTGGATGATAAAGACGCGCTGCTGCGCCCACCATTCCTCCAGCGATTGCGCGGTGTGCAGATCACGCTCCGCCAGCAGGCGCAGGGCGTTCAGCGTGGCACCACCGCTGCCGATACGCTCATCATCCAGGTCAGGAGCTACCAGATAGGTCACCCCGTCGGGCACCCGGCCACTCTCGCGCCGGCGGCGGATCTCCGCCTCGTAGCGCTCCGCCTGCCTTTTAGAGGACGCAGTGATGATCACCGCCGTCCACCAGTGGCCAGTGTCCCCGCCCGCAACCCGCGCGGCGTAGGCCTGCCGCGCGTGCGGGGCAATCTCATTCAATGCTTTGTTTCCCTCGGGTGAATCCATCAATTACGCCCCTATTTCTTCTTTAAAGAATTCAATCGTCCGCGTCAATCCCTCGCGCAGTTGCACCGTCGGCTCCCAGCCCAGCGTATTCTTCGCACGGGTGATATCCGGGCGGCGGCGGCAGGGGTCGTCTTGCGGCAACGGCATGAAGATAATCTTCGACTTCGAGCCAATAAGCTCCAGCACATGCTCCGCCAGTTCCAGCATGGTGAACTCGCCCGGGTTACCCAGGTTAATGGGGCCGATCACCTCATCCCCGGTGGCCATCATGCGCATGAAGCCTTCCACCAGATCGCTGACGAAGCAGAAGGAGCGCGTCTGCATGCCGTCGCCGTAGATGGTGATATCCTCACCACGCAGCGCCTGCACGATGAAATTGGAGACCACGCGCCCATCGTTCGGGTGCATGCGCGGCCCGTAGGTGTTGAAGATGCGCACCACTTTGATCTTCACCCCGTGCTGGCGATGATAATCGAAGAAGAGCGTCTCGGCGCAGCGTTTGCCCTCGTCGTAGCAACTGCGGATGCCGATGGGATTCACGTGGCCCCAGTATTCCTCTTCCTGCGGGTGCACTTCCGGGTCGCCGTATACTTCGCTGGTGCTGGACTGCAGGATCTTCGCCCGGGTGCGCTTCGCCAGCCCCAGCATGTTGATGGCACCATGCACGCTGGTCTTCAGCGTCTGCACCGGGTCATGCTGGTAGTGCACCGGGCTGGCCGGGCAGGCCAGGTTGTAGATTTCATCCACCTCTACATAAAGCGGAAAGGTGACATCGTGACGCATCAGCTCAAAGCGTCGGTTGCCTAGCAGATGTTCTACATTAGCGCGGGAGGAGCTGAAGAAATTATCCACACAGAGCACCTCGCAGCCCTCATCCAGTAACCGCTCGCACACATGCGAGCCTATAAAACCGGATCCACCGGTAACCAGTACGCGCCGCGCAGAAAATGCACTCATATCAGCCTCACCTCTCCGGGATAACTTGTGATATACGTGTACATCTTACCGGTAAAGAGGGGATTTTGCCAAGTGAGAGCAGGAAATAGTAACAGCGCAGAGTTGTAAGCAGCACCACGCCCTAAAGAGCGTATCGTGCCATGGGCGGGACGCTCGTGAGAACGGGGTGGCAATTCCGCACGCCAAGAGTAGCCGTGCCATGGGCGTCCCGCCCATGAGAACGGGGTTGCAAATCCATGTCTCATTACCGTTGCTGGGATTGAAATCCCGGCTGCAGGGCGCTACGCGCCGGTCGTCCGCCTTCGCGGACTTTCGGAATCGAATGATAGCGCGCTTTAGCGTGCTTGTCATTGTTAGCCACCTCCTTTAGGGGGTGGTGATAAGTCGCCGCTCTCGTGGGCGTCCCGCCCATGAGAACGGGGTGAAAATTCCGCACGCCATATCTCCGCTGGGATTGAAATCCCGGCTGCAGGGCGCTGCGCGCCGTTCGTCCGCCTTCGCGGACTTTCGGAATCGAATGATAGCGCGCTTTAGCGTGCT
>JBBQQW010000209.1:0-3945 GCA_038215455.1 Armatimonadota bacterium
CAGCACCCCGGCGATAGCACCACTGGCCCCCAACGAGGGGATAGCAGAGTGCGGATCGCTGATAATCTGCGCGCCGAAAGCCAATATCCCACACAACAGGTAAAATATCAAAAAGCGCACCGGCCCCATAGCGTCTTCGATGTTATCGCCGAAAATCCACAGATAAAGCATATTGCCCAGCAGATGCATCCACCCCGCATGTAGGAACATGGCGGTGAAAACAGAGCTGTATGCGTGCATAGTAGGGGGATTATCGCCGGTGAAGGCGTTGGCAAATACCGCATACTGCCGGTAAAACGCATCCGTCCCCGCCTCACCCAGGCCGAGTGTATAGAGGAACACCAGCACATTGATGGCGATGAGCGTGATGGTAACCACCGGAAAACTACGGCTCGGATTATTATCACGGTATGGAAGCATGGTTTAGTTTAGCACATAATTAGCGAAAATTGTACAGCTCAGCAGAGGTTACCCTTAAGAGTTGTCTACATTGCGCATCGAAGAGCATGAGACTGCCGAATGGGCCATGAGAACGGGGTTGCGTTGAATGTGGTCACAAGACAAACCACCACGAAGTGGCGAAGGCTTATAGCCACGTCCTTTAGGGCAACGTGCCATGGGCGTCCCGCCCATGAGAACGGGCAAAAAGAGAAGAGTCCATTGCCTCAGCGCCACGCGCTAAAGCACGAGGCTATCCGATAAAGCACCCTGAAGGGCGCTGAACCATTCGATTCCGAAAGTCCGCGAAGGCGGACGACCGGCGCGTGCGCCCTGCAGCCGGGATTTCAATCCCAGCGGAAATATGGCGTTCGGAATTGCCACCCCGTTCTCATGGGCTATTCGGATGAATTTCCCATTTTGTGCTTTTTGTGCTTTTCGTGGTTATAAGAAAAGTGGAAGGCGTTGATGGGATAGCCCGCGCTATTTTCCCAATTAAATGGTAAACCATATCAGCGCGTATGGGGTTTTGAAATCACCGCCCTTTCCCACTCCTGCGTTAAATGCTACACTCAGCTACATGCAAAATATACCTGTATTAATCGGCGCTTGTCTGCTAAGTTATCTCTTCGGCTCATTGCCTTTTGGGCTGTGGATCGGGCAGGTGTGGAAGAAGGTCGATGTGCGCACGCTGGGGAGCAAAAATATCGGCGCTACCAACGTGTTGCGGGTGCTGGGGCCGGGGCCGGCGGCGCTCTCCTTTGCACTGGATGTGTTGAAGGGGGCCACCGGGGTGCTGCTGTTGCGCCTGTTCTACCCGGGGACCGAGTTTCACTGGCTGGTACTGGTGGGGCTGTGCGCGGTGGTTGGGCATACCTTCAGCATCTTCCTCGCTTTCAAGGGTGGCAAGGGTATCGCTACCTCGCTCGGGCTATTTATGGCGTTGAGCTGGCCGGTGGCGCTCACGGCGCTGGTGGTGTGGCTGGTGGCTACCGCCATCACGCGCTACGTCAGCCTGGCCTCGTTGCTGGCGGCCTTCACACTACCCTTCGCCAGTTATTTCATGTTGCAACCGCCCGAGCGTCTGTGGATGGTGCTCATGACCGCGCTGCTGGCGGTGCTGGTGACGGCGAAGCATCTGCCCAATATCAAGCGGTTGCTGGCGGGGACAGAAGCGAAAATAGGACATAAGGTGGACAAAGATGGCAACTAAAATAGCAGTTATCGGCGCTGGAGCGTGGGGAACCACACTGGCACGTTTGTTAGTGGACAATGGCCACACGGTGACGCTGTGGGTGCGCGAGGCTGAGCTGGCAGAGGAGATGACGCGCACCCGCATGAACAGCGCCTTCCTGCCCGGCTTCACGCTGCCGGATGCGCTGCAGATATCCAGCGAAATGGCCGCGGCGACTGCCGATGCAGAGCTGCTGGTGCTGGCGGTACCCAGCCGCTGGATGCGCGCCAGCGCCGCCGAACTGGGGCGCGCGCTGCCGGCGAATCCACCGGCGCTGGTGACGGTGACCAAGGGGCTGGAGATTGAAACCGGCAAGCGCATGAGCGAGGTAATCTGCGAGGAGATCCCCGCATTGCCCGGCATCGCCGCGCTCTCCGGGCCAAATCTGGCGCTGGAGATCGCCGCCGGGCAGCCCGCGGCCACGGTGATCGCCAGCACTGATGCCGCTCTGGCGCTGCGGGCGCAGCAGCTGTTCATCGCCCCGCAATTCCGCGCCTACACCGGTACCGATATCATCGGGCTGGAGGTCTGTGGCGCGGTGAAGAACGTACTGGCTATCGGCACCGGCATCTGCGAGGGGCTGGGCTACGGCGATAACACCCGCGCGGCGCTGCTCACCCGCGCACTGGCGGAGATCGCCCGCCTGACATTGCACCTGGGGGGCAAATCGGAGACGGTGAGTGGCCTGGCTGGGGTAGGCGATCTGCTGGCCACCTGCGCCAGCCCGTTGAGCCGCAACCACCGCGTGGGGCTGGCTATCGGGCGCGGCGAGGACTATCGTACCGCCCTGGGCGACAGCGGGCAGGTGGCCGAGGGCGTCCCCACTACCGAGGCGGTAGTACGCCTGGCACGCAGATTAGGCGTGGAGATGCCCATCTGCGAGCAGGTGTATGCGGTTATCTTTGAAGGCAGCAACCCCGCCGATGGCGTGCGCAGCCTGATGACGCGGGCGACGAAGAGTGAGAAGTATTGAGGCGCAGTAAAACCTTCCCCGAGCAGCTGTGTCAAATGTAGCATACACTCCATTGAAAGGCACAATAACACTATGAAGAAGATCTGTCTTGCTGCAATTGCGGCGTTCTCGCTGCTGACGGGGGCTATGGTCACCGTCGCTGCCCCATCATTGGCTGGCCCCAGCGGGCTGGCGGTGTTGCCGGATGCCACCACCACCGCGTCGGATTACCAGGATTTCGCGCTGGACTACCACGCCAGCGACAGCGATGCCGGCCTCGACGGTGTGACAACCGCACGCGCCACTATGGGTTTGTCGGGTAAATCCGAACTCGGTGCCAGCTACCGTTTCCTGCGTGGTGCCACCAGCCGCACCAACAACTACGATGTCAATTACAAGTATGCCAGCGGCGTAGCGGGCACGCAGCTAGCCGTCGGCGCGCAGTATTTCTTCATCGATGAAGAAGCCAGCGGCACCGGCAACAACGCCACCGGCGCACAGTTCTACCTGGCCGCCACGCGCGAGATGCCCAATATCAGCAGCGATGTCACCGTAGGCGTCAACTACACCTTCCTCAATGCCGGCGTCGGCGTCAACCCGGCGGGCTTCCGCCCCTATGCCGCGCTATCAGTGGCGCTGCCGCAACAGCTGAAGCTGCGCCTGGAGGCCCAGGGTGGCCTCGGAAACCTCAGCGACAGCAAACCGCTGACCGCCATCTCCCTCTCGCGCCCCCTCGGCGACGGCTACACCGCCCAGCTGGGGATGAGCAACCTGAAAAACAACACCTTCGGCGGTGACAACCAACGCCCCTTCCTCGGCGTCAGCTACCATCTGTATAATGGGTTGGGGAAGAGATAAGTCTTTAGGTCTTTACCAATTATTTTCTGAACAAATTGTATAGAAAAGTTGTAGTTTAAGTAGAAATAACGACTTGATACGGTTCCAGGCAATTACTGCAGATTAATATCATAGCCCCGGATGAAATCCGGGGATGAGGTTTATCAATAGAGGCCATGAATCCGATAAGCGTACCCCGGATTTCATCCGGAGCTGCGATCTTTGGCGCATGCTGAAGGAGCATCTATGTTGAATATACGTCACATCATATTCTATACCCTGCTGGCGCTACTATCAGGCGCTATGGCAGGTGCAGCGGAGGTTAACACGGTGAGGACATTAAAAACCACGTACCCGCAATTCCTTGTCGGGGCGGCGCTGGGCGGAACATTGCCGGGGAAGTATTCTGCGGATGAGCTGGCGGTGATCAAGGCGCAGTTCAGCCAGATTACGCCAGAGAACTGCATGAAGCCGAAAAGCATTC
>JBBQQW010000210.1:0-3919 GCA_038215455.1 Armatimonadota bacterium
TTCATCGTTTGCACCTTTCTGGACTCCCTTTCTTATGTGGTGTCCACGTGAGAAATTCCTCCCCCCGTCAGGGAGGTGTTATGATTAAAGCCGCGAACGGCCTGACGGGCAAGATGATCACCTTTTCCTATTAATGAGGCATTGAACTGCCTATTGATTAAAAAATATACCGTATGATTTTGAAGTTGTCAACTATAATTCACATAATTGTCAGTAAAGACTATGTTCATAGAATAACTGGCGCGAAAAAGCTGACGCAAAAACGGGGGATAGCTGATATCAGCTATCCCCCGTTTTAGTTTTTTCCACGCGGAATTATTTTATTCCATTGAATTTCATGCTGGCACCGACGAAAAGTTTGCCTTTGTTGACGCCAGTTACTTCGCCGGTCGGGTAGGCATTGCTCACGCCGCCCCGGATAGAAAGGTCATCGGTAGCCCGGTAAACTATAGCCACACCATACAACCCATTATCATCCATGTTGGAACTGGCAGTCTGCGCATCGCCCACCAGGGTGACGTTATCAACCAACGGGATAGAAGCGCCGACGAAGTAGCGGAATGCGTGTTCACGACCCTTTACCAATGATCCAGAATCTCGCTCGGTCCAGTTCGCGCCCACAGTACCTACAATAGTACGATCCCCCACGTTGAACTTCTGATCGCCTACCCAGGCAATCTGGGTGGTGCGTAGATCTTGGGGCAAGCCGTCATATTTATGCGTGGTGTCGTATACACCACTGACGGACCAGTCAAAGCCTAGCAGCTTGATGGGGGTCAGGTATTTGGCGGAAATGCTGAACGTGTCAGCAGTATCTCCGGCACCACCGGCACCTTTAACTTGAAACACCCGGTAACCCGCGCCGACTTCTAGATTTTCGACGATTCCGTAGCGGATAAATAGCGCGCCGGAATCCTTCTCAGTGTTGATGACGTCTTTGGTGTTCTGGTAATCAGCGGCGACGACCAGCATACCGTAAGGAGTCACCTCAGCCGTTGGCTGCGCGACATTGCCGGTCTGACCATTGAACGTAGTGCTGGCAAACACTGCACTGGTTGCGAGCAGCAGACCAGCCGCCAATCCGAGGACTTGTAGTTTCTTCATGATATGAACCTTTCTGGACTCCCTTTCATTAGGGTGTCAACTTGAGCATTCCTCTCCAACATCAGAGAGGGCTTTTATTTAAGCCACGAACTACGAAATGGACATAAAGACCATCAATCCCTATTTGCATACATACATCCGTGCTTCTGTATCTGTTATACAACCAACCATAGTGGAAGTCAACGCCGCCGCAACGACAACTGTACGATAGTTAGCACATTTGTGTCGTTAGTGAGACAACTTTGCTTAGAATAGCGTGATAAATGGTGAAAATATGGATGATGATGTGAAGCGGATGCATCATTATGTCTAACCCGGCCAAGCCGGAACCAAGCTCAATAAGCGCTGATACGGTTAATTTTCATTCAATCGGAATAATACCTTAGCCCCGGATGAAATCCGGGGTACGCTTATCGAAGCATGACCTCAACAAATAAACCACTTCCCCGGATTTCATCCGGGGCTATGATATTTATCTGAAGTAATTGTTTGGTACCGTATCAGGTCGTTATTTCTACTTTAAACGACAACTTTTCTAGACAAGTTGTTCAGAAAATGACTAATCAGGGACTACGGAATAGACCTGGTTTGCCGCCGTCCGGGGGACGCCAAAGTTGCCACATACAAATCCGAGTTCACATCCCCACGGTAATATTCAAAGGCACCCCTGCCTCTATTTTGAAGATGAGGCAGCGGTCGTCCTGTTCTATGGGGACGCGGTTGCCGTGTTCGTCTACTATTATCCAATGTTCGGCGTTGGCTACCACTTTGCAGATGCGGGTGGTGCGCGATTTCACTACGGCACGCTTCAGTTTGCCGTGTGCCCACTCGATATCCAGCGTGTAGCCACCCTGCGCATGGATGCCCTTGATCTTACCGGCGGGCCAGCAGGCGGGGAGGGCGGGGAGCAGATGCAGCTCTTCGCGATCGCTCTGCAGCAGCATCTCCAGCACCACGGCGGCCCCGCCGAAGTTACCCTCGATCTGGAAGACGCGGGGGGGATGCAGGTCCAGCAGCGTCTCGGTGGCGAAGTCACAGATGAGGTGGATCAGGTGCCCCCAGGCGCGTTGCGGTTTGCCCATACGGGCGAAGAGGCAGGCAGTCCACGCGCGGCTCCAGCCGGTGTGCCCGCCGTCACTTTTCAGCCGGTTCTCCAGCGAGACCAGCGCCGCATCCCACAGCTCGGGAGTGCTCTCCGCAGTGATCTCCTCACCGGGGAAGACGCCGATCAGGTGCGAATAATGCCGGTGCCCCGGCTCCGCTTCCTCATAGTCTTTGTTCCACTCCTGCAGTTGCCCACGTTTGCCCACCTGCAATGCCGGTAGTTTCGCCAGCATAGTGCGCCAGAGTTCGCGATTGTCCGCATCGATGCCCAGTATCTCGGCAGCATGCCCAGCGTTGTGCAGCACCATGCGCACTAGCGTGATATCGCAGGTGGAGGAGACGCACAGGGAGACGGGGATATTGCCCGCCCCGACGATTTTGTTCTCCGGGGATTGCGAGGGGACGATCTGCAGCACCCCCGCTTTATCCTCGATCAGGTAATCCTCGTAGAACTCCGCCACCGCTTTCAGGTAGGGGTAGGCGTGCTCGCGCAGAAAATCAATGTCGAGGGTGTATTGATAATGCAGCCAGAAATGCTGCGACATCCACGCCGCCGCGCCTGTCCATGTTGCCCAGCCGTAATTCTCCGGCGTGCAGCGCCCCCATGGATCCGTCTGCAACGACATCCAGATGCCGCGGCACCCGTACAGGTCCTGCGCCGCTTTGCGCGCATGGGGGATAAAACGCTCCAGGTAATTGAAGAGCGGACGCGTGGCAAAGCCCATGTTGGTGGCTTCCACCGGCCAGTAGCACATCTCCAGATTGATATCATGGTGATACGCGCCCGTCCACGCAGGTTTCAGGTCCTCGTTCCACTTCCCCTGCAGATTAGGTGGTAGCTGCGCGGTGGCGGTGGAGACCAGCATCAGGTAACGCGCGTAGTTCAGATACAATATCGGCAAGGTGGGGTCGTCGCTGCCGCGGCGTGCCGCCTCCAGGCGGCTGTCGGTGGGGATATCTATCGCCGGGGTGGCCGCCAGCTGCAGGCTGAAGCTATCATACAACTCGGTGTAGCGCATCTTCTGCGTTACCAGCAGGGCATCCCAGTCGGCAGTCGGCAACTGGTGACGTCCGGCCTCCGCCACCGGATCTTCATCATTCGCAGTGGTGCCCATATCCAGGGCCAGGATCAGCTCGTTGGCACCGCTGACGGTCATACGCGTGGGGGTGACTGTCACCTTGCCATCGGTAGAGACCAGCCGTGCCGCCACCCGGAAGCCCAGCCCGCCGGCGAACTGACCGTCCATGAGCATTGCCTCGGGGGTGGTGGTATGCGTCAATGTGCAGTCGGGATCATCGATGCGTGTCAGCCAGAATTCACCGCTGAAGGGCCGGGTGGCGATCAGGCGCACCATGAGCAAATCGTGGGTGAGGTGGCCATAATACTCGCGCTGGTAGCGCACCCCCTCGGCGGTGTAGTTCACGGTGACTACGCCCCGATGCAGGTTCAGCTCGCGCCGGTAGTTCTTCACTTCGCCGTGCTCCAGCTTGAAAAACAGATCTCCCGCCGGCTGGTAGGGGTCCACACGGTTCGGCTTGCCACTCACGCCACCACCAGCACCGGCAAAGGCCTGCCCCAGCAGCGTGCCCTCGGCCAGGTTACCCGCCAGCAGCTGCGTGCGTACCTCCGGCAGTAGTGTGGCCAGTGGTTCGTTATCTCGCTGGCGATTCACCCCGCGCCAGAGCCACTCGTGGTTCAGCGCCAGCCGCT
>JBBQQW010000211.1:0-3918 GCA_038215455.1 Armatimonadota bacterium
CTTTGGAGATCGTGACTTGCTGGTGGCAATTCCCGCACGTGATGAGCTGTTAATAATGGCTGCCGATGACCTGCCCCAGGCACGTGCACTGGCAGAACGAACACAGCAGGAATTTGACCATGTCCCCTACCCGCTCTATAACCGTCTGTTGCTGGTCAATGAGAACGGTATCTCCCCGTGGACACCGGCAGTCTAAATCGACCGCTGCTGTTTCTTCGCCTGTATTTCATTCAAAACGGTACGAATATGCGCCAGCACCGCTTCGCTGATATGTCCACCGGCCTGCAGCCGCGCCAGCTCTGCCACACGCTCCTCGCCGGTGAGCCAGCGCATGGTGCTGTTGGTGCGTTCCCCGTCGCTGCTCTTCTCTATGAGGAAATGCTCATCGCCGTAGAATGCCAGCTGCGCCAGGTGGGTGACGCAGATCACCTGCACGCCAAGTGCCACCTGCGCCAGCTTCTCCCCCACTGCCTCCGCCGTGCGTCCACCGATACCAGTGTCGATCTCGTCAAATATCAACGTCGGCACTCCGGCATCACGCGCGGATACTGCCTTCAATGCCAGCATGATACGGGATAGCTCACCTCCACTGGCAATTTTCGCCAGTGGGCGCGGTGGTTCGCCCAGATTAGCAGATAGGTGAAAAGCCACCAGGTCAATCCCCTGTGTGGTCACCGTCACCGGTTCCCCGGAGATCACGATCCCATCTGTATCTGCTTGCCGTTGGATGTCCACGCGGAATATCGCTTTGGGCATACCCAGATGTTCCAGCTCCGTCTGCACACTGGAGGCCATGGCCGTGGCCAACCTCTCCCGTGCAGTGGATAGCTCCTGCGCACTTATTGTCAGCTTCCCGTCAATGGCATTCAGCTCTGCTTGCACTTCGTCGATTCGCTCCTCAAAATGCGTCAGCTTGTGCAGTTCTGCTGCACATTCTTTGCGGTACGCGAGGATAACCTCAATGTCTTCGCCATACTTTCGCTGCAATATATGGATAAGGTTCAGCCGCTCATCTACTTCGGCCAGGCGCTCGGGATCAAAGTGTACGCGCTCGCGGTATTCGGCCAGCTCATGGCAGACATCGGTGATCAACTCAGCAGCGGAACGCAGCGACGCGGCCAGCGGCTCCAGATCAGCGTCATAACGCGATTGCGCGGCGAGTTGCATCTCCGCCGTTCCCAGCGCATCCAGTACCGACTGGCCATCAGTGGCCTCGTAGAGAATCGCGTATGATTCCTCGGCAGCGGCGTGCAGCTTTTCTGCATTAGCCAGCCGATTTCGCTCCGCGGTCAACTCCACATCTTCCCCGGTGGTCAATGCGGCTTTGTCTATCTCTTCAATCTGGTAGCTCAGCAAGTCAATGGCGCGGGTGCGGTCACGGGCGTCGCTACGTAGTTCATGCAACTCACGTTTGCACCCGGCACGTCGGCGCGCCAGCGTGGCCACTTCGGATTTTAACTGCTGAAAGGCATCATCTCCCAGCGCATCGAGGAAATCGATATGATGCTCTTCACGGAGCAATGACTGGTGTTCATGCTGCCCGTGCAGGTCCACCAGCAGGTCGCCCACCTGGCGTACCACGTTCACCGAGCAAGTTCGCCCGTTTATGCGTGCAATATTACGCCCTTCGCGCGCCACCTCGCGGTTGATTATTAGCTGGCCGTCCTCTGGCTCCACGCCTAATTCAGCCAGTGCCGGCAGCAGATGCGGGCAATCAGCGATATCAAACACCGCCTGCAACATCGCCCGCCCCGCCCCGGTGCGCACAAACTCCGCCCCCGCGCGCTCACCCAGTAGCACGTTGATGGCATCAATAACGATAGACTTCCCCGCCCCCGTCTCCCCAGTAAGCACCGTCAACCCGCTACCCAGCGACACCGTCAGGCGATCAATCAACGCAAAATTCTCAATGTAGATTTCAGTGAGCATAATTGAGCCTATTATAGCATATGAGGTGAGATTTGTTGCTCTTCATATCGCGTATCTTTTCCGCAGCCCGTTCTGTGGGTCACCTATCGGAGTCCGTTGCGCTGACCCCAGCAACGCCGCCCGCGATATCGTCAATTCCCCATAGCGGTCGTTGATAGTATCCAGCGCACGCTGCAACGAGTTTTTGCTCACCAGGTCCTCCGTCAGCGACAGCTGCATCGGGTGCTTCCCCAATTCGCTCACGCTGACATGCAATTGGATCACCGGGTGCGGTAGTTGCCCGACGGGAAGGAAGCTCTGTGCCACCTGGTAGAACACCTGGCTGTCATCGCTGGCCTCCGGCAGGCGGTAGCGCCCGCCGCGCCCACGCTCCTCCTCCGGCCCCAGCTCCCCCGCGTAGGCCACCCAGCAGTGGAACACCCGCCCCCGGTACCCACCCCGGCGCAGCCGCCGCCCCACCCGCTCGCACAGCCGCAGCAGCACACTGTCCACCTCCTCGCGCCGCGTGGCAGACACCGGCAACGTCATCGAGTGCCCCATCGACTTCTCCGCCGCTTGCCCATGGTACGGGCTGACCGGGGAAAGATCTATCCCCTGCCCCCACAGCCAGTACAGGTGCCCCAGTACCCCAAACTCACGCACCAGCCCGGCGCGGGGGAAGCGCCCCAGCTGCGACACCGTGTAGATGCCCAGCTTCGCCAGCCGCTTCGCCACCCGTGATCCAATGCCGCATATATCCAGCAACGCGATCTGCGGCAACAGCTCCGGCACCTGCTCCGCCGTGACGTGGGTGATACCGTCCGGCTTGTGGAAGTGCGACACCAGCTTGGCGATCATCTTGTTCGGCCCGATGCCGATGGAGGTGGTGACAGTCTCCCCCAGCGCCTCGCGCAATGCCCGCTTGATGGCCTGCGCCAGCATATGCACATCCCCGAACTTCTCCACGATCTCCGTCACATCCATGAAGGACTCATCGATGGAGAACGGCTCCACTTTGTCAGTGAAGCTCGTCAGCACCTTCAGCGCACGCGTACACAGCTCCACATACATGTCCATATCGGGGCCAACCAGGATGATGTCGGGGCAGAGGCGCAGCGCATCACTGACGAAAGTGCCTGTTTTGATACCACGTTTCTTCGCCTCCGGTGAAGCGGCGATGAGCATCGTCCCCCGCGCCGGCCCACGTATCCCCACCGGACGATTGCGCAACGGTGGATAAGCCTGCTGCATACAGCGCGCGAAGTAGGAATCAAAGTCGAGCAGGAAGATGACCCGATGCGGCACCGCCTCCGGGCAAAATGCCGCTTGCGCCTGTGCCTGCAAACTACTCTTCATCGCCGCACGAAACCCAGTAACCATGCAAACATTCTACCGCAAACATCTGTGTGTGTAAACCACCGGGGTGAAGTTTTTGTCGCATTTCAACATGGCTACTAAGCGAGAAAGCCCTCTTCCAGTAAACTGGAAGAGGGCTTTCTTCGATTATTGGTACGCCCGGCAGGGATCGGACCTGCGGCCTCTAGGTCCGCAACCTAGCGCTCTATCCGCTGAGCTACGGGCGCACAAACTTATTAAACTCTGGCGGAGAGGCCGGGATTCGAACCCGGGGAAAGAGTTTAAAGCTCCTTCACACGCTTAGCAGGCGCGCGCCTTCAGCCAGACTCGGCCACCTCTCCAAGGCGCATTTATAGTAGCAGAAATCCCACCTAAAGGCAAGCCTTATCCGCATGATTACAGTATATTCTCCGAAAATCTCTCTGCAACGTACTACTTTGCCACCAGGGCTATCATCGGCTGATACCCTTTCTTTATGGCTTCAGTGCGGGCACTGGCACCGGTTCTATCTTTGATATCCGGGTCGGTCCCCGCATCCAGCAAGGCTTTTAGAATATCCAGACTGAGCGGATGTCGCACTGCTGCCGGTATTACCGCCGGGTAATTAATCTCCGAACGAATGGCCTCCAGCAGTGGCGTTACCCCAGTTTTATC
>JBBQQW010000212.1:0-3914 GCA_038215455.1 Armatimonadota bacterium
GGGTAACAACACAAATTGGGCGGTGGAAATAAAAGGCGGTGGCTTCTCTGCTAACGACCTGCAAGGTCTGATGGTTTTCGCAGCTCGCTACCGGGAGTTTCGCCCACTCATTATCGGTGAAGAAGCTTTCCGCCCCGCCGCTGAACGCTCCGGGATCGACTTTCTACGCTGGCAGGACTACCTGCTGGATGGGTTGCCAGAGTAATGCCAGGTAAGCCGCTCTCCCCTGGCCTGACCGCTCCCTAGGGGATGAGCGCTCTGCCGAAAGGGATTCTGGTTGATCCAATACGTGTCCTTCTCACTGGTCGACAGTGAAGACTATAGCACGATTTTCAACAGCTACCTTTTGATAGAATGTCCTGATAGCCTCAAAGTATTCCCACGAGTATTCGAAATCTTCTTCGTCTATTGGGCCATCATACTGTGAAAAGGTAAACCATAAGACTCTTTTCTGTAAACCATAATATTTATTGCGAAACCAGGGTTTATTTATAGGTTCGAGCGCATGTGCAACTGCTTTTACTTCTGACGGGGTTACGTATGAGATGATGTAGTCGTCTTCACGATAAAGTTGCCGCCCACCTATGACACATTTTGCCCGCACTGTTGTTCCTTTGGTTTTCAAGGTGCCATCTGTCAGGCAGCGATGTATAGCATCCCAAGCCTTATCGGTCTCAACCAGCCAATTCTCATCACATCTTTCCTCAATATCCTCAATTACTGACACCGCTTCTTCATCGCTGTGTGTAGCGAGTAATAGCTGGCTATCAGCATCGCTCAAAGCAAAGTAAACGCCACGGCACCCCATGATTGAATCCCCCTATAGTGATTAAAAAAATAATAGCAAAAAATACCAAACGAGACAAGGGGAGCTGCCAGCAGGCAACGCCCACCACACGTTAATCATAATACCCCGCGGACGAGGAATCTGGAAAACGGAAGGTGAGGAAATAATTGCGTTTGCTCTCGATGTAATCTCGCAATTGCTCAACTATATGCTCATCGCAGAGCGCGACCGTGCCTTTCCATGCTGGAGGATTTGTGGGAATACTGTAGTAGTTATTAGCGGACTGGCTTTCCATAGCCTCAAAGTCAATATCCTCCTGGGGCATCCAGAGATGGGAAGACGGTTTTGAACAGATGGCACACTTGTCCCCGATTGTTGCAAGAGCCAATTGTATTTGCGATTTCGCAAGCTGGCTATTCACCTCGTTAAGCGGAGTATAGGTGTAATAATCTGTGATGGCAGGCTCGATGAACAGGATGTTTTTCCCCTGCACTTGACTTCCCAATCTGGCGATCAGACATGTCGTACACAGTTGGTCGATATTTTGCCCGTCACGAATCCCTGAATAGATCTCGTGGAGTCCGGGGGAAATATTCCCGCACGACGTGCAGTGCTTAGGTTTCGCTTGGAACAGATTGAAGAAGTTCATTTTGCTTCACCTCAACAGGATTTTTGATTATTACCCGAAAGCCAGCAGGCACCCTGTCCCCTCATTAAGGGGCAACGTGGAATTATTTTACCATTTTTCTCATTTCTATGTCACAAAATTACTTCCTAAGGGTATAATACTTCATTGCTCTTTCTGCGTGTAGTTGCAGGAAGGGAAAAAATACTATTTTTTAGGAGGCACTATTATGGTCAAGCGTGGGTTTACCCTCATTGAACTGCTGGTCGTCATCGCTATAATAGCGATACTGGCAGCGATCCTCTTCCCGGTCTTCAGCAAGGCGCGGGAGAAAGCACGACAGACGCAGTGCACGAACAACCAGCGGCAAATAGCCCTGGCCGTGCTGATGTATGCCCAGGAAAACGACGAGATTCTGCCCGATGCGGGCACTATCTGGTCGCAGATTAATCTCTCTTCCGCATCTGGCGCGAATACAGCACTGCTGCAGGCGGCGTCAAAAGTGACAAAATGCCCGGATCTGACGAGCAGACCCAACGGCTACGTCTATGACGCCAAGCTGAGCAACAAGAGCCTGGGTGACACCGGCATCGGCGACCCGACCTCCTACTTTGTCACCGCCGACGGCACCAGCAGCGCCATCGCGGGCAGTTACCCCAATGTGGCGTACGACCTGACCAACCTGGATCAGGGCCGACATGCGGGCAAGCTCATCAGTAGTTATCTGGACGGCCACGTTGATATGCCAGTAGCGGCAACTGTAACTAGTTGGTTGCCTGCCACCAGCCCCGCCACCTTCCCTGCTGCTACCACTACCAATTACACCACCGGCACATCGTTCCCGATCACCACAACTATCCCTAATGCTACCTGGGCGGTCACCACAGGTTCCGCAGCTGATATCACCGGGTTGCGCCCGGCGCAGGCGGTCTTGGCGGCAACATCACCATTAGCGGTACCACTACCTACATCGTCACCGCTACCGGGCAGGGGGGTGCTCCCGTAGCCACCTATACCTTCAATGGCACTGGTAGTGCAAGCGGCCCAATTTCTCCCGCCAATCCAAGTATCGCGGTAGGTTCTGCCGCGCAGACATTCACCATCACTCCGGTGGTACCAGTCACCTGGACACTCTCCCCGATCGGTGCAGCCTCCGGGACAATCGTCGCCGCTACCGGTCTTTACACTCCACCGGCAACAGTGCCCACCCCGCCCACTGTTACCGTGACGGCCACCCCGGCATTCGGGCTGGCATCGTCCACCACCATCACCCTGACTGCACCAGCTGACACCTCGCTGGTAGGCTATTGGAACTTCGATGGCAATGGTGCCTCCACTAACTGGTCAGGCGCAGCCGGGCCAGTGGCGACACTGGCGGGGGCACTACCGGCGGTGTTCACCTCCACGGCAGCCGAGGTACACGCCGGACAAGCGATCAAAGCAACCGGTGCCGGCAGTTACGGCTCCTTCGATAATCCAACTGACCTCACCCAGTTCACCATCTCCTTCTGGGGGCGGTGTGTTGATAACAATTGGAGTACTAACACCCAGCTATCGCGCTTCATCGACGCTACTGATAATTTACTTATTTACCCAAACACTAGCAATAAAGCGCTGTATTTCGCTGCCAAATATAGTGGTGGTAATCGCCAGTTCAAGACCGGCGATAATGTCTTTCAGCCAGGCACCATGTACCACATAGTTATCGCATGGGATTCCAGCAATCCCACTAACTTGCCGGTATGTTATCTGAATGGTACCTTGGCACCAGTTAGTGTAGATGGAAGCAACTCAGGCTCAGGCACGCATATATCGAATGCTTGCACCTGGTATCTGCTCAATCGTCTTGATAGAACGCGTACCATTAACGGCTCCATTGACGATCTGCGCATCTACAACCGCGTTCTGACCCCTGCGGAGATCATCGCGCTGCCGTAGCACTGGATTGCATAACCTGAAATGAAACGCAGCGCCCCGGTATGATGGTCGGGGCGCTGTTTTTGTTAGCCACCCCCTGGAGGGCATGGCTATAAGATCAAGCCGGATAAAACCGGCTGAATAATCTTGGCCAATAGCGCTCTTCAGGGTGCTTGATCTTATAGCCATGTGCTTTAGCGCGTGGTGAATGGGCGAGACACCCATGCTACGTACCTACCGCCGCCACATCTTTTGATACAAATCCGCAAAGCCGGTATACTATAGCAAAGATCAAAGGTGAGGTATATTATGTCGGCTACTACCATGGAGCAGTTAGTTTCGCTGTGCAAGCGGCGCGGGTTCATTTTTGCGGGGTCCGATATCTATGGCGGGCTGCAGGGGACGTATGACTACGGCCCGCTGGGCGTGGAACTGAAGAACAATCTGAAGCAGGCCTGGTGGCGCGCCAACGTCTACGAGCGCGACGACATGGAGGGGCTGGACGCTTCTATTCTGATGAATCACAATGTGTGGAAGTACAGCGGGCACGAGGACACCTTTGTCGACCCGATGATCGACTGCCGC
>JBBQQW010000213.1:0-3908 GCA_038215455.1 Armatimonadota bacterium
TGGACAGTGGCGAGCGCGCGGAATACCGTACCAACGAGGAGATATTCGCCCCGCTGGCCCCAGGCGATGCGCTGGCGTTGTCACGCGTGGGGGTACAGCTTTCCGGCGTGCTGGCAAATGATTTTTCGCTGGTTGAGACGCTGACGAAGATGGGCGGCGGCATCGAGATCAGCACCGAAGTTGACCTGCCGATGGGCAGCGGCCTGGGCACCAGTAGCATTCTGGCGGTTACGATAATCCGCGCGCTGGCGCAGATGCTAGGCACCGACATTACTCCAGCCGAACTCTTCGACCAGGTGATGCGGCTGGAGCAACGCATGACCACCGGCGGCGGCTGGCAGGATCAGGCGGGCGGGCTTTTCCCCGGCGCGAAGCTGCTCACCACCGGCCCGGGGCTGCGCCAGCATATCCGTGTGCAGCCGCTGGAGTGGTCGCCGGAGCGCCGTGCGGAATTTAACGAGCGTTTCGTCCTCTACTTCACCGGCATCCGCCGCATCGCCAAGAACCTCCTCACCCAGGTGGTGGGCAGCTATCTGGCGCGCGAGGTGGCCACCGTGCAGGTGCTGCACAGCATAAAAACGCTGGCCAATGAGATGGCCTACGCCATGCGCGAGGGCGAATGGGGCTACCTGGGCGAGCTACTCGACCGGCACTGGGAGCTGAACCTGATCATGGATCCGAATATGAGCAACGCGCCTATCAACGCGCTGCTGGCCGAGGTGCGCCCGTATCTGACCGGAGCCAAGCTGGCCGGTGCCGGTGGCGGCGGCTTCCTGCTGATGCTCGCACGCGATGCCGACGCAGCTCAAGCATTACGCCAACACCTGGCCGCACGTGCGGGTGGAGGGCAGATCTATGAATATGAGATCGCCGAAGGTGGGCTATTGGTGGAGACCCATACATAAGGGCATATTTATGATATGATTAGCCTACTGTTGCTGGCAGGACTAGCCATCAATATTGATTGAGATAAAATGATGAGATACGGGAAATACATCACAAATAGAATGAGGGATGAGAGAACTTTTGCGGAGTATTTCGCCGGAATCGGATTGATGAGACTGGGGTTAGAAAGAGAAGGCTGGAACATCAATTTCGCCAATGATATCGATTATGACAAATATAGGATGTATGAAGGCCAGTTTAGTGACGCGAAGAGCCATTTCATTTTAGGTGACATTCATAATATCGCTGGCAATTCAGTTCCTTATTCAACACTAGCGACCGCCTCATTCCCGTGTAATGACCTCTCTCTCGCTGGAGCTAGAAGTGGCTTGGATGGGAAGCATAGCTCGGCTTATTGGGGATTCATTCGTATTCTCGAGGAAATGGGTGCCCGAAGACCACCATTGGTGCTGTTAGAGAATGTAGCGGGGTTCTTATCTTCAAATGCGGGTGAGGACTTCAATTCTGCGCTACTAGCATTAAACAAATTAGGATATGCCGTTGATCCATTTATCATTGACGCTTCACATTTCGTGCCACAAAGTCGCGTTCGTCTATTTGTAGTGGCAAAACAACGATCAATGCTGCAAAAGGCAAATGAATTTGCAGGTGCAAAGCTATATCAAAGTAACACCAGACCTAAGGCGTTAATCGAATTCATCTCCACTCATCCCGACATTTACTGGAATATCAAAGAACTCCCTGATTTGCCAACGAGTAACCACTTAATCGAAGACATTGTAGAATTATTGCCATTAACAGCGCCCGAATGGTGGGATGAAGCACGGACACAGTATCTGCTGAATCAAATGAGTCCCAAGCATACCGGGCAAATCCAAGAGATGGCGTTGGCACAGACATTGAAATATGGCACCGTGTTCCGACGAGTGCGCAACGGAAAATCGATGGCTGAATTGAGAGTAGATGGAACAGCGGGGTGTCTCCGTACCCCACGTGGAGGAAGTGGTAGGCAAATACTCATCCAAGCCGGAAACGGGATTATCCATGCAAGATTACTGACACCTAGAGAATGTGCCAGATTAATGGGTGCAGATGATTATAAGATCAATGTATCAGCCAACCAGGCACTTTTTGGTTTTGGTGACGCAGTATGTGTTCCAGTAATAAGCTGGATCGCTCGAAATTACCTAAACCCATTGATGAACGAGAGAAATCTGATAAATACTAGCGCTACTGTGCGAGCTGGAGATCAATATGTCGCAGTCCTCTGAAATATATGAAGCGTTTGTGGAATGGTACAATAGATTACCAGTCTATGGAGCCACAAAGGGCCCAGCTCGGGGTGTTATTGCTGCAGCACTGATAGTATTGGAGAAGATGAAAGTGTCATTTTCACTATCACTCGAAAACTATCTTTCTCCCAACCGAGGGCAGATAAGTGGCGTTAGTGCGTCCTCAGTAAATAGAATCCTATATAAATTCTCTGAAACACGAGAATACCTTCGCGAGGGTGGGCGAACAAATCGCGGAACACTGGGAGCAATTACTGATCTGCTTAAATCATTGGAAATGACCGGCATTGAGAATATTGATTCTACTGTACGAAATAGTTTGCTTATTCAGATGCAAGAGTTTTTGATTGCAATAATTGCTGATTACCATAATCAGAAACGTATCGAATGGACATATGATCCATCACAAAGCACATTCCAAATCGTTGAGTCCATATTGAGCGTTGCACGCGAGAAGCGCAAAGAAGGGCCTATAGCACAATACCTTGTAGGTGCCAAGTTACAGCTGCGTTTTCCCAACATGCAAATAAGTAACGAATCATATAGTACTGCGGATATTCAATTAGGAAGACAAGGTGACTTCTTTATTGGAAACACAGTGTTTCACGTCACTGTTCAGCCACTGCCAGGAGTGTTTGAGAAATGTAAGCAGAATATTGATCATGGTTATCATGTCTATTTATTGGTCCCAGATCGAATTGTTCAGGCATCAAGGCAAATGGCAGAGTCGTTCCAGGTAGAAAAAGTATTTGTCCAGTCGCTCGAATCATTTATTGGTCAGAATATTGACGAGATAGCAAGCTTTGCACATTCAGAACTTGTCAGGAATCTTAAGGCTTTGCTCGATATCTACAACGAGAGAGTTGAGGCCGTTGAAGTTGATAAATCAATGATGATTGAACTACCACCACAATTACTCTAGCTTTGCTATGGATTCACACTATTAATGGAGACCCTATGACAACTACTACCTTGCAAATATCATCGACATACCTGCTCTTTAAGCTGCTGTTCGACCTCTTGTTGGCGGTGATATCGCTCATCATTTTCGGGCCGTTGATGCTGATAGTTGCGCTCATGATTGTGCTGGATTCCAAAGGCCCATCGCTCTACCGGCAACAACGCGTGGGGCAATTTGGCAAGGAATTCACGATATTGAAATTCCGCTCCATGCGTACTGATGCCCCTAATATCAGCACTGCCGAGATGGAGAAGATGGCGGAGAAACCCTTCACCCGCATCGGCCCCATGCTGCGCAAGACCAGCATTGATGAACTGCCGCAGCTACTCAATATCCTGCGTGGCCAGATGAGTTTTATCGGCCCACGCCCCGCGCTGCCCTCGCAGACGGACGTGAACACCGCGCGCGAAGAAGCCGGCGTGCATCAGGTGCGCCCGGGCCTCACCGGGCTGGCGCAGATAATGGGCCGGGACGAGCTGGATTGCGCAACGAAAGTGGGCTACGACACCGATTATTGCCGCAATATGTCACTGGGCTATGACATCAAAATATTTTTCCAGACCTTCAAGGCCGTCTTCACCGCCCGGGGGATCAAGTAAGGTGTGGGCAACAGCCACATTGTCGATCCTGCATTAATCTGCTATCATATTCATGCGTGCGCCGGTAGCTCAGTGGATAGACCCCACGGACTTGCCGGTCCCCGTCGCGCCGGCGATGAGGAGGTGCGGCATCCTGGCGAGGTCGGCGAT
>JBBQQW010000214.1:0-3813 GCA_038215455.1 Armatimonadota bacterium
CAGTCTGCCGCAACTCCGTTACGCCACATATCTGGTCGGTTGGTTCCGCTGTGTTTCATCTTTACCGATGAACCGTCAGCACCGGTGTAGCTCGCGATCCCGTCTGCTATCTCCGTCATATCCAGCTTGGATTTCGCCAGCACTGCTGCTTTGAATGCGTCGAAGTCGCCCAGCGATTCCTTCTCGCCGACTTCCAGCACAAAGCCACATACCGGGCCGTCAGCCTTGCCCGTCCCCTTGGCGGTGAATATCACATCGTCCGGGAAGGACTTGCTGGTATCTACCATCTTCAGCGTCTTATCTTCATTGCGGGTGAGTTCAGCATTGATCAACTTCACCGCCAGCCAGGTCTTCTCATATTGCAGGAAGATATAGCCGTCCTGCTCGGTGATCTTCGCCGTCTTCGGGGCCATGAACTGGAAGGGCGCATCGCCTTTCTTCTGCAGTTGCAGTGCAATATTGCGGTACTGTGCTACGTTGTCGCCGCCGATACCGTATGTGGAAATCCCCTTCGGACTGGAGTCTGCACCACTGTTGGCGAGGAAATGATCGACGCCGCGTTTCTTGTTCGTCGCCATCAAGTTAAAGCCGTTCTCATCGCCGTTGGAACCCGTGGTCATCGTGCCCAGCTGATAACTATTGCCATAGAACTGCGTCTCGAAGTACTGCGGCTGATCTTCGCCACCAGGATTCCAGTTATTATAGGTCGGGTGCGTCACCAGTATCTCGGTAGGCTTGGGGAACTGCTTACGCGCAAATGCCATCACCGCCAGCGGAGGCCGATAGCCACTGGTTACCAGATGAACTTCGTTCGGTGCCGGCTTCGGGTTGCGGAACGGGGCGTCATAGAAATAGAAGCCCAGCTCCTCAGTAGCACCACAGCCCCAGATATTCTTTCCGCCGTAATCGCGCTTGCTCGGGCCACCGAAGGCACCGTGATAATATTTGGCACCACCAGAGGTATACATCCAGTCGAGTGCCGCCTTGCCCAGCAGGCGCATCTCCGGGTCCTTAGCGAAGTCGTAGAGGTTGATATAGGCGCTGATGGTGTGGCCGTGATAGTTGTTGGAATCCCACTCGCCGGTGCCGATGTTGTAGAGCGACCAGACGAAGCGCTGAATCTTTTTGCGGTAGATCTCCTGCACTTCGGTGTTGCCTACCTCCTCAGCAAATAGATAGATGGATATCTCGCGCATGGCGCGCAAGTTATCCGTATTGCGGCCGTCTACCCAGCTATTCTTTGATTCCGGCGTCCAGCCACCATCATTCTTCCCTTTGAAATATGGATTCGGGCGACCCAGCGGGTCTTTTTCCGTCCATATCTTCATGGCGTCATACATCTTCTGTTTGTAGGCCGGATCCAGGTATTCGCCGAAATAGAAGTACTTGCGCATCTGCCCTTTAAGGGTAAAACACGGAAAAAGATCAACCTTTAATGTGAGGTTGCTCCACGGATCGTTATCATCCTCTTGGAGGAATTTCAGCGCCTTTTCGCGATTTCCCGCGAGGAAATCAAACATAGCGTTCGGGTAGGAACGCTTTTCGTTCTCAAAATAGGTGCCACCATAACTGTTACCTGCATAGGCATTGATATCGTGGTTGATGGTCTCCAACAGTTCCGCTTCCAGTTCGGGAGTCCATTCATTCTTATACTTATCTTCCATCGGCAACGGGGTGACGTGAATCACCTTCTTAACCTCGACGTAGATTTTATCCTTGGGCTTTTCCTGGGTTACTGCTGTATCTGCTGCCATAACTGCAGTGGTTGTTAGTGCAAAAACTAATATGGCCAATAAAGAAAAATGTCTCATTTTCTTCCCCTTTATTTCATACGCAGCTTTCCCATGACGAGGCTAATCCCCATCACAGAATCGATACTCTGAAACACTCCGTTTAGACTACCTAAATGGACCGTCTTATGTCAAGCAAAAACGCTCCAAATCATGATAATTCCACTAGCTACGCTTCAGTGGAAACCTGATTCACGCTTTATATGACACTTTTCTGCTGGAGAAGTTCCGTTGAAGATGCTCTGCTTTATCAGCCTCCCTCGTGTGTGTTACAATATACAGGTAATTATGCATCGTGAGGAAGGAAATATTATGGCCACAGCACCCAGCGCCAGCTACCGAGTTACCCTGCGTCTGCGCCTGCCCAGCGCCCCCGGTACGCTGGCACGCGTCACCTGCGCCATCGGCGAAGCGGGCGGCGATATCGGCGCGATTGTACTGCGCAAAGAGCAGCGGGACTACACCGAGCGTAGCATCTCCGTGGATACCACCGGCCTGGCCCAGGAGCGCGAGATAGTGGCAGCAGTCAGCGCATTGGCAGATATTGAAGTCCTCGATATCACCGACGAAACCTTCGCTCTGCACAGCGGTGGCAAAATCCACGTGGCCAGCAAAGCCCCGCTGCTCTCCTCGGCTGATCTCTCCATGGCCTACACCCCGGGCGTCGCGCGTGTCTGCATGGCTATCCACGATGATCCGTCCCGCGCCTATAATCTAACTATCAAGCGCAACACCGTCGCGGTGGTGAGCGATGGCACCGCCGTGCTGGGCCTGGGCGATATCGGCCCGGAAGCGGCCATGCCGGTGATGGAGGGCAAGGCCATGCTCTTCAAGGAGTTCGGCGGCGTGGATGCCTTCCCCATCTGCCTGGACACCAAAGACCCCGAGGAGATCATCGCCATTGTCACCGCGCTGGCACCCACCTTCGGCGGCATCAACCTGGAGGATATCAGTGCCCCGCGCTGCTTTGAGATCGAAGACCGGTTGAAGGCGAAACTGAAGATCCCCGTCTTCCATGATGACCAGCATGGCACCGCCGTGGTACTGCTGGCGGCGCTGATAAACGCGCTGAAGATCGTGGAGAAAGATATCGCCGACCTGAAGGTAGTGGTCAGCGGGGTGGGAGCCGCCGGAGTGGCTTGCTCGAAGATCCTCATGAATGCCGGCGTGACGAATATCATCGGCTGCGACCGAAGCGGTGCTATCTACCAGGGGCGCACTGAGAATATGAACAGCATGAAGCAATGGTACGCCGAGAACACCAACCCACTGAAGATCACTGGCTCAATGGATGATGTCATCGCCGGTGCCGACCTCTTCGTCGGCGTCAGCGGGCCGGGCACGCTCTCGGTGGAGAACGTCAAGCGCATGGCCCCGCGCGCCATCGTCTTCGCCATGGCCAACCCGGTGCCGGAGATCATGCCCGAGGAAGCAGCACCCTATGTGTCAGTGATGGCGACGGGGCGTAGCGACTACCCCAACCAGATCAACAACGTCCTCGCCTTCCCCGGCATCTTCCGCGGTGCCCTGGATTGCCGCGCCACCTGCATCACCGAGTCGATGAAACTCGCCGCCGCCCATGCCATCGCCGCCGTAGTAAAGCCGTGGGAGCTGAAGCCGGAGTACATCATCCCCAGTCCCTTCAACCCAGAGGTAGCCCCCGCCGTGGCGCAAGCCGTGCAGGAAGCCGCCCGCGAAGCCGGAGTAGCCCACCCCACCGGCGGCGAAATGCCCACCTTTGCGGAGTTGACACGATAGTAACCTGGGAACGCCAATCTCCCGATTGGCATTAAGGTACGAGGCCAATCGGGAGATTGGCGTTCCCAGGGCGTTCCCACAACTATATTATAAACATTGCATCCCCAAACGACAAAAACCGGTACTTTTCGGCTACTGCCTCGCGGTAGGCGCGGAAGATCTGCTCGCGGCCGGCCAATGCTGATATCAATAGTAGTAGCGTGGATTTGGGCATGTGGAAGTTGGTGAGCAGGGCATCTACCAGCTTGAATTTGTATCCGGGGGT
>JBBQQW010000215.1:0-3805 GCA_038215455.1 Armatimonadota bacterium
CGTGGTAGAGGCACTGGCGAAGCTGGGCGTGTGTGCCGAGGAGCAGACAGACGTGGTGGTAGTCTCCACAGTGGACGGCCTGCGCGGTGCCACGGTGACGCTCAACCCGCAATTCCGCAGCCCGGGGGCGACCTTCAACGTGGCGATGGCGGCCTCGCTGGCGACAGGAAAGACGATCATCGAGAACGCATCTGCCGACCCGGAAGTAGAAAACTTCTGCGCTTTCCTGCAGGCTGCGGGGGTGAAGATCAAGGGTATAGGCACCAACCGGCTGGAGATAACCGGGAGCAAGCGCCTGCATGGCTGTACGCATGAGATAGTCTGCGACCGCATCGAGGCGGGCACATACCTGGCGGCCGGGCTGGCGACGCGCGGCGAAGTGCGGGTAGCACCGATAAAACCGGCGTACCTGGAGTCACTGCTGCAGAAGCTGGAAGAGATGGGCGGCACGGTGCTGCGCGAGGAGAACGCCGTCACAGTGCGCTATGACGGCCCACTGCGCGGCGTCACGGTATACACCGAGCCGTATCCCGGATTCCCCACAGACCTGCAGCCGCTGATAGTGGTGCTGATGTGTCTGGCAGAGGGCGGAAGCTCTATTGTAGAGGGTATTTACGATGGCCGGCTCACCTACGTGCATGAGCTGCGCCGTATGGGGGCCAAAGTGAAGCTGGAAGACGGGCGCACCGCTACTATCGAAGGCGTGCCTGAACTGGAAGGCCGTGCGGTAGATGGTGCCGATATGCGTGCTGGTGCCGCGCTGGTGGTGGCCGCCCTCGCCGCGCAGGGCGAGAGCAAAGTGGCGGGCTTGCACTACGTGGTTCGCGGCTATGAGTCGCTGAAAGAAAAGCTGCGCAACCTCGGCGCACAGATAGATATTTGCCCGGAGTCGTGAGACCCAACCCCATTTATGGCAGCGGTATTATTGACGCCGACGCCCTATCGGGGTAGGATTATGCAAATGTTTATTCGGGGGTGGGGTATGGATAATTGGCGGCGCTGGCTGGTATTTTTTTTCGCCATTCTGGTGGTGGCCTTCTCTATGGGTGCAGGGTGCGCGGGGCGTCCCCCCGGGGCGGTTTCGGCAGCAATTACCACCCCCAATTTTGATTACGACCGCGCTTTCGCTGATCTGGACAAGCAACTCACCTTCGGCTTTCGTGTGCCCGGTACCCCCGAGCATGAGAAGGTGCAGGCGTGGATCGTGGAGCAACTGAAGCCCTCCTGTGCTACCGTTACCTTGCAGCCTTTCAGCGCTACGCTGGGGGGTAAAGAGGTGAAGATGAACAACATCATCGGCAGTATCCCCGGCAATGGCAAGGAGCCGCGTGAGGTAGTGCTGCTGGCGGCGCACTGGGACTCGCGCCCGACGGCTGACTACGACAAAGACGTGAAGAAGCGACTCACCCCCATCCCCGCGGCCAATGATGGTGCCTCTGGCGTAGCGGTGCTGCTGGAGATCGGCCGGCAATTGAAGGCGAACCCCATCGCACGTGACGTGCTGCTGGTCTTCTTTGATGGCGAGGACTACGGCACCTACCCGGATACCGACCAGGAACACAATATCAGTAAAATGCTGCTGGGGTCGCAGTTCTATGCGAAGAATCTCCCTACCCCCAAGCCCTCCTGGGGGATATTGCTCGATATGATCGGCGACAAAGACCTGGACATCTACCGTGAGCCGAATTCGGACAAATACGCCCGCGAAGTTAATGACCGCGTATTCAGTGCCGCACGTTCCATGGGCTATATCCGCACCGGCAAGGATTCGGGCTTTATTGACAGCCCGTACCAGTATCCCATCACGGATGACCATATCGCTATCAATGAAGCCGGGATACCGATGATCGACCTGATCGACTTCAACTACAAACCATGGCACACCACCGGTGATGACATCACCCAGGTATCCCCGGACAGCCTGAAGATCGTTGGCAATACGGTATTGTACGCGCTACAGATGCCGTGATTAAGGTATAAATAAATGGATGAACGGATAATTTCAGGCACAGAAGCCATTGAAGACGTGGTGAACAACTCGGCGTTGCGGCCGTTGACTTTGGTGGAATATATCGGGCAGACGCAGATCAAGGAGAACCTGTCCACCTGCATCACTGCGGCTATCGGGCGCGGGGAGACGCTGGATCACGTGCTGCTCTACGGCCCTCCGGGGCTGGGCAAGACCACGCTGGCGCAGATAATCGCCCACGAGATGGGGGCGGAGATCGTCTGCAGCAGCGGGCCGGCACTGGAGCGCGCGGGCGATCTGGTGGGGATACTCACGAACCTGCCCATGAACTCGGTCTTCTTTATCGATGAGATTCACCGCCTGCCGCGTGTAGTGGAGGAGTACCTTTACTCGGCGATGGAGGACTTCTCTGTCGACTTTATGATCGACAAAGGGGCGTTTGCCAAGAGCATCAAGATGCCGGTGAAACGCTTCACACTGGTGGGAGCCACCACGCGCGCGGGCAAGTTGACGGCACCATTGCGCGAGCGTTTCGGCATATTTTATCACCTGGAGTTCTACCCGGTGGAAGAGCTGGTGAAGATCGTCAACCGTTCGGCACGCCTGCTGAAGGTAGAGATTGACGCCCCCGGTGCCGAGGAGATCGCCCGGCGCAGCCGTGGCACCCCGCGCATCGCCAACCGCCTGCTGCGCCGCGTGCGCGACTACGCCCAGGTGAAGGCGGACGGCGTCATCACCCGTGAGATAGCCGATACGGCACTGCTGGCGCTGGGAGTAGACCGGCTGGGGCTGGATGAGCTGGATCGCAAGCTGCTGCGCACCATCATCGACTTCTACCAGGGCGGCCCGGTAGGCGTGGAAGCGATTGCCGCCACCATCAACGAGGAGAGCGAGACGCTGGTGGACATGGTAGAGCCATTCCTGCTGAAGATCGGCTTCCTCAGCCGTACCCCCAGTGGGCGCAAAGCCACCCACTTGGCCTACCAGCACTTCAACCTGTCGCAGGGGGATGTTACGGCGGGGACGCTGTTTGGGGAGTGAAGTAATAAATATCTATGTTGCACTGTGGTTGGGATAAAAAAATATGAAATAATACTCCTGGGATGCTCTATTATATTGTAACATCGACGCTATTTACTGTATAATAACGGCAACACATTTCCGATTCATACTAAACCAGGAGGATACTATGGCCACAGTACCATGTCCGAATTGCGGCGGGAGATTCAGGAAGAAGCGCGTGTCTGCAGGTTCTGTAAGTATGACCTGACTGGTGGAGTTCAGGTTCCCCACGCTATGCCTCCGCCGGTAGCGCCTGGCAATTCCGATTCGTCTGCCACGCCACAAGGGATGTATAGGCCTTCGTCGGTAACGCCTCCACAATTACCGATTATGCCCCAGGGCACCGAGATATTAACCGAGCCGAAAACAAATTCGTTGGCTATCGCCTCGTTGGTTCTTGGGATAGTGTCGCTCTTTTGTGTCTTTTTCTCCGGTATTGTGGGTCTTGTTCTTGGCATAATTGCGGCTGTACAGATTAATCAGAGTGGTGGGCGGCAGAAGGGTATGGGATTGGCAGTTGCCGGAATTAGCCTCTCGCTCATCCTACCCATCATATTCACATTCCTCCTATTGAGCCTTATCTTGACCCCAAAATTGATGGGCGCGAGCCAGAAGGCAAAAGACAGTACCCTTAAGGCTAACTTGGTGATGATCCGTTCAGCCCTCGAGACCTACCAGTCTGACTGCGGTGGTTATCCGTCAAGCTTAGATGGATTAGTAACAGCTGGCACCTACCATGCGAATGGCGCAGCTACTGCAGTAGCACTTCCTGCA
>JBBQQW010000216.1:0-3666 GCA_038215455.1 Armatimonadota bacterium
TCGCTTGCGCCGTGTAGGCGCCAAGAAACAGCCGGCATACCGTATCGTGGTTGCCGACAGCCGCGCTCCGCGCGACGGCCGGATTATCGAGAACATCGGGTACTACAACCCGCTGACCAATCCCTCTACAGTAGTGATCAGCGATGAGCGCTACCAGTACTGGGTGAGCAAAGGCGCACAGCCGACCGATGTTATCGTCCGCTTGCTGAAACAGCTGGCGGCAGCTCCGGCAGTCGTTGCCGAAGTGCCCGTGGTTGAAGTAGCCGCTCCAGTAGTAGTGGAAGAAGTGGCTCCAGTTGTGGAAGAAGTAGTCGAAGAAGCTCCGGTTGCCGAAGAAGTCGTCGCCGAAGCTCCAGTGGTTGAAGAAGTAGTAGCTGAAGTTGCTGCTGAAGAAGAGAAGCCGGCTGCTGAGTAAGTCGTAACTGGGAAGACCTGTCCTCTTCATATTGGAGGGGGCAGGTTTATCCCGTATTGGACAAGTGAAAGGATGCGACCGTGAAAGAGCTATTATTATACCTGGTGTCTTCACTGGTAGATCATCCCGACGAAATTAGTATTCGGGAGATGATCGGGCAGAAAAATATCGCTTATACCGTGCTGGTACATCCCGAGGACATGGGCAAGATTATCGGCAAGGGCGGGCGGCTGGCCAATGCGTTGCGTGTTGTCATGCGCGCCGCGGGCGGACTGCACGACAAAGCGATCTGGGTTGATATCAACCGCGCCGCTAACTAAACGGGTTCACCTGAGGGAATAGCATGGATAGTTTGACACTGCGTCATGATGTGGCGCTGGTTTTTATCGTTACCGAGGAACTGAAAGCGCATCTGCTGGCAGAGGTTACCGCCACTGCCGACGAAGTACAACGGCAGATCGAGCAGTTCGATTTTCGCGCCCGCCAGGCATTGGCAGAGTTGCAGCGCGCCGACCTGAACCGTGCGATGGCCGCACGCCAGCAGATCGAGACCGAGAAGCGCCGTTTGGAAGCGATCAAAAATGAGCTGACCGAGCGTCGCACCGAGGTCGAAGGGCTGAAGATCGGAGCCGAATATCAGCGTGGTGGCATCGAAGGCCAGGTAGTGATCAAGGTCGGCGATAATATCTTCGAGAAATTAGCTGGCGTACAGGTGGTGGTGAAGGATTCTAAAGTAGTGGAGATTCGCCAGCAGCATTTGCAGCCGGGCGAGATGTTCCTGCCGGTGCCACGAAATGCCCACGCGGGTGAATAACGAAGAGTGGAGTTTTCTGGTCGGGGTGATCACTGCACCGCACGGGTTGCAGGGCGAGGTACGCGTCCACGTGCTCAATGGGGCACCGGAACGCATGGGGACTGTGAAGACAATTGGCCTTCGCCGTGCTGGTGTAGTACAATTAAAGAAGGTGCTACGCGCACGGGTGACCGGCAAACGCGTGACGATGGCGCTGGAAGGCGTCAGCAGTTGCGAGGAAGCCGAGTTACTGCGCGATGTAGAGCTGGTATTACCGCTAGACCAGGCGGTAAAACCGGGCGAGGACGAGTATTTACACTCCCAGCTCATCGGGCTGGAGGTGGTGACTACGGATGGTGAAGCACTGGGGCCGATAACTGCCATCTGGGAGACGCCGGCAAACGATGTCTACGAGACACCGCTGGCGCTGATCCCGGCAGTGAAAATATTTGTGCTGGATGTGGATCTGGCCGGGGGTAAGATGGTGGTGCAGTATATCCCCGGAATGAAAAAAAGCGACCCGGGCACCTGAGTGGGTAGTCAGGATGGTTAAGATGAGCGAACAACAACTAGATTGGAAAAATTTGCCCTTTGGCTACGTGCAGACCAATGGCTTCGTCCAGGTGGACTACGCTGATGGCCAGTGGGGAAAGCCGGAGCTGAAGACCGACCCCATGCTGAGCATCCACGTGGCGGCGAGCTGCCTGCATTATGGCCAGTCGGCGTTTGAGGGCCTGAAGGCCTTCACCACGCGTGATGGCGAGGTGGTGCTCTTCCGCCCGGACATGAACTCCAGTCGTATTAACCAGTCCGCCCTGCGCATCTGCATGGCCGAAGTGCCCTATGAAATATTTCTCGAAGCGTGCCAGCTGGTGGTACGTGCCAATCGCGAATTCGTCCCGCCGTACGGCACCGGTGCCAGCCTCTACTTGCGTCCGTTGCTCCTCGGCACCGAGGCGATGGTGGGCATCAGCGCGTCCGTCAGCTACAGCTTCATCGTGCTCGTCACCCCGGTAGGCCCGTACTACAAGGACGGCTTTGCCCCGGTCGAGGCAGTGGTGATAGATGAGTTTGACCGCGCCGCCCCGTGTGGTACCGGCAAGGTGAAGATCGGGGGAAACTACGCCGCCAGCCTGAAGCCCTACTACATGGCGAAGAAGATGGGCTACCCCATCGTGCTCTTTACCGACCCGACAGAGCACAAGTACGTCGACGAATTCGGCACCTCCAACTTCATCGGCATCACCAAAGATGGCGTCTTTAAGACCCCGTCATCGACATCGATACTGGAGAGTATCACCAATGACTCGCTGCAGCAATTGGTGCGCGAGATGGGAATGAAGGTGGTGAAGGAGCCAATTGCGCTGGCTGACCTCGAACAGTTTGAAGAAGTGGGCGCATGTGGCACGGCGGCGGTGATCACCCCGGTGAGTGCGGTACACAACGGCGATACCGTCTACAGTTTCCCGAACTCCGCCGCCCCCGCGGGCACGCTGATGAAACTGTACACGATGCTGCAGGGGATACAGTATGGTGAAATACCGGACACACATAACTGGCTGGTGGCGGTAAAATTTTGACGATGACGGAGAATCCGCGGCCGCCGTTGCGGGTGGATGTGATCACCCTGTTGCCGCAGGTATTTGATGCATATTGGTCGGAGAGTATTCTGGGGCGGGCGCATACCGCCGGGCTGATAAAATGTAGCGCGCATCAGTTGCGCGATTATACGCATGACAAGCATCATCTCACCGATGACTACCCCTACGGGGGCGCGGTGGGCATGGTGATGAAGCCGGAGCCGGTCTTTGAGGCGGTGGAGGCAGTGCGCGAAGGTGGCGAGAAGGAACTGGTGGTGATCATGGCGGCCACCGGCGAGACCTTCACGCAGCAGCTGGCCGAGGAGCTGGCCGGCTATGAACATTTGATCTTTATCTGTGGCCGCTATGAGGCCATTGATGAACGGGTGCATGAGCACCTGGGGGTGCGCGAGATCTCCGTGGGGGATTATATCCTCACCGGGGGCGAGCTGCCCGCTTTGACAGTTATTGACGCGGTGGCGCGGTTATTGCCCGGGGTGCTGGGTGGTGAAGGCGCAGCCGAGACAGAAAGTTTTGTGGCAGGCTTATTAGAGTACCCACAATATACCCGCCCATTCGAGTTTCGCGGATGGGCAGTGCCGGAGATCCTTCTCTCCGGTCATCATGAGGCGATACGCCAGTGGCGCCGGGAGCAATCCCTCCGCCGAACCCTGGAGCGGCGGCCCGATTTGTTAAAATCGGCACCGTTGACCCGGGAGGATGAGCGCATACTGGCGCGGCTCAAAGCTGAATGTCGGCAGAAGGAAAATATGGCCGACCGCTCGAAAGAAGAGTCAGACAATGAAGAAGGTTAACTTCAATCTGATCAAGGAACTGGAACAGGAACAATTACAGCCTGGTCGTCCAGATTTCCGCAC
>JBBQQW010000217.1:0-3646 GCA_038215455.1 Armatimonadota bacterium
GTGGTTGGCGATGAGGCGCACAATCTCCTGCCGTTGCTCGGTGGGATAGCGCAGCCGCTGCAATACGCCGTCGGCGATACGCGCCCCGGCGGCCTCGTGCCCGTAGAAATGCCCTATGCCATCGTCCTCCCCCACGCTGTAGCACTCCGGCTTGCCCAGGTCGTGCAGCAGCGCCGTGGTGCGCATTATCAGCTCCGCGGGCACGTTCTCCACCACCGTCAGCGTGTGGTACCACGCGTCCATGGTGTGGTTGGGGTTGTTCTGCTCAAAGCCGATGAGGGGCAGCAGCTCCGGTATCAGGTACGGCAACGTGCCCAGCTCGCGCAGCAGCTCCAGCGCATACCTCGGGCGCGCGCTGGTGAGCATTTTGCCCAGCTCATCGCGCACCCGCTCACGTGAGACGTTGGCGAGCAGCGGCGCGAGGTCGGCAATCGCCGCCAGCGTCTCTGCTTCAATTGTGAAGTCGAGCGTACTGGCAAAGCGTACCGCGCGCAACATGCGCAGCGCGTCCTCGCGGAAGCGTACCATCGGGTCACCCACGCAGCGGATGAGCTGTGCGTGCAGATCATCACGCCCCGCGTAGGCATCAATTACCTCATCGGTGACGGTATTCAGCGCCAGCGCATTGACGGTGAAATCACGCCGTGCCAGATCATCACTGATACAATCGGAAAAACTCACCGAGTCCGGTCGCCGTCCATCGGAGTAGTCGCCGTCCGCACGGAAGGTCGTCACCTCCACGCCGTGAGCGTAATCCCCCTGCACAAAGATCGTCACCGTGCCATAGCGCTCGCCGGTGGGCACCACGTGGCACTCAGGCAGCGCGGCAAATATCGCCATCATCTCCCCCGGCGTCAGCGCACTGGCCAGGTCGCAATCATGCGGCGCGCGCCCCAGGCAAACGTCGCGTACCCACCCCCCCACCGCATAGGAGGTCACCCCCCGCGCGGCGAGGATGTCGGAGATATATTTAGCCGGAAACGGCAACTGCTCAATCATGCAGATATTATAACAGGAGCGGGGAGGGAGGTGAAATTAGGGCACGGCGGGGTATAGTTGCTTTGCAGGCAACGGTGGTGAAATAGGAATCAGAATGAAGTGCGCTTGAATGTGTGTAGATGAAAACCTGATATTGTACGCGGTAATAGCACAATCCGTGGGGCAGCGCCCTGACATTTTTTATCAGCAAAAACATGAGGAACTAATAACTAGCAGCTCTCCCTTGCAGGAGTTTTCCGGATTGTGTCGAATCAAATTAAGATAACGTATCCAGTGGATGAAAGTGGGCGTTGCTATGCGGATTTGTCCGAGATGCGGTTCTAAATATGAGGATAGCGATATCCGGTCCATGTGCGGGGATTGCATGGTCTCGCTGGTGGCTGCGCCACCGGAGGGTTCGTCGCAGCAGGTGCCGGGGCCGATACCGTATATGACGGTATCCTCGCCCAGCACGGTGATGCCAGAGATCACCATGCCGGATATCATCTCGCCTACCACGGTGATGCCATCTGTCAGCCCGATTCCGTCCTTCACCATGCCCGGCGTCGTTGTGCCCGCCAGTGTACCCCCGGAGCTATCGCCGGTGGCGGATCGCACTCCGGTGCCGTCCCCGCCCGTGGCACCGGTAGCACCGACACAGCAGAGTATCATTACCGCTCCCTATGTTGCACCGTCGCCCGTGGTCACCAGGCCGCCAGTTGTCGCTCCACCACCGGCAACAGTGTTCGCCCGCCCTGCCGCAGAGACCAGCCAGAGCAAGGGGATGATCACTTTCACTCCGGGGCGTGCGCTGACACCGGAGGAGACGACGTCGTCGAGTATGCAGGTGGGTGGTTTTGCATTCCTGGGCATTTTCCTGATGTTCATCGCGTTGTCGGTATTTGGCAGTTTGGTCAATGGCGGAGGGATATTCTCCTTCATTTTCCTCGCCGGATTTGTGGTTCTCGGCGTGTTGGCGCTGCGCAAGGCGATCACGGCGACGGTCGTCTCCTCCTGCACCCTCGCATCATCAGCATCGGCTCCGCTCAATGGCGAGCTGGTTGTCGACATCCGCCTTGGCTTGCTGAAGCAGGTGCCGATATCGGGAGTGACGTTGCAGTTGCGCTCATTGGCAGAGCATATTGACCGTAATAGAAAAAATCAGAAATCAACTGAAGTTTTATATGAGACCAGGGTGATGCTGGAGCCGGGGACAAAATGGGAGGTGGGCAAGGTGATGACCGGGCGCGCCGTGATACATATCCCCAATGACGGGATTCCGAACTTCAAAGTGAACTCCAACGAAGTGCGCTGGGAGCTGGTGCTCGATATCGCGATTCCCGGCTGGTACCCGGATATCCAGAAGAAAATCCCGGTGCATATACTCCCTTGCCATCAGGGAGCAAGCATCCCGCCGGTCGCCCCGGTGACCTTCCAGTTGCCCAGCCTGGGTGACATGAATGCAAAGGTGATGATTATGGCCAGTCGCGGCTCCAGCGATATCCCGGCGCTGGCGCTGGGCAAGCCGGTGAAGATGATCATCACGGTGAACCCGACGAGCAAGCCGAAAGCGAACAGCAAGCTGCTGTTGGAGTTGAAGTGCAATATCGGAGCCGATAACTATTGGGATAAGATCAGCGTCATCACGGTGGATTGCTTCCCGCAGGGTTGGGAAGCTGGTCATGCGCAGTCATCCGAGGTGACTGTCAATATGCCCACCAATGTCCCCATCAGCTTCCGCAGCAATCAGATCTCCGCACTATGGGTACTGGAAGCGCGCTACCCCATCCCCTGGGCGGTAGACCGGCGCGAATCGATACCGATACTGGTGATACCGGGTGACTGAAGGGCGTCCCGCCCATGAGAACGGGGTTTCGGCCATTTCACCACGCGCTAAAGCACGAGGCTATCCGATAAAGCACCCTAAAGGGCGCTGAAGTCCGCGAAGGCGGACGACCGGCGCGTAGCGCCCTGCAGCCGGGATTTCAATCCCAGCGGAAATATGAGGTTCTGAATCGCAACCCCGCTCTCATGGGCGGGTGGGATACCCGATGGCAAGATCAGTTCCGGCATGGCCGGTTTTGGTCTTTTTTCGCCATTGATACCCAACTGTGCAACTATTCTATATAATGTGCGTATAATCTTTTACATGGAAGGGCGGTATGGGTGATTGACTCGCTGGAGAGTCGACTGCTGGCGAGGGCGCAACGCGGTGATCCGGTGGCATTTGAAGAACTCGTGAAGATGCACCAGCAACGTGTTTATGCGCATTGTTATCGCCTGATGAATAACAGTGCTGAGGCGGAGGACCTTAGCGCGGAGACATTTCTGCGTGCCTATGAGCACCTGCAGGAGTTGCGCGCGGATCCGTCGATAGTGCATTGGTGCTTGCGTGTAGCGAATAATCTGGCGATTTCGCTGCTGCGCAAGCGTAGTACCCGGCCCACGGTGGAGCTGGATGAGGCGCGGGAAGTGCCGGGCACCAGGCCGACGCCGGAAGATGAAGTGATAATGCGCAGCCGCCAGGAGGTAGTGCGGCGCTGTATGGAGAAGTTGAGCTTGCCGGAGCGCACGGCAGTGTTGATGTTTTATCTGGAAGAGCGCTCGTTGGATGAGATCGCGAAAGTACTGGGTTGTGGACTGGCCGGGGCCAAAAGCCGCGTTCACC
>JBBQQW010000218.1:0-3550 GCA_038215455.1 Armatimonadota bacterium
GGAGGCGCGCGCGGCCTGTACTCATGCTTGCTCCCGGTAGAATGGATAGACAAAGTTGCCTGGCGTCTGCGAGGCGATCAATCGATATTGGATGGTCACCACCACGGCATGCTTCTCGGAGGTGACCTGGACGTCGTCCACGACGATGCGCGGTTCCCAATGGGCCAACACGTCGGTCACTTCGTGACGGACGAGCCCGCGCAGGATAGCGTCATTGCCTTCGAAGAGAAACTCGTGCAGGCGACTGCCGAATTCCGGGAGCAGGAACCGTGATCCTCGGGGCGTGCCGAGGATTTGCCGGATACTCTCATGGATGTGTTGTTGATCGCGCGAGGTGGCGGTCGAGGTCACCGTCGCTCCGGTCAGCTTGCCGAACTGAAAGGGGAATTTACACCCCTGGCCGAGAATGTCGTTATTCATCTATCCTACCTGAACCGTGCCAGCACCACCAGTAATCGTCGCTCCACAGGAGATCGCATCACCGACACGCGCCACCGGCTTTCCCTCGATCACTACCGCCGATGAACCACCGGTAATCGTCTGCATGCCGTGTTGAGAACAGAGCACTGGATCACCTTTTCGTGCTATAGACTTGCCTTCTGCGAGGGTACGTCCCGCGCCAGCGATTATCGAGCCACCATGCGAGATGGCATCGCCGATCCGCGCAACCGCCGGCATCAGTGTTTCACCAGCAGGTTGAGCAGAAAAGTGACGATCCCGGCGATGATTCCACCAATAGTGAGCGCCAGCCCGGCGACCTTCCACATCGTCTCCGCGCTGACTTTGGTGCTGATACCGACATAGAGGCACTTGATATCCTCCGCATGTCGGCGCAAGTCTTCGCGCACTCCATTGACCATCAACTCTACCGTGTCCTTATCGGACTTGCGATCAAGCTCTTTTTCGATACGCTCCAGGCGTGCCTGGATATCACGCCGGTGCTCCTCCAGCAAGGCGCGGAACTCGGCATGCCAGCGCTCGAAAGTAATCGCCACACTGGCCGGGGTCATTTCAGTATTTCCTGTGTTATCAGCCATCATAAACCTTAATTAATGGAAACTTGTCCGGCGGCATTGATATGTATCCCACCTCCGGCAAAACGTATCTCACTGCCTGCGCCATCACCCAGTATTAAATCACCCGCACTCACCAGCGTGACGCGTAAACCATCAGGGGCATCCTCAAAAAGCAATATATGTCCGGCAGCAGTCTTGAGCACCTTGCAGGTGGTAGGGTTGGCAGCCGCCTCCGCGGGCATCTCCCCGGGATTTGAGCCAGCCAACCATACACCACTCCATATCGGAGCCTGCACATCACCAGCTTCGAACTCCGCCCATACGGAAGCGCCTACTTCCGGTAACATGTACAGGCCACAATCAGGATTACCGCCGTAAGGAAAGCATGGGCTGGCCCAGGCTGACCAGGAGTTGGCACCCGTGCCCAACACGGCAGGAATCTCCAGGCGCAGGCGTCCCAGTCGCTCCGGGTCATGATTATCCCGCACGAAGGCGCGGTATTTACCATACCAGCGCCCTCTTTCGCCCGGTTCTTCCGAACGGCAGTGCATCATTATCCCCTTACCATGAAGAGGCCACGCAGCATTTCCCGACAGAAGCGCAGTGCAGCTGCTAACGGGGTCTTCTTTACATCGACGGCGTTCACCGCATCAGTGAGGACATCCTGCGCCACTTCGGAGAGATTGTTCTGCCCGGTGGCCACTGCCTTCTTAATATCGACGCTGTCCTTCTTTTCGATGATCTCAACGAGCAGCGCCAGTGCTTCCGCATTAGCCCGTCCCCAGGCGGTCAGCTTCACTACGCCGATGATCGCCAACAGCAGCGTGAGTATGGCATCACCATGCGTCAGTATGAAATTCAACAGACTCATTTCGTGTTTACTCCTTATCCCATTGCGTCGATGATGCCATCGGCGATGGCTTGTGCGAACTGCTGGCGCACACAATAGTCACGCAACCAGCCCTCTTCCTGCTCATTGGAGATGAAGGCCATCTCCACCAGTATGGCGGGCATGCGGGTATTGCGCAGCACCGCAAAGGTGCCCTTTTTGACCCCACGGCCCACCAACGGCAAGGTACGCCCGTTCAATATTCCTTCGCCATCGGCGAATTCCGCCGTGATACGCTCCAGTACCGCACTGGCCACCTCAATGGAGGTTTTACTCCCCCCATACCAGACCTCCACGCCATGTGCAGCAGCGGTGACAGCAGAATTGCAATGCAGTGATACATACAAATCAACACCGGCAGCATTGGCGGCGCGCACCGCTTCGTTGAGGTTTTCATCGTCTTGGGGGGCATATAAAGTATTACCCTCTACGTCGAAGCCCTGCTCGCGGAGGATCTCCGCCAGCCGCTTGGCTACATCGAAAGCCACCTCATTCTCCGTCAATCCGCCCTGACCGACTGCTCCTGGATCATAGTTCCCGCTGACACCTTCACCGTGGCCGGGATCAAGATAAACGCTAATACTCATTGGTTCACTCCTTTCGCGGCACTGCCCACAATTCGGGCAAGTTTAGTACCGCATGTCGGGCACACTCCCTTTACGGCGAGCATGCCATTTTTCAATGTCTCATAGTGAGAGTTGTTCACTTCGCGCGTGCATCTGCACTTCAGGCAATATGCCGTTGCCAATTTGTACCTCCTATGCCAACTCCTCAAAGTCTCCACCAGTGGCGGACAATATAAAATTCAGTTCGATGAACTCGGCGGTCTTCGTCGGTTTCACAAAGACACGACAGACAAGCTCGTTGCGGTCTATCACCGCCGGAGTATTGGTCTCCTCATCGCACTGCACGGCGAAGTCATACACCCCGCCCTTATCCTTGATATTCTGCAGGAATGGCGTGACCAGCCGAATAATCGCCCGCCAGGTGATAGGCAGATTCGACTCAAACACCACGAACTGCGAGGATTTCGTCACCGCTTTCTCAATATGCATCATCAGTCGGCGCACATTCACCCGGTCGGTAGCTGACGGTTGCCCCTGCAGTGTTTTCTGTCCCCACAGACAGATACCGGCATCGGGGAACGAGGCGATACAATTAATGCTCTCCGGATAGAGCACGTCACGTTCTGCACGATTGGTGACATAGCCCAGACCCAACACATTGCGCACCTTGCCACGGTCGCTCCCCGCCGGTGCTGCCCACACCGCCGCCCTCTGGTCGGAGCGGGCGATACATCCCGCCACCGCGCCGGTCGGCGGTACATACTTGGCCGCATTAGTCAGCGGATCAGTAATGCGCAGCCACGGGTAGTAGAGTGCGCCATACGACGAATCGAAGGCTGGGTGATTGTATGCCCCCGCGCCCTTGCGGAAATCCAGCACTTCCTGTGGAATGATGCCAAACGGCGCATCCGCCAGAAAGAGCACGTCTTTCCGCAGTGCCGCGTAGGCGAGACCGGCGATAATGACGGTGGGCGTGGTGACCCCCGGCACGCAGAGCAGATTCAACGCCTCGACGGAATCGAAGGCATAGAACCCGGTATGCGCGGCGGGATCACCGATGTAATCCTGATCGGTCAAGC
>JBBQQW010000219.1:0-3544 GCA_038215455.1 Armatimonadota bacterium
AGACATGGATAGTCAATGCCTCGACATTTAAATCGACTCTATCAACTACCCAAGGAGATTGGATGCCGAGAATCTGGCGATATAATTCTGTATCATACATTCGCATATGATACTAGAAAACTGCTGTTACCCACAAACTTCCCCATAGAGCCCAAAAATATTTCTTCTGTTTCTCTGAAGGCTACTATAGCGAAGCAGGAGAAAAATATCGCAGAACTGACGGAGATTATCGCGCAAAAAGACGCGGTTATCCGTAAATACCAGTCGATGCTTTTTGACAAAAAGAGCGAAAAAGGTCATGGTCGGACGGCAAAAACTGATGACGCAGTTGTGCCGCCAGCACCAGATGCAGACGTACTGCCATCGCCCTCCATTCAAAAACCCAAGCGTGGGCAACGGCCCGGTGCGCCTGGCCACGGTCGGCGACTATATGATGAGTTGCCACCACGTGAGGTGTTGTATGACCTGCCCGCGGAGGCGTGCCGTTGCGATAAGTGCGATGAGGCGTTTTTGCTCTGCGGCACCGAAGACTCTAACACCGTGGAGTGGGAAGTCAATATCCGCAAGGTGATTCACCGGCGGGCGAAATACCGCCGGGCATGTTCCTGTCATCGCCCTATCGTCATCACCGCGCCCGCGCCTGCGAAATTATTCCCCAAAGCGCTAATGGAAATTAGCACCGTGGCCAATTTGATTGTGAACAAATTCCTGCACGGGCAACCGATCAACCGGCAACTCAACGAGTTAGAACTGCACAGTAAGGACAGCATGGATACCGCAGATCGGCGCGGGTGATATCAGTGAATTTCCCGTTTACCGCCATCAAGTGTTGATGATTCCACGCTCCAGCCGGGTTATACGCGTGGGTGATATCATACGCCGGAGCGAGTTCCCACGCGCTCCTATACATTACGTTTCCCCCGGGCGCTCGATGCTCGTTGCCGCACTGGCTTCGCGCGCAAAAGTAGCATCGGGCTTATTGATACTTCTGGTGCCAGCGTACTCAACCATTCCACCCTTCCCAGCGCACGCAGGAGCTTTATCAGCGAGGCCACCGTGGTGCCTTTGCCGTTCTCCAGGTTTTTCATCGCGTTCAGCGCCACCCCTGCCTGTTCCGCCAAGCGCTGCTGGTCGATATTCTGCCGTAACCGCAAGTCACGCACCTGCCGGCTCAGCGCTATTGCCCATTCTTCCGGCGTCTTATCTTCTTGCATAATAGTCCTCTAATGGTTCATAGTATATAGAATAGAACGTTATAGACTCAATTTAGACCATTATATGCTTAGTTTACGTGTGATGCAATCTCCGCTTTCATCGACAATGCAATACGCTTACGCGGGAGGTCTAGGGCGGTTATTGTGACGGTTACCTGCTGCGCGACTTTCACTAGCTCATGCGGATTTTTTACAAAGCGGTCGGCTAGCTGGCTGATATGCACCAGGCCGTCCTGATGCACGCCAATATCCACAAAGGCACCGAAGGCGGTGACATTGGTGACGATTCCGGGGAGTTTCATGCCTACGCGCAGGTCCTCTATACTATTGATACCCGCGGCGAAAGCGAAGGCGACAAACTGCTTGCGCGGGTCACGCCCCGGTTTGGCCAGCTCTGCGAGGATATCATGCAGCGTGGGCAGGCCGATTTTATCGGTGACGTAGCGCGTGGGATCAATCTGCCGTTGCCGCCCTTCATCCTGCAGCAGCTCCGCCACGCTGAGGCCGAGGTCGGCGCAGATGCGGTCAACCACCGGATAACTCTCTGGATGCACTGCGCTGGCATCGAGCGGATGCTTGCCGGCGCGGATACGCAGGAACCCCGCCGCCTGCTCGAAGGCTTTCGGGCCGAGTCCTTTCACTTTGCGCAGTTGCGTGCGGGTGGTAAATGCCCCATTATCGCGCCGATAGGCCACCACGTTGCGCGCGAGCACCGGGCCAATCCCGGCGACGTAGGTGAGCAACTGTGCGCTGGCGGTATTGGCATCCACGCCGACGCCGTTGACGCAGCTCATCACCACGTCATCGAGGCTACGCTTCAGCGCGCCCTGGTCTACATCGTGCTGATATTGCCCCACACCGATGCTCTTGGCATCGAGTTTCACCAGCTCACCCAGCGGGTCCTGCAGGCGACGCCCGATGGAGACTGCACCACGCACGGTGAGGTCATAGTCGGGGAACTCCTCGCGCGCCACTTCACTGGCGGAGTATATCGAAGCGCCCGATTCATTCACCATCACTATCGGGAGATTAAGCGCCAGTTCAGCGATAAACGCCTCCGTCTCGCGCCCAGCCGTGCCATTGCCGATAGCTATCGCCTCGATGCCGTAGCGGGTACACAATTGCCGCACCGCCTGCGCCGCCTCGGTGCGCTGGCGCTCGCCCAGGTGTGGGTAGATGGCGGTATTGTGGAGCAGATTCCCCTGGGCATCCAGGCAGACCAGCTTGCACCCGGTACGGAATCCGGGATCGAGCGCGAGTACGCGCTGCTGCCCCAGCGGCGGGGCGAGCAGCAGTTCGCGCAGGTTCTCAGCAAAAACGCGTATTGCCCCCTCGTCCGCCCGCCGTTTGAGTTCATTGCGGTATTCCGTCTCCAACGATGGGGCCAGCAGACGCTTATAGCTGTCCTGCGCGGCGAGTTTCATCTGCTGCGCGATAGCTGTATTGCCGCGCACAAAACGCCCGCTGACTAACCCGGATGCCACTTCTTCCGGGGGCAGAATGTGTACCGACAGCATACCCTCCTGCTCGCCGCGCAAGATAGCCAGCACGCGGTGGGAGGGGGCGGTATCCGCCAACTCACTCCAGGCGTAATAGTCCTTGTACTTCGCCCCGGCTGCCTCCTGCCCTTTCACCATAGTGGAGGCGAGGGTGGCCTGCCGGGTGAAGCAAATGCGGAGCCGTTCGCGCGTCAGTTGGTCTTCACTCACCATCTCGGCGATGATATCACGCGCCCCGGCCAGCGCCTCTTCGACAGTGGCTACCCCGAGCTTCTGGTTGACAAATGGCTTTGCTAAGGTGCCGGGATCAGCGGGGGTTGTCTGCCGTTCCTGCAGCATTTGTGCCAGTGGCCCCAACCCCTTTTCGCGCGCTATAGTGGCCCGTGTGCGCCTTTTGGGGCGATAGGGAAGGTAACGATCCTCCAACTCCGTCAATGTTGTGGCTGCCGCTAACTGATTGGTCAGCTCCGCTGTAAGCAGTTCACGCTCCGCCAGCGAGGCCAGCATCGCCTCGCGCCGTTTATCCAGCTCCGCCAGTTGCGCCATCCGGTCGCGCACCGCCGCAATCGCCACCTCATCCAGTGACCCGGTGGCCTCTTTGCGGTAGCGAGCCAAAAACGGCACCGTGGCCCCGTCCGCCAACAACGCCGCCGTCGCCGATATCTGTGCCACCGCAATGCCCAGCTCAGCAGCAATGCGGGAAATATGTGCAGAATTCATGGCAAAACCTTACCACATTTTTGGGTAGGAGTCGACAAGGTGAAGCAGTGTGTGCTCACTTGGATATCGAAACCCTCGCATTCCCCGCCAGAGTGGGCAATTATTAGTATC
>JBBQQW010000220.1:0-3500 GCA_038215455.1 Armatimonadota bacterium
ATGGAAGGTGCGGCGTCCTCGTCGAAGAGACTCACCTGCTTCGGTGGTGCCTCACGAAGAGGAATGTATACACTCAATTCAGCACCGGCAATTGCCAGCCCAGCGAGGCCGTCGTCTACCACCATTGCCATACCGTAGTTACCGCCGCGCAGCTTCTCCGCCAGCCGGGCGATCTCTTTCGCATCGTTGAGCACCGTAGTATTCAGCAAGGGGGCGAACTCCGCCTGTTCATCTTCAGGCACCAGTGCGGCATTGGACGCCACGCGTGGGAGCAGGCTGTGGAAGTTCAGGTGGGTGAAGAGCGTGCGCAGCTTCTCGGCATCCCACGGGTTGCGGTGGCAGCTATCCCAGCTGAAGTCTCCCAGCGGCACATGCGTGTCGATAGTGGCCAGATGCAGCGACATACGCGCCTGCTCGGCATAGGTCACCAGCGACGCGCCCAGCTTGCCCTTGATATTCGCGGCAGCAGCCAGCACGGCATCCAGCGTGCCATACTCCGCCACCAGCTTGCCGGCGGTCTTCTCGCCTATCCCTGGTACGCCGGGGATATTGTCGCTGTTGTCGCCCATCAGCGCCTTCAGGTCAGGCACTTGCGCCGGCGTCACCCCCAGGCGTTCCACTACCCCCGCGGCGTCATAGGTGACGGTATCGGTCATCCCCTTCCGCAGCGAGAGCACGCTCACGCGGTCATTCACCAGTTGCAGCGCATCCTTGTCGCTGGTCACCACTATCACATCATGCCCCTCGTCGGCCGCCATGCGTGCCAGCGTGCCGATAACGTCGTCCGCCTCAAAGCCCACCACGCCGTATACCGGGATGCCCATCGTCTCCAGCACCTCGCGCGCCATAGGTATTTGCGGGCGCAGATCCTCGGGCATCGGCTTGCGCGTGGCCTTGTAGTCAGCCGAGACCTCATGGCGAAAGGTGGCCCCGTGCATATCAAACGCCGCCACCACGTACTCCGGCACCACCTCATCCAACAGCTTAAAGAGCATATTGGTGAACCCATAAACCGCGTTAGTCACCTCCCCCGCTTTGTTAGTCAGCGGTGGCAGCGCATAAAACGCGCGGTAGAGCAAACTGTATGAGTCGATAATGACGACCTTGGCTTTTGTATCCATGTAGTAGAGTATATATTGTAATAGAGAAATGGGGTAGTGGAGAATGTAGCAAGGGCGTCCCGCCCATGAGAACGGGGCTGCGATCCTTCACCACGCGCTCAAGCACCCTGAAGGGCGCTGTCTCGGTTCAGAAAAGTCCGCGAAGGCGGACGACCGGCGCACAGCGCCCTGCAACCGGGATTTTAATCCCAGCGAGAAAAAGGCTTCAGTCATTTGCACTTCTCATGGGCGGGACGCCCATGCTACCAATGAATTTGACTTCCCCCACCAACATATTATATAATTTATTGGTTTGCGACTGATAGCTTGGGCTTGTTAGCTCCCTGCCTGGGTAGCCATATTGGTAATCTGATGTCGCAATCAAATAAATTTTCTCGCCTAGCGAGAGCAAGGGAGTATGCCGGTGGCATTAGTATCAATGAAAGAGCTGTTGGAGGCTGGAGTACACTTCGGCCACCAGACACAACGATGGAACCCGAAGATGAAGCGCTTCATCTATGGCGCGCGCAACGGGATCTACATCATCGACCTGCACGAGACGCTTCGTCGTCTCGACGATGCCTTCAACTTTGTGCGTGAGATCGCCGCTAACGGCGGGCAGATCCTCTTCGTCGGCACCAAGAAGCAGGCACAGGATGCAGTCTATGAATCCGCGCAGAAGTGCGGCATGCATTTCGCCACCCAGCGTTGGCTGGGCGGTATGATGACCAACTTCCCCACCATCCAGCAGCGCATCAAACGCATGCGCGAACTGCGCCAGATGGAAGCGGACGGCACCTTTGACCGTTTGCCGAAGAAGGAAGTATTCAAACTTCGCGAGCAGCTGAACAAGCTGGAGCGCGTTCTCGGCGGTATCGAGCACCTGCACGCGGCTCCGGAGTGCCTCTTTGTGGTTGACGTGAAGAAAGAGCACATCGCGGTGCTGGAAGCAGTACGCCTGGGTATCCCGGTAGTGGCTATCGTCGACACCAACTGCAGCCCGGACATGATCGACTACGTGATCCCGGCGAACGATGACGCTATCCGCGCCATCCGCCTGATCGCCACAAAAGTAGCCGAAGCCGTCATCGAAGGCCGTCATGAATACGAGCAGAAGATGATCGAACAGTACGGCGAGCAGGGCTACAACCCCGATCTCTCCCCATTCCGCCCGTTGCCGGAACAGGAATTAGCGGCTACTGAAGAAGTAGAAGGCGAATATGAGGAAGAAGAGTACGAAGAAGAAGAAGTAGTAGTAGTAGTGGAAGATGAACTCGTCGCCACGGATGATGAAAATGGCCCGACGATCATCGACACCACCATCGACGAAGACCTCGACGATATCATCGAAGAGGAAGAAGTAATTGTCGCCAAAGAGAAATACATCGAAGTGGCGAAGAATTACGGCGTATTAGGCGAAGAGGATTGATGCTCTCAAGCAGAGCAGGAGATATAACATGGCTGAAATTTCTGCAAGTTTAGTAATGGAATTGCGCCAGAAAACTGGTGCAAAAATGATGGATGCCAAGCGCGCCCTGGTGGACGCCGATGGCAATTTCGATAAAGCAGTGGAATTACTGCGCGAAAAAGGGCAGGCAGACGCCGCCAAGCGCACCCACCGCACCACCGCCGAAGGAATTGTGGTCACCGCACAGAGCGACGACCATAGCTCCGCCGTGCTGGTGGAACTCAACTGCGAGACCGACTTCGTCGCGAAGACCGACCAGTTCCTGGCGCTGGCCAAGTCACTGGTGGACTACGTGCTGAGTCAGCCGGCAGGTGAGATAACCGGCGACAATCTGCCGGAAGCCAAACAGGATGAGATCAAGGCAGCTATCGCCAAAACCGGCGAGAACATCCAGATGCGCCGCGCTGTGAAGATCAGCGCCGAGGCGGGCGTCGTCGAGACCTACATCCACCTGGGTGGTAAAATTGGCGTGCTGGTGCATGCTGAAGGCAAGGCCGACGAGACCGCGCGTGATTTAGCCCGTGACCTGGCCATGCAAGTGGCCGCCGCGTCACCAGACTACCTCACCCGCACTCACGTGCCTGCCGAAAAGATTGCGAGCGAGATGGAAATCTATCGCAACCTGGGACGCAACGAAGGCAAAAAGGAAGAATTCCTCGACCGCATCGCCGAAGGTCGCCTGGAGAAATTCTTCAAAGAGAACTGTCTGGTAGAGCAGTCCTTCATCAAGGATCCGGATACCTCCGTGAAGGATCTGGTAGCCAAGACCTGCTCCGGCCTGGAGATCAAATACTACATACGCTACCAGCTCGGTCAGTAATAGCCGATATGGTCTATCGCCGCCCGCCGGTTTTCCCGGCGGGCGGTTTTTTTTTGGTATTGTCTACCCCCGGGATGAAATCTGTGGGAAACGTAACACATTATTCCTCGTT
>JBBQQW010000221.1:0-3492 GCA_038215455.1 Armatimonadota bacterium
GGGATATATTCGGCGGTGCGGCAGTACAGTTGGGGCGACTACATCTTCACCGCGCTGGCCTTCGTGGGCATGGCCACGCCCAGTTTTCTGCTGGCGCTGGTGCTGCAGTACGTGGCAATGGCGGCCTTCGGGCAGAGCGTCGGTGGGCTGTTCTCGCCGGAGTACGCCAGCGCCCCCTGGTCGTGGGGGCGTGTGCATGATCTCTTCAATCACCTGTGGATCCCCGCGCTCATCATCGGCGTCGGCTCCACCGCCGGGCTAATCCGTATCATGCGCGGCAACCTGCTCGACGAGCTGCGCAAACAGTACGTGCTCACCGCCGAGGCCAAAGGCCTGCCGCGCTGGAAGCTGATTATCCGCTACCCGGTACGCGTGGCGCTCAACCCAATGATCAGTACCATCGGCTGGACGCTCCCCGCGCTGGTCAGCGGCGAGACGCTGGTGGCGGTAGTCCTCAGCCTGCCCACAGTAGGCCCGCTGCTGCTGCAATCGCTGATGAACCAGGACATGTACCTGGCCGGCAGCATGGTGATGATGCTCAGCACCCTCACCGTGATCGGCACGCTGATCTCCGACCTGCTGCTGCTCTGGCTGGATCCACGGATACGGTTTGAGGGGCGGGAGGGGTGATGTGCGGATAGATAAAATGGATAAGCCATCCGATGAGATGAATGATAAGATCGATGTTCCGTCCCCGGTGACGCCGGCGGTGTATGACCGCATCCGCAACATCCTGGATGATGCGCGGAAACAGACCTGGCACGCGGTCAATAACGCCATGTTGCTGGCCTACTGGGAGGTCGGGCGGGCCATTGTGGAAGAGGAGCAGCAAGGCGAAGCACGTGCCGAATACGGCAAACGACTAATCCATGAGCTGGCGCTACGTCTCTCCAACGAATTTGGAAAAGGATTCGACCGGTCAAATTTATGGAACATGCGAGCGTTTTATTTGGCCTATCCAATTCTCGACGCAGTGCGTCGCGAATTGAGTTGGACGCATTATCGCCTGTTGTTGCGGGTGGTGAAAACCGGCGCACGTGCGTTTTATGAGATCGAAGCGGTGAATTCTCGCTGGTCAACGCGGGAATTGGAGCGCCAGATCAATTCCCTGCTCTTTGAGCGGCTGGCCTTGAGCCGTGATAAGGAAGGCGTGCTGGCTTTAGCGCAGCAGGGTCATGAAATACAGCGACCGAGTGATCTGGTGAAAGACCCCTATGTGCTGGAGTTCGTCGGGTTGCGCCAGGATATGCGGTTCCTCGAAGCTGACCTGGAACGCGCTTTGATGGATAACCTGCTGCAGTTCCTGCTGGAATTGGGCAAGGGATTCGCTTTCATGGGACGGCAACAGCGGATCACGCTGGATGGCGAGCATTATTATATCGACCTAGTCTTCTATAACCGGTTGGCGCGCTGCTTCGTCCTGTTTGATCTCAAGCTGGGCAAATTGACGCATCAGGACTTGGGGCAGATGCAGATGTACGTCAACTATTATCAGCGTGAAATGATGGCTGCGGATGAGAATCCTCCTATCGGCATTGTGCTCTGCGCCGATAAGAGCGAGGCGGTCGTCCGTTATACGCTGCCAGAGGACAACAGCACGATCTTTACCTCGCGCTATCGATTATACCTGCCCACGGAAGAAGAACTGACCGCCGAAGTCACCCACGCACGTGCAGAGATAGAAATGCGTCAGAGCTTACAGGAGTAGTTAGAGTGGCTCCCCGAAATAATAAATTAGAAACTAGAAACCAGGAACTAAAAAAAATGACCACCATCGCCGAAAGCATAAATAAGACTGACGATGCCCCGGTGGAGCTGTATACCGCTTCGCAGTGGGTGTTGATGTGGTGGAAATTTCGCAAGCATAAGCTGGCGATGGCTTCATTGTGGCTGATTATTGCGCTTTACCTCTTCGCGTTCACCTGCGAATTCATCGCTCCGTATGCGCTGGATAGACAGCATATTGAGCAGTCATATGCCCCGCCGCAGCGCGTGCTGCTGGTTGGGCAGGGGGGGCTGCATTTGCCCTTCGTCTACCCGCAGCAGGGGATGCGCCACCCGGAGACGCTGAAGCGCATCTACACCGAGGACACCACGCGACGGCAGACCATTCGCCTCTTTGTGCGCGGTGATGCATACCGATTCTGGGGGATTATCCCCACTAATATTCACCTCTTCGGGGTGGAGGGCGGCACGCTCTTCCTGCTGGGCACCGATGCGCTGGGGCGCGATCTCTTCTCGCGCATCCTCTACGGCGCGCGCATCTCGCTCACCGTGGGGCTTATCGGCGTGTTGCTCAGCTTCGTACTCGGGTTGATCATCGGTGTGGTCTCGGGGTACTACGGAGGGTGGATTGATAACCTGATTCAGCGCACCATCGAGATTTTCCGCTCCTTCCCGGCTATCCCGCTGTGGATGGCGCTGGCCGCCGCGTTGCCCGCCACCTGGTCGCCGCTGCAGACCTATTTCGGCATCACGCTGGTGCTCTCGTTCATCGGCTGGACGGGGTTGGCGCGCGTGGTACGTGGCAAAATACTCTCGCTGCGCGAGGAGGACTTCGCCGTGGCGGCGCGCCTGGCCGGGGCCAGCGAGTGGCGCATCATGACGCGGCACCTGCTGCCCTCCTTCACCAGCCATATCATCGTCAGCCTGACGCTGGCGATACCGGGGATGATCCTCGGCGAGACGGGCTTGAGCTTCCTGGGCCTGGGGCTGCGCCCCCCCATCACCAGCTGGGGCGTGCTGCTGAAGGATGCGATGAACGTGCAGGCGGTATCCGCCACCCCATGGCTGCTCGCGCCGGTGGCCTTCGTCATCATCACCGTCATGGCCTTCAATTTCGTCGGCGACGGCATGCGCGACGCCGCGGACCCGTATTCACGGTGAGGAACGTACAAGGAATCACTAATGAATGGCGTTTTATTATTTGGAGAAGAAAAATTGTATAGTATCTATGGCGTTAGCCTTGGTCTACCTAACCCCCCGGCCCCCTTCCCGGCGCGGGAAGGGGGTGTCCAAACGAATGGTTAGGCTTTTTCGTACAATTTCTTTCAATAGGCACCCCTTCCCGCGCAGGGTAGGGGCTGGGGGTTAGGTAGACCGCTTTGAACGAACCACTACTGACAATAGAAGATTTGAGCACGCAGTTCGCGCTGGATGAGGGTACCGTGCGCGCGGTGGATGGCGTCAACCTGGTGATTCCGCGCGGGGGTACGGTGGGGATCGTGGGGGAGAGCGGCTGCGGCAAGAGCATCACCGCACTCTCCATATTGCGGCTCATCGCGCCACCGGGGCACATCACCGGGGGCAAAATCACGCTGCACCGCGAGAGCGGCGACGAAAAGCGGCGGAAAAAATGCACCTGATGCTGAATGTTGCTTCATTTTTGCCCGCATGTATCATCGTATGTCGCGCCAAAGATCATGATGCAAAGATGGCCTGGGAGCTATGTGCCAATATGAAATCAGGCGAGATAGCCGTATTCGACAAGGC
>JBBQQW010000222.1:0-3413 GCA_038215455.1 Armatimonadota bacterium
ATATTTCGACAATAACATCCGGTAGCCAACAACTAATCTGCCACCAGGCAAACAAGTCCGCGAAGGCGGACGACCGGCGCGGCTTGTCCGCAGAAGCCAGGATGGCGAAGGTGGAAGCGCCCTGCAGCCGGGATTTCAATCCCAGCAACGGTAGAAATTGACGATCTAAAGGGTCAAACAAGTCCGCGAAGGCGGACGACTGGTCGAAGATCATGAGTCATATTTGACAAATCCACCCTAAAAATGTAGAATTCCAAAGTTACATTTGAGGACGCCCATGTCGCTGTATCGTTTTTCGTTGCTCTTGTTTGGGTTGTTGGGTATGTTGCTGATCGTCGGATGCGTGAAGAACGAGCCGACGTCGAACAGGCCCGGAGCCATCCCGCGCCCGAAGGGGACGGTGAGCATAGCAACGCCGGTGAGTGGAGAGACGAAGGAAACGGAAGCTCTCGCCACGGTAAAAGACTACCTGCAGGCGCTGCAGGAAGAGAAATTCGAGACAGCATACGATATGTTATCGCAAGAGTCGCAGAGTAAACACCCTGCGGCGGAGTTTGCGGAGCAAGGCAAGCGGGAGATGCCCTCGTGGGATTTGAAGACGTTGAAGGTACTGGAGGTATCCGCTGCTGCAGCGGTTATCAGTGTACAACAGACGGAAGATCCTGCGACCCACGGTTTCAACCTCACCCGGGAGGGTGATAAGTGGAAGATCGTGTACTGGGGCGGCGCACCCGGCATGCCATACCCGAAGTAGTCCTCCGAGGGTGTGACGAAGGGAGATGCCAGATGAAAGTAATATTGACCGAGGAAGTCCTCGGGCTTGGTGAGCCAGGCAAAGTAGTGGATGTTGCGCCCGGTTACGCACGTAACTTCCTCGTTCCGCGCAAGTTGGCCGTCTATGTGAATAGCGGCAACGCCAAGGAACTCGAACACAACAAAAAGCGCCTGGAGCGCAAGGCCGCACGCCTGAACGCCGCCGCTTTAGGGGTAGCAGATCGCCTCAATGGCCAGACACTCACCTTTGACGTGAAGGCTGGTAAAGAGGGCAAGCTCTACGGTTCCATCACCAGTGCCGACATCGCCGAAAAGCTGAAAACGCAGTTCGACATGACGGTAGATCGCCGCAAGATCACGCTGTCCGATTCGATCCGCAACCTGGGCACCTACTCCGTGAGCGTGCACCTGATAGGTGAAACCAAAGCGACTCTCAACGTGGTAGTCACCGACTCCACCATCACCGCTGTACCCACCCCGGTAGCTGCCCCGGTAGTCGCCGAAGTGGTAACAGAAGTAGCGGCAACAGAAGAGTAGAGGGTTACCTAACCCCCCGGCCCCCTTCCCTGCGAGGGAAGGGGGTGTCCACTTGAACGATTACAATTTTTCGTCAGATTCCTATTAAAATAGATTCGGCGGACGCTTTGCCCATTGGTCTACCTAACCCCCAGCCGGAACCAAGCTCAATAAGCGCTGATACGGTAAATTACCATTCAAACGGAAGAATATCGTAGCCCCGGATGAAATCCGGGGTGCGCTTATCGAAGCATGGCCTCTATAGATAAACCTCTTCCCCGGATTTCATCCGGGGCTATGATATTTATCCGGGTTATTTGGTCGTTAATCGTATCAGCCCGTAATCTGATTCACGACCTGATACGGGCAGAGACATTAGATCGAATTAATAACATAGCCCCGGGCAACGCCCGGGGGAATGGTTGCAATGGTTGCAGTCGCAATAGACGGCAATTTTGAGGTATGCCTACCATGACGATGCCCAACATGATGGAGAAGATTCCCCCGCATAATATCGAGGCGGAGCAGGCGGCGCTGGGCGCTATGCTGCTGGAGCGCACGGCTATCGAGCGCGCGGTGGATCTGCTGCGTGCCGAGGATTTCTACCGCGAGGCGCACCGCACTATCTTCCAGGGGATTATCGACCTGTACGGCAAAAACGAGCCGGTGGACCTGATCACGCTGGGCGATCTGCTGAAGACAAAACCGGCCAGCCTGCGCGACCCGGATAGCGGCTCGCAGCTGGAGGCCATCGGTGGCACGCTTTACCTCACCACGGTGATGAATCAGGTGCCCACCGCCGCAGGTATTGCCCACTACGCGGGGATTATCCGCACCAAGGCAGTGCAGCGGCAGCTGATCAAATCCGCCGACGAGATCATGAACGCCGCCTACCTGGGTGACCAGGAGCTGGACGAGCTGGTGGACATGAGCGAGCAGAAGATCTTCGCCGTGGCGGAGCGTACTGTCACCAATTCCTTCGTGCCCTTGCAGCAGGTTATCAAAAAAGAGTTCTACTCCATCGAGGATATGCGCGAATCCGGCGCTTCTGCTGCGGGAGTCTCCACCGGCTATACCGAGCTGGACGGCATCACCGCGGGGCTGCATGATACCGACCTGGTGATTGTCGCCGCACGCCCGAGTATGGGCAAGACCGCACTGGCGCTGAATATCGCGCGTAATGTCGCCGTTAATGAGCGCAAAGCGGTGGCGCTCTTCAGCCTGGAGATGTCCAAAGAGCAGCTGGCGCAGCGTCTGCTCTGCACCGAGGCACGCGTCTCCATGGACGTCGTCCGCCACGGGCAGGTGACTGATGAGGAGATGGCCGCACTGGCCGCCGGGGTGGAGAAACTCTGGGACGTGCCCATCTACATCGATGACAGCCCCATGACACACGTGCTGGAGATGCGCGGCAAATGCCGACGCCTGAAGGCGGACACCGATCTGGGCCTGATAGTTATCGACTATCTGCAGTTGATGAGTAGCCCGGGCAAAGTAGAGAACCGTGTGCAGGAGATCTCGCAGATCGCCCGTGGCCTGAAGGCGCTGGCGCGTGAGATGAAGGTGCCGGTGATGGCGCTCTCGCAGCTCTCGCGCTCCGTGGAATCCAGAAGCCCGCGCCGCCCGCAGCTCTCCGACCTGCGCGAGTCCGGCGCTATCGAGCAGGACGCCGACCTGGTGATGTTCCTCTACCGCCCCGCCTACTATGGCGACGAGGAGATCAACAAAGTAGGCCTCGCCCCCGACGAACACAACCTCACCGAAGTGCTGGTAGCCAAACAACGCAACGGCCCCACCGGCGTAATCCACCTCGCCTGGCTCGGCGACCACGGCCTCTTCTCCGATGCGAAAAAGCGACATTATAGCGGAGGGGATTGATCGTTCAATGGGCAACGTGATTCGACCCATGGCGCGACACGCCACGCGCTAAAGCACGAGGCTATCCCATCAACGCCTTCCACTTTTCTTATCACCACGAAAGACACGAAAAGCACGAAAAGGGGAACTCAACCGAATAGGTCTGCGCCATGGGCGTCTCCCGAAGGTCATGAGAGCGGGGATTAAAACCGTAAACCCACCCCAGAATGAGGTGGCAAACAACGGCAAGCCAGCCAAAGCCCCCA
>JBBQQW010000223.1:0-3411 GCA_038215455.1 Armatimonadota bacterium
GCCCTCCTCGCGCGTATTGGTGATGCTCAGGTCAGCGCCCATCGCCTGCAGCACGTCGATCACGCCGGCGCGGGTGGGGTTCACCCCCACGTGACGCACGGTGATCTCGGCACCGGGGATGATGCACCCGGCCACCAGGAAAAAGGCCGCGCTGCTGATGTCGCCCGGCACCGCCACGTGCCGCCCGAGCAGCTGTTGCCCGCCACGTACGCTCACCGTCAGCCCGTCTTCCACCACCTCCACGCCGAAGCCGCGCAGCATCCGCTCGGTATGGTCGCGCGACTTCACTGGCTCGGTCACCGTGGTGACGCCGTCGGCATACAGCCCGGCGAGTAAAATAGCCGACTTCAGTTGCGCACTGGCCACCGGGGAATTATAACTGATCGGGCGCAAAGCTCCCCCGGTGATGGTCACCGGCGGGGTGTGCTTCTCCCCCTGCCCGCCCGCCACCGCGCCCATCTGCCGCAGCGGTATCAGCACGCGATCCATCGGGCGCTTGCTCAGTGAGGGGTCGCCGGCCAGCACGCTGGTGAAGGGTTGCCCGGCCAGCACCCCCAGCAGCAGCCGCGTGGTGGTGCCGCTGTTGCCCATCCACAGCGCACCAGCGGGGGCACGCAGCCCGTGCAGCCCCACGCCCGCCACGCGCACCGTCTCGCCCTCATCAATCACCACCCCCAGCGCCCGCAACGCCCCCGCAGTAGCCCGCGTATCCTCCGACGCCAGGAAGCCGGACAGCGTAGTCTCCCCGCTAGCCAGCGCGCCAAAGAGCAGCCCGCGGTGCGAGATAGACTTATCCCCCGCCACGCGAATCTCCCCGCGCAACGGGCCACTGCCAGTGATGCATAATTGTGTGCTCATGGTGATTATATTTCGCCAGGGGAGGGGGAGTTCCTTTGTGGGAGGCGGATACCCTGAAAGGGCATAAGATGTTAGCCGCGGGTGAAGCAACCACAAACAATTCCCCCTCCCCCGTGTCAAACCATATATCTTTGATGAATGGAGAAGAAAGCTATGCGTAAACTATTGCTGAGTCTGGTATTGCTGGCGGGGCTGGCGCAGGTGGCGGGGGCGGCAGTGTTTCAATACTCGCTACCGGCCAAAGGGGTGTATATGTGGATCCCGCCCAAGGCGGAGCATGTGCGCGGAGTTATCATCGCCGGGCAGACGTTGATCGAGAAGACTTTTGTGCAGGACCCGGATATCCGTGCAGCGGCGGAAGAGCAGCAACTGGCCATCGTCTTCATGCTCAAGGGCGGTTTTGATATGGCGGCCTACAAGGCTACCGGGATGCAACCGATGCTCGCCGAACTGGCGAAGCTCTCCGGCTATCCCGAATTGGAATATGTGCCGTTGATGACGGTCTGCCATTCCGCCGCCGGTGAGTTTGGCCGCAATGTGGCCTACTACCACCCGGAACGCTGTTTCGGCGTGGTCTATATCAAGAGCGGCAACATCAAGCCACCTGCCGATGCCCCCGATCTCAATTTCGCCGGCGTCCCCTTCCTGGCTATCAGCGGGCAGCTGGAGGAATTCGGCCCGGATGGTGGCATTAAAGACGGTGTGACGCACGAAATCCAGTGGACGACCGTGCGCGACACGTTGGTGAATCTGCGTACCGGCAACAATGACTACCTGACGAGTATGATCGTTGATCCGGGTGCCGGGCATTTCCCCTGGTGGACTATCGATGCCAAGTACACCGCCATGTTCATCCGCAAAGCCGCGCAGGCACGCCTGCCCGCCGCCACCGGCGACGTGAAGGCCCCGGTAGTATGCAAGGCCATCAAGGCGGAGAGCGGCTGGCTCTCCGACGCCAACCTGACCGCCGACACGCGCGAGACCGCCGCCTACAACGACTACCAAGGCGACAAAGCGAAGGCCCTGTGGTATTTCGATGAAGAGATTGCCCGTGCCAACGAGAAATTCAACCATGCCAACTTCGGCAAGCTGGATCAGATGGTGAGTTTCAACGATGCCAAAGGCAAAGTCATCCTCCCGACGCAGGATGCGCGCAGCGTGGGTGCATATCTGGATTTCACCGACGCCAAAGACGCCACGGTATTCAAGCTCTCCGGCAGTTTCCTGGAGAACGTCCCGGGATATCTGCCGAACAATGGGGCACCGCTAGGGCACGCTGCCGGGCCGGTATTATTCCGCGCTGCCGATGGGCCACTGGCGCAGACCGGGCCGGACACCTTCCGCATTCAGCTGGACACGCTGAATAACCGCATCGATAAACTATATCTGCTGGCCTACCACCCCGGTGACGATAAATACCGCCATTGCGAGCAGGTGAGCATTCCTGGGCGCTATTTTGGCAAATTCAACACCAATGGCAAAGCGCAGACCATCACCTTCCCAGCGCTAGCAAATGTGAAAACAGATGCCACCCCCATTGAGCTGAAGGCCACTGCCGACAGCGCGCTGCCGGTGGAATTCTACGTCACCTACGGCCCGGCGGTGATCAAAGACGGCAAAGTAACCATCACCGACGTACCCGCTGGCACGAAGTACCCAATAGAAATAGGCATCACCGCCTACAACCTGGGCACCCGCGGTCCCGGCAACTACGCCGCCGCCGCCCCGGTGACGGTGACGTTTCAGGTGGAGAAATAACGCAGTATGGGCATATCGTGCCATGGGCGTCCTGCCCATGAGAACGGGGCTTCAAACCGTACGCCACCCCCTAAAGGGGGTGGCTTAAGGACTTCTTGCAAACCACTAATGCCACATCGGGAATTCTATGGTACAATATGCCAATCGCATTTTTGCGGCTGGTAGTTAAAAAAACAGGCCCGAACGGGGAGGGGGCAAATTATGACCATAGATAAATTTGATGATGAACTTTCTGATGTCGCAATTTTCGACGAAGATCTACTGATCGCCAATCTCGACAGCGTGTTGCTGGAGAAGCTGGAAGATACCGAGTGGTATGACCGGGTAGCGGAGCTGGATCTGGAGACCGAGTTCGAAGACCGCGTGGCGCTGTACCAGGCGTTGCGCAAGGCGGAAGTGCTCCCGGATGAGGCCACCTTCTTCCTGGTGGTGTGGGCTATCCAGGCTATTGCCGAGGATCGCTCCGGCGAGCTTTACGAGCGCGACTATCAAGCACGCTTTGAAGAGATGGAAACCAAGTACAGCATCGACCCCGAGGAATATCTGGAGGGCAATATCGCCTCCGTCCCGGAAGACTACGAAGCGCTGCATGAAGAATTCGACAAAGCGACCATGGCGTTGCTCGTCGCCACCTTCCAGGCCTTCGGCGAGCAGAAGATCGCCGCCGCCTTCCAGGCAGATCCAGAGTCCTTCGCGAAGAAGTTCGATACCGGTGCCAAGTTCTTCTTTCCAGGAGAATAGGCTTTGGTCTACCTAACCCTTATCCCCTTCCCTACGGAAGGGGATGGGGGTTAG
>JBBQQW010000224.1:0-3347 GCA_038215455.1 Armatimonadota bacterium
ATCTCCGGCGGGGCGAAGCCGAGTAGCTCCAGGCAGGTGGCGGCGAGGCTGCTGATGCCGAGGCCACATTCTGCGGATAGTGTCACCTGCGCGGTGCCTTCGGGGTCATAGATGATCACCGGCACGGGGTTGAGCGAGTGCGCGGTTTTCACTTTGATTTTGCCGGTATCTGGGTCAACGGTGACCGCGCCTGTCTTCTTCTGGTGCTCGTACATGTCATCAGCATTGCCGTGGTCGGCGCTGATTACCAGGATACCGCCCATCTCCTGGATAGCGGGCAACATACGGCCAATGCACAGGTCCACCGTCTCCACGCCGATCTGCGTCGCCTGGTAGACGCCGGTGTGGCCCACCATGTCGCCATTCGGGTAGTTCAGCCGGATAAAGCGGTACTTGCCGGCGCGGATGGCGTCTATGACATAGTCAGTGATCTCCGCCCCTTTCATCCACGGGCGCTGCTCAAAGGGGAGGATGTCGGAGGGAATCTCCACATAATCCTCCAGCTCTTCATTGAATTTGCCACTGCGGTTGCCGTTGAAGAAGTAGGTGACGTGGCCGAACTTCTGCGTCTCGCTGATAGCCAATTGCGTGATGCCGGCATTCGCCAGGTATTCACCCATGGTGCGGTCGATTGCCGGGGGAGTTACCAGGTAGTTTTTCGGCAGCTTCAGGTCGCCGTCGTACTGCATCATGCCGGCATATTTCACCTCGGGACGCACGCCACGGTCGATCTCGCGCAGGTTGTCTTCCTCGAAAGCACGGGTGATCTCAATAGAGCGGTCGCCACGGAAGTTGAAGAAGATGACGCTGTCGCCATCTACTATTTTTCCCACCGGCTCGCCATTTTCCGCCACCACGAAAGAGGGTAGATCCTGGTCAATGACGCCCGGCTTCTCTGCGCGGAAGGTCTCAATCGCCGCATGCGCCGAGGCGAACTGCCGCCCCACCCCATGCACATGCGTATCCCAGCCGCGCTGCACCATCGACCAATCGGCGTTGTAGCGATCCATGGTGATAAACATGCGCCCACCACCGGAAGCGATGCGGTAATCAACACCCTCGGCGTTCAACTCAGCGAGGAACTCCTCGAAGGGATCGACGAATAACAAGGCCGAGGTTTCACTCACGTCACGCCCATCCAGCAGGATATGCACGCGCACCTTCTCGATGCCTTCTGCGACTGCCTGGCGAATCATTGCCTTCAGGTGGTCGATGTGGCTATGCACGTTGCCATCGGAGAATAACCCGATGAAGTGCATGGTACTGGCGTTGTCGAGCACATTTCCTGCCAACAGCTGCCAGACATCGCCGGCAAACATGGAGCCGTCAGCTAACGCCGCGTTGACGAGCATAGCACCCTGGTCAAAGACCCGCCCGCACCCGATGGCGTTGTGCCCCACTTCGCTGTTGCCCATGTCATCATCGCTGGGCAGCCCCACCGCCGTGCCATGCGCCTTCAGCGTGCTGTAGAGGGCATTCTCCTTCAGCCAGTGCAGAGTAGGCGTCAAGGCAGTGCGCACAGCATCGCCTTCTTCGTACTTGCCCACACCCACGCCATCCATAATAATCAACACCACCGGCCCACGCGGCCCGGAGTAATTTGTCTTCTGCAGTTCGTTTTTCACCGGTAACATCCTTAAAAATTTGTCTAACTCAGCATTAAGCTCAATCGTATCCTATTGTAAATTAGTTACCCGATGAAGGCAAGGGAGAAACGTTTGGGGTAGGTCTTTAGGTCTGTAGGTCTTTAAGTCTTTAGGTCTTTCGTAGCATGGGGGTCTCGCTCATGAGAACGGGGTGGCGAATCCAGGCTACCAGGATTTCAATCCCAGCGGAAACTACGAAAAGAAAAACCAGGATGAACCCCCATACTCACCTATATGTAGATCATAAACAACGTATACCGTAATGCTGGATGCGGTGACGAAGAGTAGCAACAAGGACGAGATAATGATGATGGTACGGGCACGGGCGATATCAGCGAAGGCTTGCTCGCGGTATAGGCGTCGGATGACCCGGAGGGAAAATACCAGGGATGCCAGCCAGAGGATAATGGCAACTACCACTAATGCAACTAATCCTACTTTGGTATACAGCGCAGGCACGGAGAATTGCCTTATTGCGTCATCATAACTACTACCCGTCAATAATGACACGAGTAGATATCCAGCGACAAAGACAGCAGTACCAATGATCAGACAGATCTGCGCCAATGCAACTGATTTATCACGTGGTGAATTTTCGGCTGGTGGCTGGATATTCGACTGTTTAGATATTGTGGTCATAATATTTTCCCATTCTACCATATTTGGTTCGCAATAAAGAAATAACAAATAATACTGACAATAATTATCAGCTGCAGCGAAGAGATTATCAGCACCACCCAGGCACGTACCATATCCCGGTGGTTTCCCTGTCGATAGACTCGCCGCAAACCCACGATTCCGAGTACCAGGGTGGTCAGCATTGAAAGCACCCATATGGCGACGACGATGTAGAGTAAGTAAAATGCCAAATCAACGGTTGCCCAACTGCCTCGTATATAAAACTGTTCGATGACATTGGTATACAGGTAAGATAGAGCTATGCAAAACCAGAACGCCAGCATAATGTTCACTATCACCAGCAACGACTGCGCCCATGAAACTACTTCATCGCGGCGATGAGCGGTGTCGGGCGGTTGAGCTATGGTTTCGGTCATATCGGTGTCCTCCTTCCTTTGTCTGAACCCAGATTTTCCTGATTATAAGGATTTTCCTGATAACTTATATGAACCCATCACATATTCCCCGGATTATCGTTAGCGGCCATATTTTATGGAACAACCGCCCCAATTATCCCTGAATCCTTATAATCCCATAAATCTGGGTTCAGATAAAATAGACCTTTGTTGGAACCCTGATTTACCTGATTTTAAGGATTTTCCTGATAATTTGCAATAACCCATCGGAATATCGGTATTAGCGCCCTTCAGGGTGCTTGATCTTACTTGTAAGCCATAGCGCGGATAGCGACGGCTTATAGCCACGTGCTTTAGCGCGTGGTTCTACCTTCCGCACCATATTACCACCCCCACACCATCCTCCCATTACCCGCGCCGATTATCATATTCTATTGGCTACTATTACCAGACGACTCTAGCCAATCAGTGGATAATCAAGTTAGCTTGAAATTTGGAGGCTAAGATGGATAGACAGTATTACTTGGATCTGGCACAGGGTGGACTTATCATGCCGGTGGCGGCAGATGTAATTATGCACCAGCATGAGGATGTCGCGGGGATTCTGCTGGATGGTGCGCGGCTCGGACAGGTTGTTATCGAAACGGCGGAGTATTTCAAAACTCCC
>JBBQQW010000225.1:0-3279 GCA_038215455.1 Armatimonadota bacterium
GGGACAATGCCAAGAAGAAAATCGAAGACGGTTTCCTCGGCGGCAAAGGCTCCGAAGCACATAAAGCTGGCGTTATCGGCGACACCGTCGGCGATCCGCTGAAAGACACCGCTGGCCCGGCGCTGAACCCAATGATCAAAGTGATGAACCTGGTGGCAATTCTGATCGCTCCGGCGACAGTAATGACCCAGGGCACCTCCACCGCGATCATCGTGAGCATCGTTTCCATCATCATCCTCGCAGGAGCAGTAATGTTCTCCAAACGCGGTGGTGTGGACATCTCCGACAACACCAGTGGAACAGTACAACGCAAATAGTAACGGCTTGCCGTTAATATGCAAACCCTCCTGCCCGGCATTTATGCTGGGCAGGAGGGTTTTTTTGGTTATCATAGGGTGAAGCTATGGTGTTTCAGGAGTATCGTTTTTAGCGCTCTTCCTGTTCGCCCAGCCGTGAACGACTGGGCTAGCGGGCTACGCCGATCGTCCTTCGGACGGGAACGCTTACCATTCCCGTCCCGCCCGAATGGGCGATTGGCCGTAGGCCTTCCAGCCTGGTCGTTCACGGCCAGGCACGTAAGGACTGCATACTCCTGTATACTGTTTGACATCCCCTGCCCTTCTGCGCTATATTAGCTATGGTGGATTCCGATATGTGCGTTTCTCTTGTACGAGTCAGGGTGAGCACTACGAGGCGGGTCTTGCATGGCCAGCCCCGGCATCTACTTGCGTGGGATAGTTCACTGCACTGTGTGTGTCCCTGTACGGCCAGTGTTAAAGGTTTTAGTGTGCCCGTGTCAGCAACAGCTTGACGCGGGTTTTTTCTTTGGTACTACCATGCTAATGAAAGGAGCAAGCAGGTGGACGAGGTCCTGGTACTGAATCATAATTATCAACCGTTGAACGTCACCAGCCGGCGACGGGCGCTGACCATGCTCTACCTGGGCAAGGCGCACCCGCTGGATGACGAGTACGGCAGTGGCCATGCCTCGGTAGTACGACTGAATTACCCCGTCTACCGCCCCATGCCGATACTCAAGCCCACGCGCAAGAGCATCTTCACGCGTGACGGCAACCGCTGCGTCTATTGCGGTGCCACCCACCTGCCCCTCACCATCGACCACGTCATCCCCCGTGTGCGCGGCGGGCGCAACGAGTGGGACAACCTCGTCTGCTGCTGCACCAAATGCAACAACAAAAAAGGCGACCGCACCCCGGAAGCCGCCGGCATGAAGCTGAGCGTTAACCCCCGCCGCCCGAAATGCCTCCCCTACATCAGCTACCACAAATTTATCTACGCCATCAGCAACCCCGAATGGGCGGACTACCTGCAACCCTACGCGCAGAGTGTGGCGTGAAAGTGATGTTTTTATTGTACCAAAGTATGGTATAATAAATCAGTAAAAAAGCGATTCTCTGAATTGAATGGGAGGCATATAATGGCAAGATCAGTATCAGCGGATGAAGCAGAAATCATGATCAAAAAGTTAGAAGCTATTCGCGAGAAAGTTAAAACAGACCCTAAAGAAGCCAAACGCGTATTGCAAATGGCGGGGATGACCAATGAAGCAGGTGAGTTTGTCGGGCCGTATCGGCTAATGTTCGGGAAGAAATAGCCGCAGATGTATTCAACATTACCAACTTTTATACTTGGCTTTCATGGATGTGACCAGCGCGTGGTGGATGATGTGGTTTGTGGCCGACAACAACTTCGCTTAAGCGAAAATGACTATGATTGGCTAGGGCATGGGATATACTTCTGGGAAAATGATCCCGTGCGCGCTTATGAATATGCGATTATGCTTCGTGACAATCCGAGGCGTGGACAAGGAACTGTCGAGCAACCTGCAGTGTTAGGGGCGGTAATTGACTTGGGTTATTGCATGAACCTAATGGAATCGTCAACCTTGCAATTGCTGAGTCTGGCATATTCAGCGTTATGCAACTCACTTCAGACCGATGGTGAGGATTTACCGAGAAACCTTCCTGGGAAGAGCGGGGGAGAGGAACTTCTGTTACGGTATTTAGATTGTGCCGTCATTGAATTTGTGCATAAGCTACGTTCCGATATATTTTTCGACAGCATCCGCGGCCTGTTTATTGAGGGAGAAGATTTATACCCCAATGCTGGTTTTAAAACTAAAAATCACATCCAAGTTTGTGTGCGCAATCCTAATTGCATCAAAGGTTACTTCATTCCCCGCACTCGCGATGGCGCATACCCGGTACCATAAGCTCTCACTGTATCTAAGCCTAACCTATGTCCCAGTCCCCCATCTCTTTCGCCAATCCCTCGGCAGTCAGATTCAAATGCAGCGGCGTGATGCTGATGTAGTTGTTTTGTAGCGCTTCACCATCGCTGCCGGCACCGTTGATGTCTTCGATAGACTCGCCACCGAGCCAGTAGTAGGGGCGTCCGCGGGGGTCGAGACGGCGCTCCACCCGGCCTTCATAGCGGCGACGGCCCTGGCGGGTGATGGCTATCCCCTTGATCTGCGCCTGCGGTACGGCGGGGACGTTGACGTTGAGCAAGGTGTCTGGTGGTAGCGCTACGGTGAGCAGCTTGCGTGCCAGGCGGGCGGCGAAGGCGGCGGCGGCGCTGAAGTCGGGGGTGTCGGTGTCCATCAGCGAGATGGCGAACGAGGGGATACCGCAGATAGCCCCCTCCATGGCAGCGGAGACCGTGCCGCTGTAGGTCAGATCCTCGCCCAGGTTGGCCCCGTGATTGATACCGCTGATAACCAGGTCGCAACGCTTCATCAGCGCCAGCACCCCCAGCACCACGCAGTCGCTGGGGGTACCGTTTGTGGCATACCCCTGCCCACCACCCGGCAGCAGGTGCAGGTCGGCACGCAGCGGCTTATGCAGTGTGATAGCGTGCCCGCTGGCGCTGCGCGGGCGCTCCGGCGCGATGAGCGTCACATTGCCCACCTCCAGCAGTGCCGCGCGCAAGGCGATGATCCCCGGCGCATTGATACCATCGTCGTTAGTCACTAATATCTGTGGTCTGTTTTCCATAATATACCATCCGTTATGATTGATATTTCGATAAACTGGTGTGAAAATCCTTTTGCTGTTTTGCCAATCATGGTGGGGATGCATTTTGCCTGCATAAAAAGGCGACAAAGTGGTACTATTGCGCTATAATTCCGTTGTATCTTTTTTACCACAGAGAACGGGGTAACTGATGTCAAATCGTGTGCTTTGGTATACTCATCCTGCCAGTGAATTCATTAACGGCCTGCCTATCGGGACAGGGCGGCTGGCGGCTATGGTGCTG
>JBBQQW010000226.1:0-3255 GCA_038215455.1 Armatimonadota bacterium
ATCTACAATTGAAAAACGACCTTGCTCCCCCTTCCCGCGCCGGGAAGGGGGCTGGGGGGTTAGGTAGACCAAGGCTGATGAGTCTGAGCAGTTACTTGGATCGATATCATTTGACACGCTAACCCCGGATCGGCTATTATAGCTCTGGTTTCATCCGCCAGAGACAGCAGGCGCTTGCGCATAAGGCTTTCGGGCCGCCTGCCGAGGTTGGGTAGTGTTGGACGTTTGCGCGTCTATAGCTGTCACTTCACGTCGTTGTCCCGGTGGGATGGCGGCGTTTTTTTTATGCGTTGTCGGTTGATATCGAAAAAAATTTAGCAAAGGAGGTGACACCTGTGCCAACGCCAGCGAAACAAAGTGCAATCGACAGTATTGCTGAAGCTCTTGGAAAATCAAAGAGCACAATTATCGCTGATTATCGTGGCCTGACGGTGGAGGAGATTTCGCGCTTGCGACGTCGTCTTCGTCCGGTCGGGGCGCAATTCTCAGTGATCAAGAACACGCTATTCAAAATCGCGCTGGAAAATCAGAAGTTGCCCAAGCTGGATGAATATCTCGAGGGGCCGAATGCGGTCATGCTCGTAGATGGCGATCCGGCAGAAGCGACAAAGGTCCTGGCGGCCTTTATCAAAGAGCTGCGTCGCGACGTGCCGCAGATCAAAGGTGGTTTACTCGGTGCCCGCGTGATGAACGCAGCCGACGTAGCCAATCTGGCCACTTTGCCCTCACGCGAAGTGATCCTGGGCAACCTGGTCGGCACCCTGCAGGCTCCGATGAGCGGCGTGGTATCCACGCTGGGTGCAGTTATGCAGAATTTGATAGGGACTATCGAAGCCTATCAGGCGAAAACCGCCGAATCCGCCTCCTAAACTGGAGTGCCACGGCAACATGTGAATCGGCGGGATTACCCGCAAATATTTTTAAGGAGAATAAACCAATGGCTTTGACTAAAGATGAAATCATCGAAGGCATCGAACAGATGTCCCTTCTCGACATCGTTGACCTCTACAAGACGATGCAGGACAAATGGGGCGTAACCCCGATGGCCGCCGCCGCAGCACCTGCCGCCGCCGCAGCACCAGCAGAAGCAGTTGAAGAGAAGACCACCTTCGACGTAATCCTCACCGGCTTTGACTCCGCCAAGAAGATCAACGTCATCAAGGTAGTCCGCGAAATCACCGCTCTGGGCCTGAAAGAAGCCAAAGACCTGGTAGAGAGCGCCCCGAAAGCCGTCAAGGAAGGCACGACCAAGGAAGATGCCGAAGAGATCAAAACCAAGCTCACCGAAGGTGGAGCCACCATCGAGATCAAGTAATCTCAGCTCCCGGGGGTGGTTCACTCCGCCCCCGGGTGTTTTTTTTGTGTTCCAAGTATAGTAGCATGCTTTCACCACCCCCTAAAGGAGGTGGCTAGCAAGGACAAGCGCGCTATAACGGTTCAGGATAGTCCGCGTAGGCGGACGCCCGGCGCGTAGCGCCACGCAGCCGGTACTTCAGTCCCAGCATAATAATCTGCGCTATTTGGCCGTTCTCATGGCGGGACGCCCATGCTACTATAGACCTAACAAGCTAAACCAAGGTATACTCAACGTTGCTATGTTTGAGAGTCTTTCGGATAAATTACAGGGACTGTTTGCGCAGTTGACGAAAAAGGGACGCCTGACGGAAGCAGACGTTACCGAGGCATCGCGGCAGATACGGCTGGCGTTGCTGGAGGCGGACGTTAACTTTCGTGTGGTGAAGGCTTTCGTCGCGCGGATCAAGGAACGATCTGTGGGGCAGGACGTGCTGGCCGGGCTGAATGCTGCCCAGCATGTGATCAAAATCGTTAACGAAGAGCTGATAGCGCTGCTCGGAGATAACGGCGGACCGCTGGCGACAGCGATCAAAGCGCCCAGCGCCTACATGATAGTGGGCTTGCAGGGCGGTGGTAAAACGACAACTTGCGGCAAATTGGCGGCGCATCTGCGCAAGCAGGGGCAACGTCCATTGTTGGTAGCCACCGATGTACAGCGTCCGGCGGCCATCAGCCAGTTGCAGGTGGTGGGGGCAGCGGTGCAGACGCCCGTCTTCCAACTGGGAGACAAACTGGCACCCAAAGATATCGCGCGCGCGGCCATGCAGCACGCGCGGGAGAACGGTTTCACCCACGTTATCGTGGATACCGCGGGCCGTCTGCACGTCAACGAAGAGTTGATGGATGAAGTGGTGGCCGTGCGCGATGTTGTCGCACCGCAGGAGATCCTGCTGGTGCTGGACGCCATGACCGGGCAGGACGCGGTGAATGTGGCCGAGCAGTTTAATGCTCGCCTGGATATCACCGGTGTTATCCTGAGCAAAATGGACGGCGATACGCGCGGTGGCGCGGCGCTCTCGGTACGCGAGGTGACTGGTAAGCCGATACGCTTCTTCGGCACCGGCGAGAAATATGATGCGTTGGAGGTCTTCCACCCGGATCGGCTGGCCTCGCGCATACTGGGCATGGGCGATGTCCTCACGCTTATTGAGCGTGCGGAGGCGTCGATAGACCAGGCGCAGGCGGAGAAGATGGAGCAGAAGCTGCGTAAAGGCAGCTTTAACCTGGAAGATTTTGCGGTGTCGATGGATCAGATGGCGAATATGGGGCCGCTGGATCAGTTGCTGGATATGATACCCGGCATGTCGCAGCTGAAGAACCAGGGGCCGATAGAGATCGACCCGAAGAAGATGGCGCATATGCGTGCCATTCTCTCGTCGATGACGCCGGACGAGCGGCGTCGCCCGGAGATCATCCGTGGCAACCGCCGCCGGCGCATTGCGCAGGGCAGCGGAACTACGGTGACCGAGGTGAACATGCTGCTGAAGCAGTTCGAGCAGATGCGCGAGATGATGGGCAAATTTGCCGGCATGGAGAAGATGGGCAAGCTGAAGCCCGGGGGAAAATTCAAGCTGCCGTTCGGATTGTAAAAAATAGCTGGAAACGGTTAGGTATTGGCGTAAAGTTTGCGCCCTGATTGCTAGTAATTTTGCTAGAGTGTTATCGTTAGCCGTGGGTCTACCTAACCCCCCGGCCCCCTTCCCTCGCAGGGAAGGGGCTGGGGGTTAGGTGAAACCAAGGCAGGCAATGCCTAGCAGCGAAAGTCCTGATCGTTTTAATAAGTTTTTATCGCAGAGCGACCGGCCCGGCAGTAGAGCTGCCTTCCCGGTCCGGGGAGAACCCCCGCAGAATAACCATAAGGAGACAATAATTTGTCAGTAAAGATTCGCTTGCGCCGTG
>JBBQQW010000227.1:0-3252 GCA_038215455.1 Armatimonadota bacterium
GAGATGCAGTCTATCCTGTGCCCATAGAAGAATCAACCAGTACTTAAGGGCGCGGGCGGGGGTGTTGCTGATGTGGCTTCCAGGGTGATCTCGCGCCCGCCGAGAAAATACTGACAAAAAAACGCCCGGCCAATAATTGACCGGGCGTCTCCGTGTTATATCGCTAGTAGCCTACCCGCGGCGGGCGGGGCGGCTGCCGGGCTTGCGGTTGCGTGGCTTGTAGTTCGGGTCGAAGTTCATCGGATCCGGACGTGACGGGCCTTGGCGCGGCTTGGCGCTTTGTGGGCGTGCCGGGGCAGCTTTGGGGCCAGCGTTAAATGGGCGTCCTGCTGCAGGAGCAGGGGCCGCGTTGTACTGGCGGGGGGCTGCCGGTGCCGGGGCGTGCTGGCGCGGTGCAGCGGGCGGGGCCGTATTGTACTGCTGGCGCGGGCTTACCGGGGCGCTGGCTTCCTGCGGCGCGGCGGGTCTATTGGCCTGGTTGGCGCGGTAGGGCGAGGAGCTGCGTGCGGACTGCTTCCGGCCACCCTGCTGTGGGCGTTCCGGGCGGTCATCCAGCTCGGTGCGGCTCGGGCCTTGCTGCGCGTAGTCGAAGCCGGCTAACGTGCGGGTCTCCAGCCGTGCGCCGAGTTTGCGCTCGATATCGCGGATATCGCCGTAGTCGGCGGTGGTCACCAGTGTGAAGGCCTCCCCGTTGTGGGTGGCGCGCCCGGTGCGGCCGATGCGGTGGATATAGGTGTCGGCGCAGTCAGGGATATCGAAGTTGATCACGTGCGAGATCGTCGCTACGTCAATGCCGCGCGCGGCGATATCCGTCGCCACCAGCACATCGTACTTGCCGCGTTTGAAGCCGTCCAGCGCCTGCTGGCGTTGTGCCTGCGACTTGTTGCTGTGCAGCACCACGGCGTTGTGCCCGGCGCGCTCCAGCTTCTCTGTCACGCGGTTGGCGCGGTGTTTCGTGCGGGTGAAGATCAGCACTGATTTGGTTTCGGTGTCGTTCAGCAGGCTCAGCAGTAGCGGCACTTTCAGGTGCTCCTGCACGGGGTAGAGCGCGTGCTCCACAGTCTCTGCCGGGGCGGCGAAGCCCATCTCAATGCGGTGCGGCTGGCTCAGGTGTTCGGCTACCAGCCGGTTCAGCTCCGGCGCGAAGGTCGCGCTGAAGAGCATCGTCTGGCGTTCCTTCGGCATAGCGGAGAGGATCTGGCGGATCGGAGGCAGGAAGCCCATGTCCAGCATGCGGTCAGCCTCGTCCAGCACCAGCACCTCTACTTGTGACAGGTTGCAGTTGCCGCGTTGCATATGGTCCAGCAGGCGTCCCGGGCAGGCGATGATGATGTCCACACCACGGCGCAGTGCGCGCTCCTGCGGAAACATCCCCACGCCGCCGTATACGGTGGCGGATTGGATATTAGTGTGTTGCCCCAGCATCTTGATGCTGTCATTGATCTGCTCGGCCAGCTCGCGGGTGGGGGTGACGATAACGGCGCGAGTGCGGCCCGTAGGAGGGGTGTCCAGCAGGCGTTGTAGGATCGGCAGCACGAAGGCGGCCGTTTTGCCGGTGCCCGTCTGTGCTGTGCCTACGATATCCTTGCCCTTGAGTCCCAACGGCAGAGTGGCGGCCTGAATTGGCGTGGTATCGGTGTACCCCGCAGTAGTGATCGCACGCTGCAAACGTTCATGCAGCGCCAGTTCTGAGAAAAGCATAGTGTCCTTTATGGTGTTCGCCGGCCAAAACGCGTAGGTACCATTACCATTAATCGTCGATTTGACCGAGAAACGATGATCCAACGCGCAGGCAGGAACAACCGGGAACAAGGACAAACCACGCCGGGAGAACGTAATATCACGGGCGTCATGCGCCCTATGTCTTCACATTATAACTTTTTTGTTTGATGTTGGCAAATTTTGTTAGCAAGTAGGGAATAGAAAATAGGGTATAGGGGTTGCCGTAATTAGCGAATATTATGTTCACGGCAGGCTAGGAAGGAAGGAAGGCGGACGCCCATGCCACAGCTGTCATTCGGCCAAATAATGGCTAAAATCCGCCTCCACTTCGTGGTGAAGACTACTCCACCGCCACCCCATCCACACTCTTCACACCAGCATTGCTGATGACAGAGATCACGTAGCGGAAGCCGGAGGTATTGCGCAGAAAGAGAGTGAATTGTACTTTCAGATCGCCTTTTGCATCCAGGGTGTATTGCGGCCCGTACATATTGGTAATGGAGACGATGACCAGCTGCGTGCCGAAGTCGACCTCGGGCATCTTATCGGCAATGGCCCATTTCTGCCAGAGGCCAGCCAGCTGTTCGGGGGTGGTGATGATGGTTGGGGTGCCTTTTTGCAGTGATAAATCCTTGACCCTACCGGTGAAGGTGGCACTGGGGATACGTCTCCCGGGCAGTATTTTACCACTGACACTCACTGCGCCATCACGATTGAGTACGGCTATGACGTAGCGGGTGCCGGGGCCGTTGCCTTTGGTGATAACTGGCTCTACCTGGATATCTCCGGAGATGTTCTGGTAATATTTGTAGCTGTACACCCATTCGGCAAAGTCGACGACAACCACCTGGGTGACGAAATCTACCGTCGGCATTTTCCCGGCTACCGTCCAATTATCCCAGAGCTGCTGCAGAGTCGGGGCATCGGTGATTAATTCCGGCACATTCCCGTGGAGGACGGGGTTATCAACCACGCCTTTGAATTCTGCCACCGGGTAGATGCTCCATCTCGTTGGCACTTCTACGCCGTTGAATGTCCGCACTCCTTCGCGGTTGACCACCTGCAGCACATAGCGGAAGCCGGGCACCAAGTCCATGGTGGCCATGCCGATAGACTTCATGTTGCCCCGATTATCCTGTGTAAGGGATAGATTCAGGATACTACCGCCGGTAGTGCCCACCGCGATGATGGACTTGCTGAAGTCGATAGCGGGTAGTAGAGTGGTGATCTTCCATTTGGCCCAGAGTTCCTGCAGTGCCACCGGGGTGGCGATGAACTCCGGGGTGTCGATCGCCAGTTTCTCCTCCGCAACCGCACCTTTGATAGTCTGCGTTGGCGTAACTTCAACGACCACCGGCAGCAAGGCCATGCGCGACCAGCCGGGCAGGCATAGTGCCAGCAGGGCAATTAGTACAACGATTGACTGTGAGATTCTCATGATGATTCTCCTTCTACTAAAATAGATTTTGCGGGCGTTTTGCCGATTGGTCTACCTAACCCCCAGCCCCTTCCCTGCGAGGGAAGGGGTGC
>JBBQQW010000228.1:0-3182 GCA_038215455.1 Armatimonadota bacterium
CGGGGGCGATATCTGTCACTAGTGGCCCCAGCACATAGAATGGCGCACCATAACAAAGCTCTTTCTCCATCTCCATATTGCGCTTGATCTGATCCATCGGCACGTGCCCAGGCCCCTCGATCATCACCTGCACATCTTTTGCCCAGGCGCGCTTGGTCAGCTCTCCCAGCACGCGCAATTCGGCGAATTGTGCGTCATCGCTGGCGTCATGCAGGCAGCCGGGACGCAGGCCATCGCCCAGCGACAGTGTCACATCGTAGCGTTGGCAAATCTCCAGCAGATCATCAAAGCGTTCATAGAGCGGATTTTGTTTGCCGTGGTGCAGCATCCACTGCGCGGTGAGTGCCCCACCCCGTGAGACGATTTTGGTGATGCGCGACTTGATCAGCGGCATCATCTCACGCAATACGCCTACATGTACTGTCATGTAATCAACGCCCTGCTGTGCCTGGCGCTCGATAACGCCCAGTAGATCGTCGGCGGTCAAATCCAGCGGGTCTTCTACGCCCTCAATTGCCTCATATATCGGCACGGTACCGATAGGCACCGGGGAATTGCGGATGATACGTTCGCGGATGGCATGGATATCGGTACCGGTGGAGAGATCCATCACGGTATCAGCACCATGCTTCAGGCAGATGCGCAATTTCTCCAGTTCCTCATCCAGACCACTGGAGAGCGCACTATTGCCGATGTTGGCGTTAATTTTGCAGGTGACTGCGGTACCTACGGCAGCGGGTTCCAACTCCAGATGGTTGATATTCGCCGGGATAACCAGACGTCCGGCAGCGAGTTCAGCGCGGATAACTTCAACGGGGAGGTGTTCGCGTTCGGCCACAACGGCCATTTCCTCGGTAATTTTACCCTCTCGGGCGTAGCGTAACTGGGTGACGACTCCGGTTCGTCCCTTCACCCACGCGTCGCGTGTTGTCATAATGGCGGTGCGCTCCTTTCATTGCAAAGTCGGCCAGTAATCGACAACTGTTTTGCACGGCGAACTCGTACCCTGAACGCCAACAGCTATCGGTTAGTCTCTGACCGCAAAGTCCAACAGAAAGTTTAGTCTTAAAGAGATGATGCTGTCAAATAATTTTTGGTCATAGAAAACGCAAAAAGGGGGCGCATACTATGCGCCCCCTTTATTTCATATCATATCTGCTCAACTACGGGATAGTAATAACATTCACTGCACCAGCGGGTTTTACGGTGACAACCGCGAATGTAGTAGTGGCTGTTGCGTTATCATCATCGTATGCAATTACCTTAATATTGTAGACGCCCGCCGCGACATCAGGCCAAGTGTAGCTGAAAGGATAGTAGGTATCAGTGGCCAGCAGTGTGTCACCATTGTAGAACTCCACTTTGGTGATAGCACCATCAGTATCCTCGGCGATGACGTTGATCTTTACATTTGCAGGTGCCACGAATTCATCACTTTCCGGTATGCTGGCGATAAAGACCGTCGGCGGAACATTCGGAATGATTATTTCTGGCTTTTTGGCAAAATTGTACTTCACCCCGATAAATGGATATAGCTTTTTGCCACCGAAGGTGCCCTCGACTGCATTGGATAATCCCCCCTGCACGGTAATGTTATCTGTTATAGGAGCACGCGCAGATAATGAGCCCAGGATAGCTCTGTCATAAGGAGCGCTATTAGCTTGTAGCTCGGCATTCACTTCAATATCACCGAATGCCATATTAAGACCAACAAACGGTCGCAATATAGTGGAACCAGTAGTGCGGGTTAGATTGAGGCCATAACTGGCAGAAACTAACGGTGAGACAGGCTCTTCCGGGTCGATGGTGGCAATATTCTTACGTAGATCATGTGTCCCCACCACTGATGCCTGCCAGATTCCGTTAAGCCCAAGCCCACCGATGTTTGAATTATGCACTAACCCCTGATAGGAGGCGCTGACAGCGATATCATCAGGAAACTTCGCCAGTTTCGGCAGTCTATAGGTAATATTCGCTCCCAGGCGGTTTAATGAATAACCGTTTTCATTCACGTTCGCCGTGATACCTGCTGAAGTGCTACCGTTCAAGGCATAATTCGCACGAATTAACGATAATGAGTTCGTACCTTCAGCACCACTGAGGAAATGATCGTAAGCCACTTCTGTCGTTTGTGGTACTAATGTAAAATTCGCCTGCGGAGTTATTACCCCACCCGGCAAACCCATTAGAGTCGGTGCTGCGTAGCTGGCTACTGCCAATGCTAGCCCAGCGAGGATAGTTGTTCCTGTGATGATCTTCATATTTTTACCCTTTCAGAGTTGACGACACAATTATAATTGATATTGACGCTGATTACCACCTGGCAATGTAATATTTTTCCCACCTTCCATTTATGGCGGAATAAAGCGATAATAGCATATCTTCACCGGTAAGAGAACCATGGGGCAACGAATTTACCAGAAATTCAGCTAAATAATACGGAGATAGCACTAATGGTGACCAAAAAGAATACCGAACGACGTTTCTCGCTACGCTGGATATACGCCTTGCTATTGCTGACAATGTCCGTGGGGATCATAGGAGAGATACCGCATATGCGTGCCCGATGGGTAACCCCATACCGACTGGAATTGATGATAAAGGGTGAAAAACGCTGGGCATTGGTTTATCCCGGCAAAGATGCCTTCACCACCCCCGCGCCGGTTGTATTCAGCTTTCATGGCTTTACCGGTCATGCGACCGACCTCACCATGAAGATGCACGAGCGCTGGCCCGAGGCCACCGTCGTCTACCCGCAGGGGATGGACGTGCTGAAACCCAGTACCGGCCAGTGGTTCCCCGGCTGGCCAGATAAAGTGGGCAACCCGGACAAGTACGGCAACCGTGACCTGCATTTTGTCGACAGATTATTAGCAGAGATGCCGCAAATTATTGCGGTGGACACCAACAGAATCTACGCCACCGGCTTCTCCAACGGCGCCACCTTCTGCTATGTGCTGCTCACCCAGCGTCCCGCGCCCTTCGCGGCGATTGCCGGTGTGTCCGGCCCGGCGACTTTTCTCGGCTCTGCTACTATTGCTAAACCACTAATGACCGTCAACGGCTTAAAAGATAACTTCGTCTTTCCAGAGTTGGCAGACACCATGCAGCAGGAGTTCATGCGCATTAATCACTCATCCCCCACCCCACAAGAATGGCAAACGGGATATACCATCTATCCG
>JBBQQW010000229.1:0-3162 GCA_038215455.1 Armatimonadota bacterium
CACCACAGAGGGTGACGTTTTCTTCACCATGCGCCTGCAGCAGATGCCACCCGGTACGGTCACCGTCGGGGGCAGTAGTTGCGGTATAGTCTGCCATGTGCGGCGACCCTCGCAGCACGGCACCAGGTTGCACCTCAAAGATAACTCTACTGCGAAGTGTGAGCGTACCGGTGAGAAAAATACCCGGGGGCACCACAACTCGCCCGCCTCCAGCGGAGAATGCAGCATCAATAGCACGCTGGATCGCTGCGGAGTTGAGAGTCCGGCCATCGGCGATGGCACCGTAGCTTGTGATGTCGAAAATCATGGTAATTCCTTTGCGGAGACCCCCGCCATATTGAAACAGAATGACATTTTGCCATGTATCGTACAACTAATCAAGAGAAATGTGGCTGAATGGTGTCACAATAGTTACTACAATCAGGAATGGCACAAGGATAAGAGGGAATTCTCATTTTTCCTTGACCATTAGAGGGTAAAGCAGTAATATTCAAATGGATATTTTCGATGGAGGAGAGTAATCGATGAAACAATTGAAATCAGTAATGATTCTGATGGTCGGGCTACTGGTGGGTTTTCTTACCGGTGCTCTGGTTACCGGCGGATACAGCGCTGGCAGTAGGTTCAATTATGAACAACCGGTGTGCCAGGTAGGTAATACCGTCATCACGCGTGGGCAACTGGCGGAAGCGACCATAATGCAAAGTGGTATCAGTGTGCTGGAGACAGATATGAAGTACCGGGCTTATGTCGAGGAGTCGGCGCGGATTAAAAAAATCGTCATAACGCCGGAAGAAGTGAAGCAGCGCGTAGATGATTATAAGGATCTGGTGGGGAAATTCGACGATCAGCTTTCGGATATCCTCGGCTCGAAGTCAATATTGGATTCCTTTCCGCAAGAGATGTTGAATGAAGAGACTCGCTTCACCATGCTGGCAGAGAAGGTGATGGATGTCACCCTCACAGAAGGTGATATGACTGATTATTATGTGGCCAATCCCAAGTTTTTCTTCCGCCCGAAAATGGTGAAATTGATCCTCATTAAGACCAATGATTATACGAAGGCAAAGAACGCCTTGGGGCGTCTGGATCGACATGATCCTGCAGAAACAGCACAGATGATCTCTGCAGAAGTATCCGACGATAAAGCGGTGCAGAACGCCAAGGGTGATATGGGCTGGTGGAGCAAAGAATCGATGCTGATTCCAGCATTCGTCAAGGGCATCTTCAATCCGAATAATGGCCAGGGACTGAAGGCCGGGGAATACACATCGGTGATATCATATAAAGACCCGACCACGCAGAACCTGGAATATCGTATTTTCTACGTAGATCAGGTGAAAGAGGAATGGAATCCTGGCCCGACTGAGATAAAACCAGCTTTGCGCTTCCTGGCGCGGATGGATAAGGTCAGAGCTGAACAATCGAGTTGGCTGAAAAATCAGCAGCCACTCATTCCCTGGATGCGTGTAAAGAATCTTCGCGATCCAGCAGCAAAAGTCGAAATTATGGATTTAAAATAGGTGTGGTTAACCCGGGGGTGAATGTGGCGGAAGAGCTATTTGATCTGTTAGTCATCGGTGGTGGTACCGCCGGGTTAGCTGCGGCACGGGCCGCGAATGCGTGCGGATTGCGCGTGGCGCTGGCTGATTCTACCCGCCTGGGCGGCGATTGCCTCTGGTGGACCTGCCTGCCGACTAAGGCGTTGCTGGTGGCGGCGCAGGCGCGCTATGCTGCGTTGCAGGCAGGGGAACTCGGCATCGAAATACCAACGGTAAACGTTGACTTCACCAGAGTACAGGCACGCAAAACAGCGGTGCTCACCGCTCTCGCGGTGGCGGATTCTGCGCCATCTGTCACCGCAGAGGGGATCACGCTCTTCCGGGGCCGGGCGGCGTTCGTCGATCCACACCGGGTGCGGGTGCGCGATACCGATATTGTCGCCGAGCAGATCGTGCTGGCCACCGGGGCCTTCCCCTGGTTGCCGCCGATCCCAGGCCTGGCCGATATCAAATTTCTCACCTACATGCGTGCCGTGGGGCTGCCAGCTTTGCCGGGGAGCATCATCGTCATCGGTGGCGGAGCCGTGGGGTGCGAGTTCGCCCAGCTCTTCGCCCGCCTGGGGGTGAAGGTAACGCTGGTGGAGACCTGCGAACGCCTGCTGCTCAACGATGAACCGGAGTCGTCGGCACTGGCGGCACAGACGTTGCGCGCCGATGGCATCACCGTCTACTTGAATGCCCATATTCGGCAGGCACTGCAGGCAGAGAATGATAAATCGCTGCTGGTGGAGATCGATGGCGAAACGCTGACGCTGACTGCCGATGAAGTGCTGGTAGCCACCGGACGCAAGCCGCAACTGGATGGCCTCAACCCCGAAGCCGCCGGGCTGCTGGTGGAGCGGGGACGGTTATCAGTTCAGGCGACACTGCAGACAAATGTGCCACACATCTGGGCCTGTGGCGATGTCGCTGGCGGCGCGCAATTTCGCCCGCTGGCGGAGGCGCAGGGGGTGCATGTAGGGGCGCAAGTCGGCGCTGCTGCACCGATGCCCTTCACCATGTTGCCGCTGGCGCACACCACTTTCACCGACCCGGAGATCGCCGGGGTGGGGCAGACCGAGGACGAAGCACGTGCCAGCGGTGCAGACGTGGTCATCGGCTACAGCCCATTCAGCGCCTGTGACCGCGCCGTCATCGCCGGCCACGCCACCGGCTTCGTCAAGCTGGTAGTGGATCGCAAAGACGGCACCCTCCTCGGCGCGCACATTGCCGGTCACAACGCCGGTGAGCTGATCCACGAGCTGGCGCTGGCGCTGGCGGCCAAAGTCCCCGTGCAGACCATCGCCGCCCTCCCCCGCGTCTACCCCAGTCTTAGCACAGCAGTACAGCAGGCGGCAATGGATGCGGTGCGGAAGATGGGGTGAAGTGTGGTAGAATAGGTTAGTAATTGAAAAATGGAAGGTTTACGAATGTCGAAACAACCACTAGCTGAAGTTTATGGTTTTCCACTGGGCAATCAATCTGATACTGCTTCTCGCTACCGCTTGAACAAGCTGTGTCCATTCAATAATAAAGTACCTAATTGCACCAAGGATAAAGCTAAGGATCCACTTGGTGTTTGTAGCATGTTTGATAGTAGCGGAAAATCACCAAACATTAT
>JBBQQW010000230.1:0-3147 GCA_038215455.1 Armatimonadota bacterium
TGATTCCGATGCTTACTTGTCATTAGATCATACTTGGAACCAGGAACTATTTCAGCCCCATCCGCATCTCGAAGCTCCGCAGGCGTTCTTTGGCCATGTCGCACCAGGTGGAGTTGGGGTAGCGGCGGATTAGTTCCTGCAGGATCGTCTTCGCTTGTTCATCGTCGTGGAAGTAACGCGAATAGAGAGCGGCGGTGCGGAGCATGGAGTTTTGCGCTTCATCGGTGTCCGGGTAGACCTGTGACACCAGCGAATAAGCTTGCGCGGATTCGGCGAAATGACCGCTGCGTTCCAGTGCCGCCGCCACATTCATCTGGTCGCGCAAGGGCAGTGCGGTGGTGGGGAAATTGTGTAGCACATTCAGATAGCTTATCGCCGCTCGATCTGGCTGGCGCTGCGCCTGGAACTGTGTCACCGCGCGCAGATAATAATCACGGCTCTGTTCAGTTTGCCCCTCCACCAGCATCAGTCCGGCTAATGTTTCCAGCAATTCCGGATCCGTGGGATTCTTTTTCAGCAGGTCCCAGACTTCCTGGATTGATTTGAAGGTATATTCACCGCGAGTAGCCACGCGTGCCGAAGTTTCTATCACATTCTCCCGTATCCCATCAGCGCTGGATTTGAGCAGCAATGCCGCCAGCATACCCAGGCCGAAACCACCCAGGTGCGCCCAGTTTGCGACGCCTTCCGAGGTGCTGGGGTCGATCACGGTACTGATGCCAGCGATGATGTTTGTCCCCACGAAATAGGCACCGTACACCCAGAATGGAAACCATATCGGTTTAGGCACAGGTATAAAGCCGAAAATCAAGAGGATGGTCATTACTTTTAGGTGGAAATAGCGAAAAGTGGCATACCCCAGCACGCCGGAGATGGCCCCGGAAGCACCGATAAGTGGGAGGCCCAAATCACCGGGGATGAAGATTTTAGTTATAATCGCGAAGAGTAACACAGCTGCTACCGTGCTGGCAGTGTAGAGCATGAGGAAGAGTAGACTCCCGATACCCGCCTCCAGCACGGTCCCCACGATCCAGAGCAAGAGCATGTTGCCTATCAGATGCTCCAGGCCACCATGGAGAAACGCATGGGTAAACAGCGTGAGAAAATTCGGCTGATTAGATGTAAAACCCCACGTTTGATGGAGGTTCGCCAGTTGTACATCGCTAAGCCCCAAGGTAGACAAATGGACAAAAATATTGATAAAAAGCAACGCATATGTTACGTAGGGGACGGTCTTCAGCGTCCTATCAGTACGAATAGGTAACGGATGAACAAGTTTTAGTAATATATCGAGAAATTGAAGCATTCGTAAAAAATATCCTATTTGAGATGCAAGCTATTACCATTATGCCGTTTATCGCATATTTCGGGAAGGGGGTGGGAGAAGGATTTTGGAACGAGGTTTTCAGGTAGCAGTCGCCACAATACGGTTTCGCCCCGATTCTTTAGCTGTATAGAGGGATTTGTCTGCGTATTTGATGAGCGTATCACTGGTTGTATCATTCGTAGGAATAGCCGTGAAGATACCGCCACTGATAGTGACGAAATCGGCCGCATCGGCACCGGTATGCGGGATGGCGAGCTTTGTTATTGCGATGCGCGCCTCCTCGGCTATTACTTTTGCGCCAACGCCATCGGTATTCGGCAATATCAAGATAAACTCCTCGCCGCCATAACGCGCTGTCATATCAGATGGGCGTTTGCATACCTTTTGCAGCGCCTGGGCGATTGCGCGCAGGCATACATCACCAGCGAGGTGTCCATAGGAATCGTTGTAATGTTTGAAGTTGTCTACATCTAGCATGACGATAGAGAGAGGTTGCTTGTCGCGATTCAGCCGCCGCCATTCACGCTTCAGGTGATCTTCCATACACCGACGGTTGGCGATTTGCGTCAATCCGTCAGTATCAGCCATTCTCTTAAATTCCTGGTAATATCGGGCATTTTCGATAACCAGCCCGCAGACACCGCTGATTTGCGTAGCTAGATTCAGATAACGTTCGCTGAACTTGGGGAATTGAAAGTCGGTGATAGTGAACAATCCAATGTCGCCATTTGGCGTCCTTATGGGCAGGATAAAACCATTGGGCAACATCTGCAGAGCGGATTGCTCGCTGCTAAGTTGCGCTGCCGGGGTGAATACCACCTTATCAGCCGCGAAAAGCATACGGTACATGTCTGCCATTTGTGCGACGGCACCTTCTTCAAATAATGACTGCGGGATAGCTTGTAGCAGGTCGAGCGCCATGGCGTAGCCCGACAGGTTCTGTTGTGCTTCCCGTAGTGCTATCTCCGTCTCGTTCTGCTCGCGCTCGAGATTGCGTTTCATGATGAGATTATCAATAACGAAGCTGAAGTACCCCAGTCCTACGGTAATCGTGTCAAAAGGAAGCCCGACGAATTCGGCAAAATCCTGCAACTGTTGCAGAGCATCGCTGGTGACGCCGGTGTCCAATAGCAAAATACGCTTTGCTGATTCGGCGAAAAATGCACGTGCAGTGACGGTTTCAAAGCCCCAGTGAGCAATTTCGCCCCGCCAATTAGCCAGCCATCCGGGGGTGACCAGGTAGTATCCCTGCTTCACATACATATCGATAAGGGAGGGGTTGACGATCAGGTGAAAGCATTGCCTGAGCGCATGTACCCGCAGGTCGTTGAGCACCGGCGAATGACTCTCTTCGCTTGCTACACAGGCACCCCCCAGGGTATCCACGCTGATATTGTCATATTGGGTCAGAATGGATTGATAATAATCATCCCATTGCACCGGAGGCTTCCCACAATGCCCATTAAAACAGACAACATGGACATGTTCAAACCGTTCAATAATCTTCAGTGCGTCTACTTCAAGTTTAAAATGGTCGCAGATGAAGATGACGTGTTTAGTCATCTGCGGTCGCCCCATCCAGCGGGTATGTTCCGTAGCTCCGCACCGTTTCGGTAATAGTCATCAGCGTATCTTCTGACACCAGCCAGGGCACTTCTCCGTGGTTCTCCGCCAGCAGGTATCCACCGCCCGGGCCACCTTGTGCAAGAGCTTTCTTTACCTCTCGCACCGTTTCTTCCTGGCTCCAATGGGTCATCTCCAGTCCGTTCAAGTTGCCCAGTACCGTCAATTTATTGCGGCAGGCACGTTTCAATGTTGCC
>JBBQQW010000231.1:0-3143 GCA_038215455.1 Armatimonadota bacterium
CGGGGCAGAACGCGCGGGCGAGAAGGTGCGCGCCTGCATCGCGGAGATGGAGGAAGAACGCCGGCAATCCCCGCACCTGCTGCGTCGTTTGGCCGACCCCGCCACCATGTTACAGGTACCAGCGAGATTGATCGAATTCTACCGTGAGGACGGTACGCTCGATATCCTCTGCCGGCGCATCACCACCACTTCCACCAGTGTGTGGCGCAAGCTGCACCTGCATTTGCGTGAGCTGGAGCGGAAGAATCACCGGCTGGAGGACTTGCGCGCACGGATCAGCGAGATCGCGGCGCTGCCACCGGATTCGCTGCCCGGCGAGTTCCTCTTTGAGCTAATTGCCCCCGCCCAGATTTATACCGACCCGCAATTCTGGGATGAGCATGAGCAGGCAACTCCCCCGGAACCGCGCCAGGGCAGCGGGCGCAGCGGGGAACGAGCGCCGACACCCCTGGCAAAGAAAGAGAGAGCGGGCGGCCCGGTGCACACGTTGGAACAGAAGCGCCTGGCGCAACTGCAGGAATGGCTGGCCGCCAAAGTAATCACTCCCACGCAGGCATCGGCGTTGCTGGCGGACGGGCAATTCGACGCCTTTGATGACCTGGTGCGCGTGATGGAACTAGTGAAGACCGGGAAGCTGGGCCGCGGGCGCAAGCTGGCCGCAATCGGCTACCGGCTGCAAGCAGAAGAGGCGCGCGATACCATTATCGCCGATGAGTATAGCCTGACACTCCCGGCGTTGCGCGTAATGAGGGGAGGACTTGATGGCCGATAGCAACCTGCACGATTTGCTGGCTCGCAATGGTGACCGTGTGCGTGCCGTGCTCAATATATTGATAGAATCGCCCTACTTCTACCAGACAGATGACCGCGATGGCGAGTATTTCCCCTTTCTGCTGCGCTACAAGCGTGAGTTTACGGAATTCTTCCGCGAATACTACGGATGGGACCTGGTTTTCGATCAACTTCCCAAGGCCAAATGCGCCCGGGTATTCAAACAACGCTGGTATAATCCAGCGATCACCGAAGGCAAACGGCAATGGTTCCGTTTCACCAAACGGGATGAATGTCTGGCCTTCATGCTGCTGCTGGAGTTCTTCGAGCAGCAATTAGATGAGCAGAATATCTCCGTAGAAGACCCGGAGAACCTGCGTTTCTACTTCGGCGATCTGTTGGCCTACATTCACCGGCGCCTGGGAGAACTTTACCCCGAGATGGCAACCACCTACACCATGGATTCCGTGCGTAAAATATTGCGTGACGTAGTGCCCGAGTTGGAGCAGTATCGTCTCCTCGCCCGGGTGAAGGCGGAGGTAGGTGAGCGCATCGTCGAGGAGCAGGTGATCTACGAGGCGTTGCCCGCCATCTACCATTACAATGCCACGCGCATGAGCTATCCAGTCTTCAAAGAGATTGCCGAGGAGGAGGTGCGCGATGCCGAGTGATCCGAGCTACCGTATCCGCAAGGTACGCCTGGTGAATTTCCACAACTTCACCGAAGAGACCATCGTGGTGAACAACGGCGGCCACCTTTTCCTGCTGGGCGACAACGGCTCCGGCAAGACCACGCTGCTCGATGCCATCCATCTGGTGCTGACAGCGAATGAAGAGGTAGAGTTTAACGCCGCCGCGCGCGTGGCCGGGAGTTCGCGCGATGGACGTCGTCTGCAGGGGATCATCATGCGGCAGAATATCGAATCGGCCGCGCCGTTGAATCCCACCGGGGGCATCACCTACGCTGCAATAGAGATCGATGGCTATCAGGGAAAACCACTCACGCTGGCACTGGGGTTGCGCGCGCAGGCCATGGATGATCAGGTGCAGTACTGGGGGGTAATTCGCCCTGGATGCCTGGATGAGCTACCCTTGACGCGGGAACTCGGAGATGAAAAATATCCGCTTAAAAGGACGGAGCTACGTGATCTCGTGGGTACCGCTTACTTCTGTCCTGACTTGAAGAGTTTCCGGGCTAAACTAGTCCAGCGTCTGTATGGCGACAGCGAGGATCTCTTCAAAGAGAGCTGCCGTCTGCTGAAGATGGGCAAGGCTTACCGGGAAATCGCTGCTGGTACCAGCGACTACCACGAGCTATTCATATATCTCCTTCCCGATCCGCAGCGCGAGTTGTTCGAGCGCGTCATCCGCACCCTACGCGAACTTGACCAGAGCAATAACGACCTGACCGGGCTGGAAGAGAAGCAAAGCTACCTGGAGTCGCTGGACAAGTTGATCGCGCAAATCGGCAGTTTTCGCGAGACGGCACTGCGTTATCAGTGGCTTATCCACCACCTGACGCGCGTGCGTTTAACCGAGGATATGGCCACCTGCCAACAGGAGAAGTCTGCCGCGGAAGTTGCATTGGGGCAATGTCTGGGTGATATCGGCACCGCCGAACGCGACCGCGAGGAACAGCAAAGGCAGTTGGATGTACTGCAACAAGCCGATGCCAGTGGCTTACTCAATATGCAGAAAGCATCTACAACAGATGAAGCGCGGCTGCGTGCGATACATGAGCAGAAGCAATCCGCCGTGAAGCTGCGCGAGCAGGAGCAGTCAGCAGCAGAACGTGGCAATCGTGAGGCCATTCGATCCTGGCAAGCGGTTCTCAAACAGGTATACGACGCCTTGCATCGTCGGCGCGGTGAGTTGCCCTTCTCCATCAGCCCGCTCCTCGCTGAGATTGACGCCCAGCTACGTTTAGCTGACGTAAGTATGGTCGAAGAGATAATCTTCGGTAGTTACCAGAACGAAGCACAGGATGCCCTGCTGAACCTTAGCGGTGAACAGTCCGCTCAGCAACGCATATTGCTGGAACACCGAACTTCACTGGCAGTAGTTGAAGCAGATATCACACAATTGACGACCCAGGAAGAGATCGCCCCGGCGATACCCGGCTTCCGTGAGGCCTGTCAGGCATTAAACCGGCAACTGATAACCGCTACGCCGCTGTACCGTGAATTGGAGTGGAAGCCCGGCCTGAATGCTGATACTCGTGCAGCAATTGAGGAAGCCATCGGGCCAAACGTGCTGGGCACGTTGCTCGTGTCAGCCCAGGATTATGCGGCGGCTGCTCAATTGATCTTCGCCAGCTATCCCGACATACGTCTGGCCAACCGAGAAGAGGAACGGGGAGACCCGCCGGCGTG
>JBBQQW010000232.1:0-2793 GCA_038215455.1 Armatimonadota bacterium
AAGGGTGTGTCCAATTGTACGGTTACACCTTTACGTACGTTCCTACAATTCTTACCCTTTTCAAATAATTTCTCTCCATCAGCTCCCCCTTCCCGCGCCGGGAAGGGGGTCGGGGGGTTAGGTCGACCGTCCATCAAACACCACCACACCCTCCACCAGCGTCAGCACTGGCACCAGGTTCTGATCCAGCACTACCAGGTCGGCGGTGGCGTCCTGCAGCAGGCGGCCTAAGTCGGGGCGGTTGATGGCGGTGGCGGGGGTGGCGGAGGCCATGGCCAGCGCCTCGCCCAGGTCCCAGCCTACTGTCTCTACCAGGGTTCGCACGCCGCCATCAATTGCGGTGCCCGAGCCTACCAGGTGGCCGTCGCCGTATACTGCGCCGTCGCGCGCGGTGACTGTTTGCCCGGCGAAGGTGGCCGGGCCGTCGCCGGTGCCGGTCATCGGCAATGCGTCGGAGATCAGCGTGCAGCGTTCGCCGCCCTTGGCGGTGATGAGCATGGAGATGATCGCGGGGTGCAGGTGTTGTCCATCGGCGATGAATTCGGCGAAGATTTCGTCGCGCTCCAACGCCGCCCCCAGCAGGCCGGGGGTGCGGTGATTGAGCGGTGGCATGCGGTTGAAGATATGCGTGGCCATGGTCGCGCCCGCCTCTATTGCTGCGATGCTGGTGTCGTAATCCGCGCCGGAGTGCCCCAGGCTGACGATGATCCCTTTCGCGCGCAGTTCGGCGATCAGCTCCATGGCACCGGGTAACTCGGGGGCGAGGGTGACGATCTCAATCACATCGGCATACTCCTGCAGCAGTGCCCGCACGCGCAGGCCGTCGGGGCTGTTCGGGGCGAAGATATACTCGCGCGGCTGTGCCCCGGCGTATTCGGAGGAGATGAAATTGCTCTCCAGGTGCAGCCCGAGCAGGTGTGCGCCCCCGGTATCACCCTCCTGCGCCGTGCGGAATGCCGCCAGCGTAGTGGCCAGCGTATCCACCGAGCAGGCGTAGGTGGTGGGCATGATGCCGGTGATGCCATACTCGGCGGCGGTCTTTGCCAGCTGCGCGAACTGCTCCGCGGAGGCCCCGGTGGCGTCGATGCCGTGCAGGCCGTGGAGATGCAGGTCGATGAATCCGGCGCTGATGATGTAGCCAGATAGATCAAGGTAACTCGCGCCGCTCTCCGGGTCCGGCATGGCGAAGTTGAGGATCTCCAGTACTTTCCCCCGCGCCAGCACTATCGAGCCGGGGTTGAAGGAGTGCTCGCCAATGATGATTTCCGCGCCACTAAGGATAGTTTGCTCGGCGGCGGGCACCTTGGCGCGCCCCAGCACCTGCCACGCCGCCGGGGCATCTTCCTCGCGCACCAGGATATGCACGCCGCCCAGCTGCGCCACATAATCGCGGAAGCCAGGCATCTGCGGGTCGGGGTGCAGCGCGAAGGATATCCCGGCGTTGGCCAGTTGTTGCGTCACCAGCGCCAGCTCCTCCGGCACTATCCGGGCGACATCTACCAGCTTCGGCCCGGCGGTATTCTGCACGGGCAACGGATTGGCGAAATCGCCCTGGTCATAGCCGTCGTCCTCCGTCTGCGCGGTCTCATACGGTGCCGGCATCTCGCGCCCGCACTTCGGGCAAAAGACCTCGGCTACGTCGCACTCACTACTACAAAAAGGGCATTTTCGCATATTGTTTCTCCATCTGATTGTTGATTATCGCTCGTTTTCATTCGCCGGGGGCTTACCTAACCCCCCGGCCCCCTTCCCGGCGCGGGAAGGGGGTGTCCAATCGAATGATTCTGCTTTTTCGTGCCTAAAGTTTTTCATCGGCACCCCTTCCCTCGCAGGGAAGGGGCTGGGGGTTAGGTAGAACTTAGGCATATTCACCCCCCATTATTTCATTGATGATCGTTGTCCGGCGGCGATTACTGCGTCGAAGGCCCACTTGGGGTGGGATTGGCGGTCGAAGAGCAGTGGGTAGTTGGTGCGTTTGCGCGGCCAGCTGTTCAGCCAACTGCGGCCATCGTGCAGGCCCCAGAAGGTGACGCGGGTGACGGCGTCGGCATGATTTTTGAAGAGGGTGAAGAGCCGGGCATACTGCTGCGCCTGCCGCTCCAGCACCTCGGGCGGGCAGCCGTTGATATAGGGATCAGCGGTTGATTTGTCCACAGCGGAGACGTTGGCACCGGTGACATTGCGCGCCACCACGTCGACGTCCAGCTCGGTGATCATTACCTTCACGCCCGCCTGGTGGAAGGCAACGATGCTGTCCTCGATCTCCTGGAAGGGGATTTTGTCCATCTCCCAGTGCCCCTGGATGCCGACGCCGTCGATGCGGATATTTTTGGCCTGCAGGTCGGCGATGAGCTTCAGCGTCCGCTTCCGCTTCCCGGTATACTCATTGCTATATTCGTTGTAGTATAGTTCGGCGTCGGGGTCGGCTTCATGCGCGTAGATGAAGGCTTTTTCGACGAAATCATCGCCGATGCTCTGGTGCCATTTGGTAGCGCGCCAGTACTCTTTGCCGTCATCACTAAGGGCCTCATTCACCACATCCCAGCCTTTGATCTTGCCCCGGTAGCGCCCCACCAGCGTCTGGATGTGCGTCTTCATGCGGGCCAACACCAGCTCGCGGCTGGCGGGTTTGCCGTTATCGAGAAAGAACCACTCCGGGCAGGCGTCGTGCCATACCAGGCAGTGACCGGTGATGGTGATGCCATTGTCCTGCGCGAACTGCACCAGCGCGTCGGCCATGGCGAAGTCGAACTTGCCCTCCTCCGGCTGAATGCTTTTCGGCTTCATACAGTT
>JBBQQW010000233.1:0-2736 GCA_038215455.1 Armatimonadota bacterium
ACGAGAATAATCTGGTGATCGCCGATGCCGCGCGCCCGGTGGCGCTGGCCGGTATCATGGGCGGCGAGAACTCCGAGGTAACCGAGGCCACCACTGATATCCTGCTGGAATCCGCGCACTTCGAGCGCACCAGCATCCGCAAAACCGCGCGCGCCATGGGGCTGCAGACAGAGTCCTCCTACCGTTTCGAGCGCATCGTGGACATCAGCGGGGCCGTGCGCGCCGCCGACCGCGCGGCATATCTGCTGGCGGAGTGGGCGGGGGGCACGGTGGCGAAGGGCGTCATTGACGTCTGCGCCGCCCTACCGGAGCCGCGCGTGATCATCATGCGCCCGGCACGTATCAACAAAGTGCTGGGCACCGACATCTCCGCCGCACGTATGATCGAGGTGCTGCGCGGGCTGGAGCTGGACGTTGCCGAATCCGGCGATGTCGTATATATCACCGTCCCGACCTTCCGCGCTGACCTGCTGGAAGAGCAGGACTTGGTGGAGGAGATCGCGCGTATCAATGGCTACGAGCATATCCCCACCACCGTGCCGGGCAACATCAAGGTATCGGGCAGATTAGCGCCGGAGATGGCCTTCGAGACGCGTGTGCGCGACCTGCTCACCGCCGCGGGCATGTGCGAGGGGCTATCCTACAGCCTCATCGACTACCGCCTCTTTGACCTGATGCTCCTCCCCGAAGATGCCGAGGAGCGCACGCAGATCGTGCCGCTGCGCAACCCGAAATCCGAGGAGTTCACCCACCTGCGCCCCACCATGCTGCTGACAATGCTGGAGGCACTGCGCAACAACGCGCGGCGCGGCATCGAGGACGTGCAGCTGTTCGAGATCGGGCGCATCTTCCGCAATACCATGGGCGGGCTGCTCTGTGACTACAGCGAGCGTGCCGAACGCCTGGCCGAGCTGCCGCGCGTGGCCAGCGGCGAGCTGCTCCCGCTGGAGACGCGCACCGCCGGCATCGCGCTAATGGGGCGACCGATGAGCGCACGCTGGGGCGGCGGCGACGCCGAGATAGATTTCTTCTGGTTGAAGGGCATACTGGAGCAGCTACTGGCTGACCTGCACGTGGGCGCGGTCACCTTTGCGCCAGCGGCGCACCCGACGCTGCACCCGGGGCGTTCGGCCAGCATCATCATCGGCGGACGCACGGTGGGGATATTCGGTGAAGTACACCCACGCGTGGCGCAGAACTTTGACCTGCCGCGCCGCGCCTACCTGGCGGAGCTGAATGTCGATGAGCTGTTAGTCATCGCCGCGCCTGACGGTGCCACCCCCGCCGCACTCTCGCGCTTCCCGGCCATGGCACGCGACATCGCCTTCCTGGTGCGGGTAGACCAGCCCGCCGTGGAAGTGGGCGCTACCATCACCGCCGCCGCTGGCGAAAACTGCGAATCGGTAGCGCTTTTCGACGTCTACCAGGGCAAAAACATCCCCGAAGGCCTACGCAGCCTCGCCTACCGCCTAACCTTCCGCGCCCCCGAACGCACGCTAGCCGACGCCGAAGTAGACGCCGCCATGGCAACCGTGCGCACAGCACTTGCCGAGCGGGTGGGGGCGGTGCTGCGGTAGCGTCGCAGGCTACAGTCGACAAATATTCACCACGAAGTGGTGGCGGAATATAGCCCAGGGCGCAAGCCCTGGGGATGATGTTTAATTGTTAATCCCACCCCGAAGGGGTGGCGGATTTCCATCACCCCTTCGGGGTGAGATATTATTTATCGATGCCATCCCCAGGGCTTGCGCCCTGGGCTATATTCCATCACCCCTTCGGGGTAAATGAATGTGTGACGCAGTGCGTCACACATTGAGTTAAGGATTAAAAACTGGTGTCGCGGAATCCTTTAGCCCGTTCTTTCAATTTAGACCTGATACGGGCAGAGACAATTAGCACGAATTAATAACATAGCCTCGGGCGAAACCCGGGGGAAGGGTTAATAATGAGAAACCTTCTACTCCTACTGCTATTACTGAATTCCCTCCCGGCCTTCGCCATCGACTGGCATACGCTGAAGACGGATCACTTTACCGTCTTTTACCCGGCTGGTTATGAGGGGCAGGCGTTCCAGTTGTTGGAGACGGTGGAGTATTACCGGCCTAAGGTGGAGGCACTCACCGGGGGGGCGGCGGAGAATTTTCCGCTGGTGATCGAGGATGTGGGGGTGTCGGCGAATGGGTTTATGAATCCGTGGGAGCCGACTATCCACGTCTACCGCGGCATGCCCGGTGCCCCGCAGAGCATGGAGAACTGGTGGGCAAATGTGGGGGTGCATGAGTACACCCACGCACTGCAACTGACCAACACCAGCGGGACGCCGGCGCTGTGGAAGAAGTATCTCGGTAACGCCTAGCAGCCGAATATCCAGTCTCCGCTCTGGCTCATCGAGGGGATGGCGGTGTACAGCGAATCGCAGCTATCGCCGCACCAGGGACGGCTGAATGACGGGGTCTTTACCGCGTTAATCGGCGCATACGCACACGAGAATAAGCTGCCCAGTATCACCGAGGCGACGAATTACCCCGATGACCGCTTCCCGCGCGACAACGCCTACCTCTTCGGCAGCGCCTTCATGCAGTATCTGGCCCGTAGCTTCGGGATTGTTGAACTGTATTGGATTTACAAAAACGCTGACTACCACAAAGTCGTTTTCATTGGCGGCTTGCCGGATAAGCGTAAGATGTCCTTCGTGCAACGCGCCCATGGTCGGGACAAAACCTATGGTTTTGCCCT
>JBBQQW010000234.1:0-2671 GCA_038215455.1 Armatimonadota bacterium
GGCCGCAGAGGATGAAGCCGTATTCGGTGTCGGTGTAGTAGCCGAACTGCGCCTTGTAGCCGTAGACATCGGCGGCACCGGCGGTGCGCTCGCCGTAGGCGGTGAAGTCGCTGTAGCTTTGCGCCGTCCCCGTCGCGTCCAGCGTGACGGCGGTGTTGCCGAGGATGTCGAACTGGTAGAACTTGGCGGTGACCACCGTGCCGTCGCTATACTCCTTGCGCGACACCAGCCCCTGCGGCCCCCACGTCATCGCCGCTAGCAGCACATTGCTGGCATTCAGCTCGCACACCACATTGCTGCCATCATACAGATAATAGCGATCATCCTTCCGCGCCCGCAACCCATCATCCCGATAGCCGTAGCTGCTCGAGGTGACATTATCGTCAATATTCACCAGCCGGTTTTCCGCGTCATAGCTCATATCAAAGGTTACCTCAGTGGTATTCTTATATATTGTACTATAGATCGTCGGATTACCGTTAGCGTCGTATTGGAACAATAGGTCATTAGTGGGAATGTTCCCGATTTTATTTTTCAGCACCTCCTGGCCGTCTAAATACCCATCCCACTGGTTGTTAGCGTTGTAATGGCGAGTGAAGGTGTTAGCAGTATAGCCAGTAAACTCACGCCCATTTGCCTGGCGCAGCACGTTACCGCGTGCGTCATACTTGAAGGTGTCGACAGCCCCAGTGTTCGCAGTATCCCCTGGGCGGTGCCCAGGGCTATAACATGGAAGCCCTTCGGGCTAAACTTATTGCAATCATTTCACCGGTGTGGTGACCGAGACAAACTAAAAAGAGGTTTGGCAATCACCCTACGGACGACGATTTCACGGCTGTTCATTGTTATACCCCTATTGCCTGATCCAGATCGGCGATGATATCTTCTACATCCTCCAGCCCGACGGAGAGGCGCACTAATCCGGGCGTTATGCCGGCGATTTTGCGATCTGCGGGGGAGAGGTAGCGGTGGCTGAGGTTAATCGGTTGCGAGATGAGCGTTTTAACGTCGCCGAGGCTGCTGGCGATGGTGCAGAGTTTGGTGGCGTTCTGCACGGCGCGGGCGGCTTCATCATTGCCCATGTCAAAGCAGACCACACCGCCGAAGCCGGACATCTGCGTCTTCGCCAACTCATGCTGTGGGTGGCTCTCCAGCCCAGGGTAGATGGTCTGGGGCACGCGGGGATTCGCCTGCAGCCAGCGCGCTACTGCCATGGCGTTGGCGTTATGCTGCCTGGCGCGTAGTGGCAATGTCTGCAGGCCGCGCAGCAGCAGGAAGGCGTTGAAGGGGCTGATGGTGGCCCCGACGAGAATCTGCGCCTGGCGAATGCGGCGCAGCAGGTGGGCATTGCCCAGCACCGCCCCGCCGAGAGTGTCGCCGTGCCCGCTGATATATTTGGTAGCGCTGTAGATGACGAAATCTATGCCGTGTTGCAACGGTAACTGGTTGATCGATCCGGCGAAGGTATTGTCGATAACGGTGAGTACATTGCGATCATGCGCGAGCTGTGCCACCGCCACCAGGTCCACCAGTTGCAGGCTGGGATTCGAGGGGCTTTCCAGGTAAATGAGCCGCGTATCCGGGCCGATGGCACGGGCGATATTGCTCGGTTCGCGCGCATCGACAAAGGTAACCTGCAGGTTCCAGCGTTGCAGCAGCGTGGTGAGCAGCCCCTGCGTCGCGCCGTAGATGTTGGTGCCGCAGACGATATGATCCCCCGAGCCGCATAGCCCGAGGAAGGTGGCGGCGATGGCCCCCATGCCGCTGGCAAAAGCGATACCCTCTTCGGCACCCTCCAGGTCAGCCAGCTTGGTCTCCAGTGCATCGATAGTGGGGTTGGCCACGCGCGTGTAGTTGTAGCCCTCCTCCAGATGTACCGAGCGGGCAATGGCCTGCTCCACCGAGTCATAGGCGAAGGATGCCGTCTGATAAATCGGCGTGGCCAGCGCGCCAAAAGCGGCGTCCGGCTCCTGCCCCGCATGTATAGCGCGGGTAGTTTCACCGTATTGGGGGGTGTCGGGAGTGTCGGGCATATAGTTCCAAGTTCCAAGTTCAATGTAGGACAGTGAGGTGGTGGCCTATTCGCAGATTATTAGTTCCCGAATAGGCCCCCTTTTCGTGCTTTTCGTGTTGTTCGTGGTTATTCTTAAGGTACTACTTCACGCGTTCCCATATTGGGGCGATGCGTTTGTCGGCGGCTTCGCCTACTATTATGGGGGTGATGCCGGTGATCTCGCAGATTTGCGTCAGCGGGCGCACCAGGTTGCCCGGGGCGGCCTGGATGTGGTTGGCCGGGAAGAGGGTGATGAAATCGTCGATGGTACCGCCCAGCTTGGCGTGGACGTGCGGCCAGGTCGGGTTGGTGCTGGCGTTGATCTCTTTACGCTTGGCTTCCGGTAGATCCACCACGTCGCCCAGGGTGATATACATGAAGGGCTTCTCGTCGTAGTATCCCAGCCGCGCAAAGGTCATCTGGCCGGGCTTGGCGTCGAAGGACATGGAGGCTCCGCCTTCCTTGAAGTAATATTTCAAGGCTGGGTGGAAGGTGATCTTCTTAAAGTTCTCCTTTGGATCAAAGCTGCGCTCCGCATACCACGAGGCGTGATTGCCGGAGTTGCAGAAGTCCCATATGCCCAGCTCGGGCAGATAGAGACGCACGTCCATGAAGAGG
>JBBQQW010000235.1:0-2665 GCA_038215455.1 Armatimonadota bacterium
CGATATGCTCTGCGTGCTGACCAGCTTCGTGGATGCCCACCTTAACTGCTTCTACACAAGAAGCTGTGAGACCATTTTCGTTTGGACTTGAACTGATTATTACAAACATGATTATTCTCCTTGCAGGCTGTTATTAATCTGCGTTGGGGGTTTCAACAAGAGCAATCGTCGTTCCGCCAACATTTTAAGATATTGTGCCACTGCAACACGTCCCTCATGAAAACGCAAACCGTGTTGCGCATTGAATATATCAATTATTTGCTCTACGGTGCGCTGGTTATCACACCAGTCCCATACCTCGCTACCCAGCCGTCCCAGTTCCCAGCCGTGGTGCGGTTTTTCTTTCATCCACCAGGTTACCGGAGGCACATACCAGAATGGTTTCTCCAATTCTACCACCAGGCGCACGCTCTTGTCGTCGTGTCGTTCTTCCTTTACCGCTTCATTGCGCATGGGGACGCTCCCCAGTAGAATACGCCAGCTGGCGCTACGTTTTGCCGTTGGCTTTGCTTTCCCGCTCATGCTACCTCCAGAATATCATCGCAACAGGCGAGACGGACACCAACAATACGAGATTGTTCAGCGGTCATATTTTCGATTAGATGCAGGTAATAGAGCCGCTTATCTACCGGGCAAACCCAAGCATAGCTGGCAAATTTTTTGCCACGCCGCAGCCAGCGCATGAATATATTCGGGTACCACTTCCCGGTTACTCCGGTGATGATATGCCCAACCTGCGTGTAATCTACCACACTTTCCTGCACCACGCCCCGCGGAAGACGATTCTTCAGCCAGGCTGCCAGCGGCTCCTTCAGCCGATCTTCCAGGAATGCGTAGCGCTCAAAACGTTCCTCCCGCTCTTGCTCATTCAGAACCCCAAAGGCCAGCTGAATATTGCCCGGTTCGATACGGCTATAGCTGATGTCCAGATCATCACTGGCCAGGAAGTCCAGCCCAAAAGCCGCCCAGCGGCGTAAGCCATCAACGCATGGTTCCATAGCAAACGACGCCAGAATTTCGCGTTCTTCTCCCTTATCCCGCTCCTTCGGCCAGAGGAAAATCAGCTCAATCACCGTTTTCTCGTCGGGGAAGTAACGGAGAAAGTGCGAATGCTCCTCCCCGGCGACAGTGGTGAGGAATCCTACCCAGCCAGCGACTTTTATCGACTCGCCGATCTCGGTCTCCACCTCCGATGCCCACTTCTTCTTATAATCGTCAAGGAGCTTGTCCAGTTCCGGTGGACGACAGACTACCCGCCAGCTCAGCTCAAGCCGATGCTGATAGCGATCGGCATAAATGCAGCGCCCATTGCTCTTGTCTTTATCATAGCGCAGCATCTCCCATTCGTCAGGAAGCTGCAGCTGTAAATTTCGCCAGATGAATAATGGCATATAATATACTTCTCTGTTAGATGTCTGATTCTACGTCAAAGTTGCATAATCCTGCTAAAATGGCGTAAAAAAAGCCCACCCGTGCAAAAATAATCTAACGGGTGGGCTGTTCATAGTGTCGCTACCAGATTATGGCAGGCAGGTTTCTCCCTGCAGATAGCGGTCGCACTCGCGTGCAGCTTCGCGTCCTTCGTGGATGGCCCACACCACCAGGCTTTGCCCGCGGCGCATGTCGCCTGCGGCGAATACTCCGGGGAGATTGGTGGCATATTTGCCCTCCACTGCCTGCGCGTTGGAGCGGCCATCACGGGCCACGCCTAATCCGTCCAGTGCGGCATCTTCCGGGCCGGTAAAGCCCATGGCGAGGAGCACCAGTTGTGCGGGCCAGACTTGCTCGCTGCCGGGGATCTCCCGGGTGACCAGCCGGTCATTCTCTTTTGCCCACTCCACGCGCATGGTGTGGACTTCTTTCAGATTGCCATTCTCGTCGCCGACGAAGCGCTTGGTGCAGATCAGGTATTCGCGCGGGTCGCTCCCATAGCGATAGATGGCCTCTTCCTGCCCGTAATCCACCTTGAGCACGCGCGGCCATTCCGGCCAGGGGTTATTTTGCTGGCGTTCGGAGGGCGGCTCGGGCATGATCTCAAACTGGGTAACGCTGCGGCAACCGTGGCGGATAGATGTCCCCACGCAGTCGGTGCCGGTGTCGCCACCGCCGATGACAATAACGTCTTTATCGAAGGCGTTGATATTTTTCCCGTCGGAAAGCTCGGAATCCAGCAGGCTTTTCGTGTTGGCGGTGAGGAACTCCATCGCCATGTGGATGCCCTTCAGCTCACGCCCCTCGATACACAGGTCGCGCCCCTTGGTGGCACCACCACAGAGGACAATAGCATCGAACTCCGCCTGCAGTTGTGCTACCGGGTAATTCACGCCAACCTCGGTATTGGTGACGAAGGTTACGCCTTCTGCGGCCAGCAAGTCCACGCGGCGCTGCACCACGCACTTGTCCAGCTTCATATTGGGGATGCCGTACATCAACAGGCCGCCGATGCGGTCGGCACGCTCGAATACGGTTACGTTGTGCCCGGCTTGATTCAGCTGTGCAGCAGCGGCCAGCCCGGTGGGGCCGGAGCCGACGACGGCGACTTTCTTGCTGGTTCGTTTCGCCGGAATGCGCGGGGTGACCCAGCCTTCATCAAAGGCGCGGTCGATAATTGCACACTCATTCACCTTGATGGTGACAGGCGGGTTATTGATGCCACAGACGCAGG
>JBBQQW010000236.1:0-2579 GCA_038215455.1 Armatimonadota bacterium
TTCCAGTGCCTTCAGCCCGGCGTCATCCAGCTCGCCCGCCTGGTATTGGCCCACGCCCTCGAAGATGGAGATAAGGTCGCCGCTGGTGCCGTCCGGCTTGATACCGGCCTTCATCGGGCCGCCGGTGAGGAAGATGGTGGGCACGTTGATGCGCAGCGAGGCCATCACCATACCGGGGGTGATTTTGTCGCAGTTGGGGATGCAGATGAGCGCGTCGAAGCAGTGCGCCATTGTCATGGTCTCCACCGCGTCAGCGATCAACTCGCGGCTGGGCAATGAGTAACGCATGCCCACGTGCCCCATGGCGATGCCGTCATCCACCGCGATGGTGTTGAACTCAAAGGGCACCCCACCCGCCGCGCGCACGGCATCCTTCACCATCTCGGCGAATTTGTTCAGATGGATATGCCCCGGCACGATATCCGTGTAAGAATTGGCAATGCCAATGAACGGCTTGCCCATATCCGCATCGGTAACCCCGCAAGCCTTCAACAGCCCGCGATGCCCCGCTCTTTCGTAACCCTTTTTGATTGTATCGGAACGCATAGAATAATCTCCTTTCAGGATTTCTGTTTTGTTCCAAATTCCAAATTCCAAGTTCCAAGTCTTCATCGAGTGATGCATAATTGAAAAGATTCTGGTTGCTGTAGGAAAATTATTCGGCTTACGGCAATATTTGGAATTTGGAACTTGGAACTTGGAACGCATTTTCCCCACATTAGTGGCGGAAATGCCTGACCCCCGTAAACACCATGGCGATGCCGTGTTTGTTGCAGGCATCGATCACGTCGTTGTCTTTGATGCTGCCGCCGGGCTGGATGATGGCGGTGATGCCGGCTTTGGCGGCTACCGCGATGTTATCGGCGAAGGGGAAGAAGGCGTCGGAGGCCAGCACCGCACCCTGCGAGCGTGCGCCCGCCTTATCGGCAGCGATCTTATTGGCGTCCACGCGCGAGTATACCCCGCCGCCGATGCCCACCGTGTGGGTGCCATTGGCATAGACGATGGCGTTGGACTTGGTGGATTTGCACACGCGCCAGGCGAAGCTAAGCGCCGCCAGTTGCGCGTCGGTGGGGGCGACGTCGGTGACCACCGTCAGCTTGTCGGCGTCCAGTTTGGCATCTGGCTCCTGCACCACAAATCCGCCGGTAACGCGCTTGAAGTCATAGGCGTCAGTGGCGTAGATATCTTCCACTACCACCAGACGCAGGTTCTTCTTCGCCGCCAGCTGTTCACGCGCTTCGGCAGTGAAGCCGGGCGTGAGGATGCACTCGAGGAAGCCGTATTTGGCCATCCCCTCCAGCATCACTTTCGCCGTGTCGCCGTCAACCTCGCGGTTGAAGCCCACAATACCACCGAAAGCGGAGAGCGGGTCGCACTCCAGCGCACGGGAATAGGCCGTCGCCAGCACGTCGTCACTCGCCACGCCGCAGGGGCTGGTGTGCTTCACGATATAGGCGGTGGGGGCGGTGAAGTCGCGCACGCCGGAGAGCACGGCCTCCAGATCGAGGTAGTTATTGAAGGACAGCTCTTTGCCCTGCAGCACCTGCGCCGACGCCAGCCCGTAGGGGGCAGCGCCGAGGGTGCCGTAGAAAGCTGCCGCCTGGTGCGGGTTCTCGCCGTAGCGCACCTGCTGCACCTTGGCACCGCGGATGCTCACCACCGCGGGCATACCCGCTTCCTTGAGCATATTCTTGCGCAGCCAGGTGGATATCGCCGTGTCGTAGCCGCTGGTGAGGGTGTAGGCCGCCACCGCCAGCTCCGCGCGCGTCTGGTCGCTCACCGCGCCGTCGCTGGCGCGCATCTCTTCCAGCACCTTGCTGTAATGCGCCGGATCGGTGACGATGGCGACGCTGCGGTAATTCTTCGCCGCCGAGCGCACCATGCTGGGGCCGCCGATGTCGATATTCTCGATAGCATCCTCCAGCGTCACGCCCGGTTGCGCCACGGTGGCCTCGAAGGGGTAGAGGTTCACCACCACCATATCGATCATGCTGATGCCGTGCTCCGCCGCCAGCGCCATATGCTCCGGGTTATCGCGCAGCGCCAGCAGCCCGCCGTGCACCTTCGGGTGCAGCGTCTTCACGCGCCCGTTCATCATCTCCGGGAAGCCAGTATAATCGGAGATGTCGCGCACCGGCACCCCTGCCGCGGCAATCGCCTTCTTCGTGCCGCCGGTAGAGATAAACTCCACCCCCAGCGCATGCAACCCGCGCACAAATTCATCCAGCCCGGTCTTATCCGAGACGCTAACCAGCGCCAATTTAACTTTGCTCATCACATACCCCCCAAAACAGTTATTATAGTATGTAATTCACCCGCAGGGGGCGTTTTCCTTTTTTTAGCTGTGCGATATTGTGATTGATGTTAGAGAATTGGCAGGATTGTGGGGTGGGAACGGGGTTGTTTCACCACGCGCTAAAGCACATGGCTAAAAGATCAAGCACCCTACAGCCGGGATTTCAATCCCAGCGAGAAAACCGCCATCATCGACATCATTCGGCTGTCTACCAGCAGAATCACTCACCATAAGACGCAGGGACTTTCTGTAGATTGATAGTCTCAGATATCAGGATAGC
>JBBQQW010000237.1:0-2456 GCA_038215455.1 Armatimonadota bacterium
ATGGGCGACTGCGCGGTTTAGGAGCAGTAGACCTGCAGACGAGCATCGCGGAGGATTTACCCGCGGGGAGTGGCGATTACTCCACTATCGGTGGTGGTAAGGATAATTCGTCTACCGGCAATGGCGCTACTATCGGCGGTGGAGAGAACAATCGCGCTAATGCACCATATTGCGCTATTCCGGGTGGCCAGGGTGGATGCGCCAGCCGGTACGGTGAACAGGTACACTCCGCAGGCTACTTCTACACTCCCGGCGATGCGCAGACGAGCGTGCTGGTGGCACGTGGAATTACCAGTGGTGACAACTGGACGACGCTGGCGCTTGATGGACAATACGAGGCTATCAACATTGCGCCTGAATACTCTGCGCTGTTCCATATTCTGCTTATCGGCCGCTCATTATTCTACGCACCCGAGACAACGCGGGCGGCGTTCGAGATCACCGGGCTAATCGATAATCTGGCCGGTGATATCGCCAATGATTACACGCTTCATGCCATTGCTTTTACTCACCCCGAACTCGATGTCAAATTAACTATTGAGAACGGCGCACTCACGATTCAAGCGAAAGGCATCGCCAACAACACAATGCGATGGGTGGCGCGTATCACATTGGTCGAGGTGAGCGCAGCAGAGGTCTCATGCGCTTAGTAAAAGGAATCAGTAATGAAGTGCGCTTCATTACTTGGGGATGAAAAATTCGATGTCGTACCTTCCCCAGCCGTGAATGGCTGGGCTTGAGAGCCTTCGGGCGCGACGATTAAACAAACCTTGGAATTTGGAATTTGGAATTTGGAACTATTTTCGTAAAAGGAGGACGGTCATGTCTATGAGTTCATCAACACCGCTACGCTACACCGGCATCATTTATGTGCAACCGTGTGACCCGACGGATATCAGTGAAAATGGTGCAGTCAGCCCGGGACAATTCTGGTTACAGACATCCACCACTTCAGATGATCCGTATCCCATCCTCTTCATCCGGGGGAATATTGATGGTAACGATTATTGGCAACGCCTGACGGCCCCCGGGATTGTTACCTGTACAGAACTGCCGATCGCCACTGATGAATTACACGGGCACATGCGGCTCTTACAAGGTGATGTAGAAACTGCTGATTCCGTGCATATCTGTGTTAAGAACGCCAGCGATCAATATATCTGGCAACCACTATAAGGAGATGAAATGGCAGTTCGACAGCTGGTGACCATCACGGGGGAAGCGGTATATCGCGCTGAAGATCGAGTAATCATCGGCGCTGATGATCCCGTATCACCCCCATATCGCACCGGGCAGTCGCCTGGGGTGTCGTTTTTTGAAATCGTAACAGACGATGAGGAGTAAGTCATGAGTTTATTAACACGTATCGGGGATGATGCCCGACAGCAGATAGAGCAGGCCATTCGCAACGCGGGCATTGAGGTAGTGGAAACATTGCTGCTAGACGCCATTCGCCACCTGTTGCCTGAATCAAATACAGAGCCGGAAGATACTGACACACTGCGGAAGAAAACAACCACTGTGGAGCATGGTAAATAATGGAAGATCTCGGCCTGGGCATTATGGTCTCCATGAAAGATTCGTTCTCGCAAAACGCGGGGCGGGTGCAGTCGTCCATGCAATCGCTGGATGCCACTATCGCCGCGTCGAGTCAGCGCATCTCGCAGAACATTGAGTTGATCCAGCAAGGCGCGACCCTCATGGGGGCCGGTTTGGCGCTGATGGCCATCCCCGCCGGGTTTGCCGCGGCCACCATCGAGACACAAAGCGGATTGGCCGGGTTGAAGTCCGAGGGCGTGAAAGACCTGGATGCCATTGCCGCCGCCGCCGAGCGCTTCACCAATCAGTGGTCCGGCGCATCGAAAGCTGAATTCATCGGCACCTGTTATGAAGTGAAAGGCGCGCTGGCGAACCTTTCCGATGCTGCGGTGGGTGAATTTACTGCCGCAGCGGCGTTGACCGCCTCCGCTACCAAGGCATCGGTGGCGGAGATGGTATCGGCTTTCACTACCGGATATGGCATCTATAAGCCGCTGGCGAAAGATATGTCCGACATGGCGTGGGCGCAGATGTTCTCTGGTGGTATGGCGCAGACAGTGGCGGCCTTCAAAACTACCGGCGCGCAGATGGCGGAAGCTATTAAAAATATCGGCGCGATGGCGGCTTCCGCCAATATACCCCTGGAGGAGCAGTTGGCGATATTGGGGCAGTTGCAAACTACCATGCCTGGTTCAGAGGCGGGCACGCTCTACAAAGCGTTCATCCAGAAGGTGGGACAGGGTGGCAAAGAACTGGGGCTCACCTTCACGGACGCCAAAGGGCATATGCTGGGCATCGTGCCGATATTGCAGACGCAACGGCAAAAAATCCCTGACCACGCTAATGAGGCCGCGCAGAAAGAACAACAAAAAGACTAAGGCACAGATGAGGCGATGAAGTACATCCTGAAGAAATCC
>JBBQQW010000238.1:0-2186 GCA_038215455.1 Armatimonadota bacterium
GCCCAATTTGTGTTGTTACCCGTGATCACCATATCAACTTCGTGCGGTTCTTCACGCCAATATGATACCTGGTGGCCAGCGTTTATCGTCGCGCTAAGACAAGCGTTCTCTAGCCAACGCCCCCAGCGTTTCGGCTCCTGCGCGGCAGTGGGGGGGACAGCATCGCTATACGTAGTGAGGAAGGCGTTGGAGAGTGGCACCAGCTTCGGCGGTGAGGCACGACGACGCAATTCCCGCTCGGAATACTTATCAAGCGCGGCCAGCAGATATGCTTCACCTAACAAGCTTAGGTAATGCGAGATAGTAGGGAGTGTACCCTTCTCCAGTAAAATAGCGGCCAACTTCTGCAGCGAGATGATCTCACCGGGCTGTGCGCTGGCGATGCTGTTTATCTGGCGTAGCAGTGCTGGCTTCTGAATATGATCTAAGAGCAGCAGATCACGATTAAGCGCGGGATCAAGGATGGCGTGCAAAATATATTCGCGCCAACGCGCATAATCATGCCGACGCTCTAACTCTCCCGGAAACGCGCCATAGCGGACAAATACTTCTGCCGCTTCATCAGGTGTCAGGTGGAATGCCTGCGCCAGATCACGTGCTGTCCAGTGACGCAGGGTGAGCAACTCAAAACGCCCAGCCAGTTCATTGCGTGCCCCTGTGGTAAGAGGAAGCGCTGCGGAGCCAGAAACAATGATCTGCAGGGGAAGTTTCTCGCGAGAGGCTTCGTCAAAGGCGACTTTTACCAAACGCGCCCAGTTGGGCATGGTGTGGATTTCGTCAATGATGAAAAGGGTCTTCCCCGTGCGTGCCATGCGCGTAGCACGCTCCCATTGGATACTCCACCATCCTGGTTGCGCTACCCCTTCGACATCGGCAGCGCGATAGATGGAACGTTCGCCGAAATCCTGCGCTAATTCCAACAGCAGTGTGGTCTTGCCTACCTGGCGCGGGCCAGTGAGCATCTGGATACGGGTCGAGTCATCTGTGAGTATGCGCTCACGTAGTCGCTCTCGAGTTATATAAAATCCACCATCCATCTTTGTAGCTCCATAATAATTATTACACTATAGTGTAATAATTATTTCAGTTGGTGTCAATGTTTGTAGGGCTAGGGGGCGCATCCACCATCTTCCTTGCCACTACTTTAATGCTATAGCTATAATAGGAGGCGAGGATTGATGTGCAGTATCTACTGTCGGCAACAAGTTTGATGGCGATGGCTACGGCGGTGGCGGGGGTGGTGCTTTTTGCACTGGCCGCGCGGCTGCCCTCGGCGTTGCCGGATTGGTTTGCCCGGCTGGTGGGGGTCGTTGTGGTCGCTATGTCGCTCTATCCATTTTGGGTGGAGACCGAGGACTGGCGTCCGCCGACGGTGCTGGGGGCAGGTTGTCTGCTGGCTTTCATAATAATTCATTTCGTGCAGGTGCGCGGAGAAAAAGCTGATTGAGGTAAATGATGCGAGTTCCTAATGGGTGGTTGAGTGAATTGGTGCCGACTGGTTTGGCAGCGGATATCGTGGCGGACAAGCTGACGATGGCGGGCTTTGAGGTCGAGGAGACCACCGAGGTGGCCGGCGAGCTGGTGCTGGATACCCACGTGAACGCCAACCGTGGTGATGCGCTGAGCATGGTGGGGATAGCCCGCGAGGTAGGCGCACTCACCGGCGTCGGCGTGGTGCATCCGACCTTTACCCTGTGCGAGAACGGCCCCGACGTGAACACGCTGGCGAAGGTCATAGTGCAGGCACCGGACCTGTGCCCGCGCTACGTCGCCCGCGTCATCCTGGGCGTGAAGATCGGCCCGTCGCCGGAGTGGGTGCAGCAGCGCCTGACGGCCGCCGGGGTACGCCCCATCAGCAACGTGGTGGACGTGACCAACTATGTGATGCTGGAGCTGGGGCAGCCACTGCACGCCTTTGACCTGCGCCAGGTGGCGGAGCAGACCATCATCGTGCGCCGCGCCACCGCTGCCGAGGCATTCACCACCCTCGACGGCACCGCACGCACCCTTAACGAGAATAACCTGGTGATCGCCGATGCCGCGCGCCCGGTGGCGCTGGCGGGTATTATGGGGGGCGAGAACTCCGAGATTACCGAGGCCACCACCGATATTTTGCTGGAATCCGCGCACTTCGAGCGTACCAGCATCCGCAAAACCGCGCGCGCCATGGGGCTGCAGACGGAATC
>JBBQQW010000239.1:0-2107 GCA_038215455.1 Armatimonadota bacterium
TGTTGTCGTATCAATGGCGTTAGCCTTGTTTTCACCTAACCACCCGGCCCCCTTCCCGGCGAGGGAAGGGGGAGAATGATCGTTTTTCAATAGATAATCATTGAATCGGCACCCCTTCTCTCGCAGGGAAGGGGCTGGGGGTTAGGTGAAACCAATGGGCAAAGCGTCCGCAAAATATTTATTAGTAGGAGAGGTTGTTAACATGTTGATCCGTAACTGCTTATTCCCATTCGCGATATGCCACCTGCTATTACTGCTGGCTCTCCCGGCATTCACCGCTGATATGTACTGGACCGGGAAGGCGGAGGCACCTGACCAGCATAAGTGGAACAATGCTGCAAATTGGTCAACGACCTCGGATGGCAAAACACCTGCCCCCGGCTTCCCCGGTGCAAATGATGATGTCTACTTTAATTCGACCGCAGCAAATGAACTGACCTCCCTCGGCGCGGATGTTTCCGTACGTAAGATCATCATTCCTTCCCGCTCTACTGGTGACATCGTCTTCCCTATTTCCAACAGTAGACTCACTCTAGGGGCTGGTGGTATCGATCTGGATGCCAAAGCGGGGCGTGTTTCTCTCGGTTGTAGAGTAGAATTATCAGCTGATCAGATTTGGACAAACAATTCGCTCGTGAATCTCCTGCAAGTGGATAACTACGTCAGAGCAGATAGAGCGCTCACCATCAAAGGTGTCGGAACAGTTTGCCTCGCGCCATTTGCGTTGACGCAGGCCGTCACTATACACATCGCCGGTGCTGTGGTGCATAGCGGCGTCTACACACTCGCCCCCGGAGCGCGTATCAATGATGCGCTGAAAGCGGCAGGCGGAGCAACCGAGGAAGGCTATCCGGATGCGCTGAACCTGGCGGCGCACCTGCAAGACGGGCAAAAGATCACCGTGCCCACGCGCACAGAATGGGCGAAGATCAGTGCCAGCAATCCACCACCACAGGTAGAGAACCAGCAAAACGAGCTGCCCACCACAACTGGTACGGTAACAACAGTGGATACCAAACCCACGACTTCCGCCAAAGTGACCGGTGAGGAGAAGATCAATGTCAACACCGCCACGCTGGAAGAGCTGCAGCGCCTCCCCCGCGTCGGCCCGGTGATGGCACAGGCGATAATCGACTTCCGTACCAAAAATGGCCCCTTCACCGACTACGCACAGCTCCTGAATATCCCCCGCATTGGCGAGAAGACGCTGGAGGAGCTGAAGCCACATATCACGCTGTAATTTGCTCGCTGTATTACTTCGCCTTCCCCGGCACGAAGACGGGCCAGTCGTTTTTGAAGTTGATGCTAAGCGTATTCACCCCATCGTTCAACGCCAGGTTACCAGTGTTGATATCCTCGCGCATATAGGGTGACTCGAATACCGGCCAGTTGTCGTAGCTGACCTCTTTGCCATCTGTCCAGATCTGCGGACGGCCACCCGGGCCGCCGGTGTGGCGCAGTTTGATGACATTACCATCTAGTGTGCGCAGGGAAACCAGCCGCTTTTCCGGGGTGAAGTCACGGGTGTCGAGGTCGCAATTGCGCAGCACCGCCGCTTGGAAATCCGCCAGCGTAGCGTAGCTTGGCTGCTCGCCCAGCTGTACCGCCCAACCGGTGAGGGCACCGGGGGAGACCAGGTAACGGTAATCCTTCACGGTCGGGAGGATGTCGACGAAGGAGGCGTTGCCATTGAGAGGGCGCGCTGCCAGATAGGCTTTATTCACCTGCCAGAAGTACCAGCCACCACTTATCTCCGGCTCCATCAATCCGGCAGGCACGCAGAAGATGCCGCGATTTTTGGTGCGCTCATCCTCAGGGCGATTGACGTAGGTCACGTCCAGCGCCGCGCTCCCCTGCTGGTGATACTGGTCATACGGCGTGCGCCCCTCCGCCGGGTTCGGGCGGTGATAGCCGTTGCTCATCCCGAAAGCGCGGGTGTTATCTTTGTCCAGCAGCACGGCCTTGAACATCGTCGTTTGCGGCAGGATGGTGCCCGTGGTCTCGATGCCGGTCTCCGGCGAGTAGAGCGTGCTCATGGCATATTGGTTGCTGAAATACAGGTATTCCTGGTCTTTGTTCGGGGTACTGCCATAGTAGCTGGGTTTAG
>JBBQQW010000240.1:0-1993 GCA_038215455.1 Armatimonadota bacterium
CGATACTCATCGTATGGGATCGCGTCGTTGTTCAAACACCACTCACCCGATGCCTGGATGGCGTACAGGCCCCAATGGATGAACATGCCGAAGCGGTCATTCACGAACCAGTCTGCGCGTGACATCACATCTGCTGGCAAATAACTCTCTTGCATAATCTACTCCTAATGTTATAATCCAAGCTGTGCTGCTGTTATGGGGCCAGGCCGCAGAATCTGGGGTGGCTCAACGGTACAATTCAAGACAGTCGAGGCCATGCCACCAGGGCAGACACCGCCATCAAGGATGTAGTCGACATCTTCGCCCAGTTCCTCCGCCACCCATGCTGCAGTATCCGGTGCCGGGTTGCCACTACGGTTGGCGCTGGTGGTGGCCAGCGGACGCGCCGCGATATGCAGCAACTCACGCGCGATATTATGGTCGGGGATGCGCAGCCCCACGGTATTGCCACCACCCAGTACCAGCTCCGGCAATCCAGGGCGTGCGGGCAGGATGATAGTGAGCGCACCCGGCCAGAATTGCTCCATCATCTCCAACGCGTAAGGGGTTACAGTGGTGGCGGCCTGATCCAACTGCGAGGAGGCAGGAAGCATGATAATGAGTGGCATATGCGCCGGACGCCCCTTGATGGCATATATCCGACGCACTGCCGCATCATTATTCATATCGCACGCCAGCCCGTAGACGGTGTCGGTGGGGAAAGCCACCACACCACCGTCACGAACAATGCGCGCCGCCTCTATGACGGAATTACCCATATTATTACGCCCAGTATGCCGCGCCCGGCTTCTCGCTGATGATGCAGTTCTTCACGAACCAGACTGCTTTGCGGAAGCCTTCGTCGATACTCATCAGGCTATCTTCATGCTCAATAGAGAGTGCCCCATCGTAGCCCACCATGCGCAAGGCACTGACGATGTCCTTCCAGGTGGTGGCGGGGTGGCCGTAGCCAGCGGTGCGGAATACCCAGGCGCGGTTGATTTCATCCGCATAGTTTTTGGTATCCAGTACGCCATTGGTTTTGCTATTGATCTCGTCGATTTTGCAGTCTTTCACATGGAAGTGGAAGATGCTGTCGCCCAGGGCGCGGATGGCGTAAACCGGGTCAACCCCCTGCCAGAAGAGGTGGCTGGGATCGAAGTTGATGCCAATATTCTTGCCGCAAGCGTTGCGCAGGCGCAGTGCCGTCTCCGCACTGTAGACCATGAAGCCGGGGTGCATCTCTAAAGCCACGCGCACGCCCTTGGATTCCAGCAGGGCATTCTGCTCTTTCCAATACGGGATCGCTACCTCGTCCCACTGATATTTGAGAATCTCTGTATAGTCAGGCGGCCAGGCGCAGGTTACCCAGTTAGGATACTTCGCGCCGGGATGATCGCCTGGGCAACCGGAGAAGGTCACCACGGTCTCGATACCCAACATGGAGGCCAACTCGACCGTCTTCACAAAGACCTCGTGATCTTTCTTAGCAAAGGCAGCGTCGGGGTGCAGCGGATTGCCGTGGCAGCTAAGAGCGGAGATCGTTAAACCGCGGTCGGTGATCAGCTTCTTCCACGCCAACGCCTTGCTCTTGTCGGCGACCAGTTCATCCAGCGGGCAATGTGCACCACCCGGATATGCACCGGTGCCGATCTCGATGGCCTCGCAGCCGGTCTCGACGATGTAGTCCAATGCTTTCTCCAGCGATAATTGGCTGAAGAGCACCGCGAATACTCCAACTTTCATCTTCTATATCCTCCCGTATGTTTGCCCGAAAATTAGCGGGCCAAAATTAAAGTCGATCTTCCCATAAGTTACCAGCTACACCAGTGGATATCCTGCCAAAATATGGACATCTACGAAAGTTTTTCTAATATTCATGGTATAATTGGTGAGGGTAGGTGTTATGCGATATTTGTGCCTGATGATCTTCTTGTCTCTTTGTGTAGTTGCAGTGGCAGCGGAGAATAAACCTCCCGTTGCCTTGACTCCCCCACCCCCGCCTGTCGCGACT